>JAMPEL010000121.1 GCA_023665185.1 Roseburia sp.
TATCAATTTTGCCCATGCGGCTTAGTATAAATTAATTTTTACGACTTACTTATCATAAATTAAAGAATGCCATACCAAGCATTATTCACGGGTGCAAAGTAACGTCAAAAACCGAAATCAATCAATCCTTATTTATTATGATTTCAAAGACAACTGACACCGGCACACACCCGTAACAGACACGCACGGCCATACCTACAAAAAAATGTCCTGTCCATAACAGGACAAGACGTCACATTTATTATTCACACCAGCCACAACTACCAGCCAATCAGGCTCTCGCTATGGCTGTTGTATCTCATCAAGCTCAATTGAAGCGGTTTCCCACTTCTCTACCGTAGCATCAAGTTGTTTCTTGAGTTCCGAGTAACGCGAAATCAAATTCATATCGGAAGCACCCTCAGGGGTAGCCATCATTGTCTCCACATTGGCAATCTCAGCCTCTAACTTCTCTATATTATCCTCGCACTCCTTCACGGCTTTTTCCGCCTTCCGAATGCGGCGCGCCAACTCCTTCTGTTCCTCATACGACAATCTGCCGACAGAAACCGCGTTGCCTGCCTCAGCAGCTGTTTTCTCTGCCCGCTTTCCGTTTGCAGGAGTGTCAGCCTGCGCCCGATGGTTCGTGTCGCCGTCAAGTCCGGTCATACCTTCATTTTCCTTACGTTTCTTCTCCAGAAAATCATAGATGCCGCCAATAAACTCACGCACCTTTCCTCCGCCGAACTCATATACACGCGACACAAGTCCGTCAAGAAAATCACGGTCGTGGCTGACCACAATCACTGTGCCGTCAAAATCACGCACGGCATTCTTCAACACATCCTTTGAACGCATGTCAAGGTGGTTCGTAGGCTCGTCCAGAATAAGCAGATTCACCGGCTCAAGCAACAGACGTATCATGGCAAGCCTGCTTCTTTCTCCTCCCGACAACACTTTCACATATTTCTCAGAAGCTTCTCCTCCAAACATGAAAGCCCCGAGCAAGTCGCGAATCTTCAGCCGCATGTCGCCCTTTGCCACTCTGTCTATCGTATCAAACACCGTGATTTCGCCTTCAAGCAACTGCGCCTGATTCTGCGCAAAATATCCGATTTGCACATTGTGCCCTATTTTCAACATTCCGTCAAAAGGAATCTCACCCATGATGCACTTGACAAGGGTGGATTTTCCCTCACCGTTATTTCCGACAAAAGCGACTTTCTCACCGCGCTTTATCGTCAGATTGACTCCCGAGAACACATTATGAGCGCCATACCTCTTACCTACTTCATCGCAAATCACCGGATAGTCACCACTTCGCAGACATGGAGGGAACTTCAGGCGCAGCATAGACGTATCCACCTCGTCAATCTCAATAGGCACAATCTTCTCCAACTGCTTGACACGGCTCTGCACCTGATTGGATTTTGAAGGCTTATAACGGAAACGCTCAATAAAAGCCTGTGTCTCGGCAATCTCTTTCTGCTGGTTCTCGTATGCACGCAACTGCTGCTCGCGCCTTTCCTCACGCAACTTCACATACTCGTCATACTTAACCTTATAGTCATTGATTCGCCCACATGATATTTCAATTGTGCGGTTTGTCACGTTGTTTATAAAGGTACGGTCGTGACTAACAAGCACCACAGCGTTTGCCCTTGTCGCAAGAAAAGCCTCAAGCCACTGTATAGACCCTATGTCAAGATGGTTTGTAGGCTCATCGAGAAGTAACAAATCAGGCTTCTGCAACAACAGTTTGGCAAGCTCAATTCGCATTCTCCAACCTCCCGAGAACTCGCTCGTAGGACGGTTGAAGTCCTCACGGCGAAACCCGAGACCAATCAATGTACGTTCCAGCTCCGCATGATAGTTCTGCCCGCCCATCATGGTGAAACGTTCGTTCTCACGGCTGAAAGTCTCCACCAGCCGCATATATTCTTCCGACTCATAGTCTGTCCTGTCTGCCAGTTCATCATTCATCCGCCGGATAGACTCCTGCAACTCACTGATATGTGCAAAAGCAGTCTCCGCCTCCTCTATCACAGTGCGCTCATCACTCAGAACCATTACCTGCGGAAGATACCCGACAGTCACGTCTTTCTGTTTGGATACACATCCTTCGGTTGGAGCCTGCAATCCTGATATAATCTTCAGCATTGTAGACTTGCCCGCACCGTTCTTTCCGACAAGAGCGATTCGGTCTTTCGGGTTAATCACAAAACTTACATCGGAAAACAGCGGCACGGCACTGAACTCCACCTTCAAATTATTAATAGAAACCACAACTGATATTTTTTTCTGTTTGACACCGCACGATGCTTGAACGCAAGGAAGATGTCCGAATCACCGATTCCATATAGCGGGATAAAAAAACATTCCCTCGTCCGTCTCGCCGGTCACATATCATAAAAAGAAATATTCAAAACTCAAAAAAACGTCCTGCCATTCAAAACAGCAGGACGTCAATATGTAAAAGAAAAAATGAACGTGTATCAAACCGTCAGTAAGCCACTCATGAGCATTTCAACACCAATCCTTTATGGATAACTGTCTTAGGAGTGATATTGTTGAGTTGGCACAATTTACTTACAGTTATGCCATGACGACGCGCTATATTATAAAGATTGTCACCATCCTTCACACGGTATGTCACCTTTCTTGGAGCTGATGTATTTACCGCCCTGCCGGCCTTAGCCTCAGCCACAGTGTTATTGGCAGCCGAAGCCTCTACAGCGGCACCACCGTTATTCACATCAGCCACATCCTCCATGCCGTTCTTCTCCATAGCAAGAAGACTGGCATTTGTCCTTGCGACAGCACTGTTGCCCTTGATAGTCGTTCCGGTACGGACTGAATAAAAATCACCGGTAATATCCTGATTGACAAAATCGAACATCTTTGCCGGATCTATAGGCTTGCCAAGCAGACGAGTCTCAAAATGTAAGTGCGAACCGAATGAACGTCCCGTGTTTCCTCCGAGTCCGATAGGCTCACCGGCTTTCACAATCTGGTTCTCCTTCACAATTTGCTTGCTCAAGTGTCCGTAAAGCGTCTCCAGACCGTTAGGATGCCTGATTACCACATAATATCCGTAACCGCCACGATTGAATTTTACAATTCGCACTTTTCCATCAAAAGCGGCACGAATAGTATCACCGACATAAACCTTTATGTCCAACCCCTCATGCCGTCTTCCCCATCGAGGTCCGAACTTTGAATTCACCTTGCGGCTTGGAGTCGGCATACAGAAGCCGCGCAAATCAACATGGTAATCTGATGCCACACGCCCTGCAACCTTCGAAATTCCGCTGTTGTTCCAGTCTGTATAAATATCAGCTGCGGGATTTTGGAGATCCACAGGTGCGATTGTATTGGTCAAAATTACGTTTTTGATTTCCTTCAACTTCTTGTCTGATGGAGCCTGACGTGCAATGAGGTCCTGAGCCGACGCGCTTACAGACACCATTGAAAGCAATGCCACACCAAGTGTTTTTGTTAGTACTTTTAGAATCATTGGTTTTCTCTGTTTTTTTTATTTCCTTGCTCTGATTTTAATTATTTAGTTGAACAATAATTATTTATAATTCTATCGACACTACAATTAGCTTTCACAAGTATCGCCTATCCCCCCTTTCAAAAAAATGTCAGGGAACTTAGACTAAACACCTCTGATTATTCAATAAGTATTCTTCTGAAACAGCTATCCATTTATACCTACGGAATCAATATTCATCGTTAGCATAAAGGAATTGAAACGCAGCCTGCTTATAGTCGTAAATTTCTTCCGGCTTAAAGAAACGGGCAAGTTCTGTCACAGCATTCTCAGGAGAATCCGATGTATGAATGATATTCTCTTGAAAACTCATGCCATAATCACCACGTATGGTTCCAGGAGCCGCTTTTCGTCCGTTTGTACTACCTGTCATACTTCTGACAGTTTCTACAGCATCCACACCTTCATAGCAACAGCAAACAACAGGAGCCGCCATCATAGAGTCTTTTATACGCTGAAAGAAGGGTTTGCTTGCCAAATGCGCATAATGCTCATTGAGTAGCTCATCAGTCAATTGCATCATCTTCATCCCAGCCAATCGCAAACCTTTACGTTCAAACCGTGCAGTAACCTCACCCACTATTGCGCGCTGCACTGCGCACGGTTTAAGTATAACAAGTGTTTTTTCCATCATTTTATATTAAATAATAGCAAAATGCAGTGTTTTATTATCACATTTGCAAAGTTAAATATTTTATTCCATAAAGCCAACCATCACACATTTCTTTTAGGATTTATTTACACTAAATTCAGGTAAAAATAAAAACTTCACATGTACTATTTGAATTTACGATAAGGACAGCTCAAAAACAAGTTGAGCAGGCGGTAAAAAAAAGAACCAGACACAGACTTTTGTGTTGATGTATCTTCGGGTAAATTGACATCATGTCAGTTCGAGACAAATAAAGTTCATTAATATCATTACGACTCATCCGACATTTCAAGTGATTTATCTTGTTTTTTTTATAGAGTTGAGTTTTGATATAGGCGATATTTCGCAGATGAATCAGACTGGTTGTCTACTTTTTACAAATATGCTCTTAACGGATATTCTTGACATACCCAAATGGGCTTTTCGATTGCAGAATGTTAATATAAATCAGAATACTCCGACAATTTAATATGTTAAAATCGACCTCCGTAGAATCGCCTCAAAATGAACCGGACTCTACCTCGGTTGCAAAAACGCGATTCTACGGAGGGTTTTGCGACTCGAAAATCGAGAAGACAAATAGAACAATCCGTGCGGCTAAAAGACATACAAAAATTCTCTGAAACACACCTTTCCCATCCAAAAACCCACTAAAGCCCAAAATTACAAGGTGCTGAAAATTTATTTCCAAGGCACACTGATTTTTTGCGCAAGGTGAACAAAATTTATTTTCAAGGTGAACAAAATTTTCAA
>JAMPEL010000122.1 GCA_023665185.1 Roseburia sp.
TCGAAGTTGCTGGAAGCATCAATAAACAAGATATTGTCTGAATTCCCATTGCGCGCTCTTTTAAGGACAAGTACACAAACCGGGATGCCTGTGCCAAAAAACAGATTGGCTGGTAAACCGATGACAGCATCCAACACGTTCAACTTTTGAATAAGATGCTTACGAATCGTTTCTTCTGCACCACCTCTAAACAAAACACCGTGAGGCAACAGCACAACAGCCCGCCCATCTTCGTCCATGTGGAAAACCATATGCTGGACAAAAGCAAAATCGGCTTTGCTTTTTGGTGCCAGCTTCCCATACTCGTTAAAGCGCGGATCCTCCATGAATCCCATGTCAGCAGACCAGTTTGCGGAGTAGGGAGGATTGGCAACCTGAACCCGGAACTTCATTTCTCCGAAATAGTCATGCTCCAATGTATCCCCATTATAAATATTGAAATTACGGTAGGGGATGCCACGCAATATCATGTTCATTCTGGCAAGATTATATGTAGTAGAAGTTAATTCCTGCCCATAGTAGTTGCGTACATTTGCGTAATTCTTGAGCCGGAGCAAAAGTGAACCGGAACCGCACGTTGGGTCAGCAGCATCTTTCACATCTGTAAGGCCAAGGCAAGCCAGACGGCAAAGTAATTCAGCAGGACCAGAAGGCGTGTAAAATTCACCGGCCTTCTTCCCGGCAGTTGCTGCAAATTGTCCAATCAGATATTCGTATGCGTTACCGAGAACATCAATCTTAGTATCCTCCATGCCAAAGTTGATTTCATCTAAGGATGATATAAGTTTTGCCATGACCGCGCTTCTGTCCTTGACAGTATGCCCCAGCTTTGTCGAATCAAGTTGCATATCAGAAAAGAGACCATCGAAATCCTCTTGGGAATCGTTGCCGATAGTGGATTCCATCAATGTATTGATTGCTTTTTGCAAAAATTCAATATCGAAAGAACGGTTTTCAACCATATCCACCATTTTGCGGAACAAAAACTGTGGCTCAATCACATAGCCTAAATCCCGCAATGCTTCTTCAACAACGGCTGCTTTGTATTCCTCGTCCTTCCAAGCCTCCTCATAACTGATTCCATCATCTTTCAGAAGATTAACCATGTACTTTTCCGTTCTATCTGAAAGATAGAAATAGAAAATCATACCCAAAATGTAATTTTTAAACTCGTATGCCTCCATGTTTCCACGCAGGGCATTGGCCATAGACCAAAGTTTATTGCAAAGTTCTTTCTGGTGAGCTTGAATTGAATTATCCATCTTTTGTACTCCTTATTGATATTTTTCTGTATGCTTTCTGATGAAATCAACAATTCGATTCACCAGAGAACGTTTCTTCAACAATGGCATCGGTTTACTAATGCGGTCACGGATATTCCCAGCGTCCATTGTGCCGGAAAACTCATATTCCGAAATAATATCCGTAAGCATCCTCGCATCAATATCTTCGGACTGCGCAAAGGCAACAATTTCTTTCTGCTTTTCAGCATTTTCAAAATCATTATACGCTGCATCAATTTCATCTGCGCTGTTCAGTCCGACGACAACCATATCAAGGAAGGACTGTAAAATCTCTACTTTCCGTAGTAACTGAGGATTGTCGGTTCTACCCAGCTCGTCCTTGATATGCTTGATATCATAATCTTTTTGATTGGCGTCGTCGAAATGGATGTTGCGAATCAGGTTCATAATATATGCGACATTGATTCGGTCACTCTCCATCAGCTCAATACAAAAGTCCACATCATTCAGGACAGAAACAACTTCCCTGTTATTTTTCTGCTTTGCATACAGCATCAGGTATTTACTCTTATAATCCTGATACTCCTGTTCAGACATGATAAGAGGTTGCTGGTCAAAGCTAAATTCAATGAAAGTCTGTAATGACTGAAGGTATTTCGTCAGCTCACGGAATATAATAACAAATTTCTTTTGTTCCTCTTCGCTCTGCATCGTATCAACAGATTCTGGAAAGAGTGCGACTTCTTTCAGTTTCATAACCATCTCGTTGAATTTCTCAACAAAGTATTCATATCCCGGAACCAATACTCCTTCTGTATCATGGCTCTGTGAGAATAGAGCAATCGCATCATCGGTTCTCTTTTTTAAATTACGATAGCAGATAATGATGCCGAATGGCTTCGTTTCTTTCTCTACCCTGTTTGTACGGGAATACGCTTGCAGCAAATCATGATACTTCAAATCTTTGTCAACATACAAAACAGAGAGCTGCTTGGAATCAAACCCTGTTAAAAACATATTTACTACAATTAAAACATCAAGAGATTTTGTCTTTTTGCCTTTTACCCGGTCTGAAATATCTTTATGATAAGCAGAAAAAGTATCCGTCGAAAAACTTGTCCCATACATATCATTATAGTCTTTGATGATACGCTCCAAAGAATCGCTGCTATGCTCGTCTTTTCCTTCTGCATCCTCATTTTGCCCATACGAGAAAATTCCGGAGATATTCAAATCATGTTTTATCTGTTTGAAAATGTCATAATACTTAACCAACGCCTCAATAGAAGACACCGCGAAAATAGCAGTATACTGACCATTGCGGGTTTTCGATTTATGGTTCTGGACTATGTGGTTGGCAATCAAAGACATTCTCTCGTCGGACAGGTATAATTCTCCAACATCAATAGCATCTGCCAGTGTCGGGTCATCCCAATCATAGTTTCCTTCCATTGTTTTTATATATTCGACATGGAAGCCCAAAACATTATTATCAAATATTGCGTCTTTGATAAGGTAGTTATGTACGCACTCACCAAAAAGCATCTCCGTAGTCTGCGTAATTTTCCCTTCCGTTTTCCCGTTCACCTCAAACCGTGGCGTTCCAGTAAATCCAAAAAACTGTGCTTTTTGAAAATGGCGTACAATGTCTTTGTGCATATCACCAAATTGGCTGCGGTGACATTCATCAATAATGAAAACCACTTTTTCGTCCTTATACGCATCCATCACTTTTGCATATTGAGGTCGCTTTACAGCATTTGCCATTTTCTGCATCGTTGTCACAATGAGCTGACGATTTTTGTCTTTCATCTGGCGGACAAGCACATCTGTTCTGTCCGTGGCATCAACTGAGCCAGCTTCAAACTTATTAAACTCCTCAGTCGTCTGGGAATCCAAATCTTTGCGGTCAACAAGAAAAACCACCTTCTTAATGTTCGGATTCGAGGCCAATATCTGGGCAGTCTTAAATGATGTCAGTGTCTTTCCGGCACCAGTGGTGTGCCACACATAGGCATTGCGATTTGTCAAAGTAGCCTGACGGACAAGTGCCTCAACAGCGTAAACCTGATAAGGACGCATCACCATCAGCAGTTTATCCGTCTCATTCAATACCGTATATCTCGTAAGCATCTTGACTACATGGTCGCGTGCGAGAAAAGAAATGGAAAATTCCTTCAAGTTGGTGACTCTGATATTATTAAAGTCCGTCCAAAAAAAAGCCAGACTATACAGCAGGTCACGGTCAGAGTTCGCAAAATATTTCGTATCAACTCCATTCGAGACCACGAATATTTGAATGAAGTGATAGAGACCAATATAAGAATTTTTCTTGTATCGCATTATCTGATTGATTGCTTGCCGAATGTCAATGCCGCGTCGTTTCAGTTCTACTTGGATAAGAGGCAACCCATTGACAAGAATTGTCACATCGTAACGATTCACATATTTCCCGACAACAGTAGTTTGGTTTGTGACTTGGAAAATGTTTTTTGTATGGTCAGCATCAAAGAAGGATAGGTACACTTTGGTTCCATCCTCGCGCTCAAGTACAAATTTATCTCTTAGTATCTTTGCACTCTGAAATACAGATTTGCCGAGTATATGATTAAAAATGCGTTCCCATTCCTTAGCCGTTAAAGGGGAATCAAGTTTTGCTGAATTAAACGCTTCAAACTGTATCTTAAAGTTCTCTAATAGCGCATCATAATCTGGGATAGAAACGGAATTATATCCCTGCTTGTTGAGCTGTTCCACAAATTGCTGCTCAAGCTCTGCTTCGCTTTGGTATGCCATATCTTCATCTCCATTACTTGAGGATTTTTCTAAGGGCTAATTCTCCCTCATCACTGTAAATTATACCATCTTATGATTCAGACGGCGTTTCTGTTGTTTAATATGTATGCCCGCTAATCCATTTCCCACACAAAGGTAGCCGTATCGCTTACGTCCACATCATCTGGTTCGATTTCAATTTCTCTTGCCATCATCGGCGCAGAATAACATTCTTCCGCGAGACGGTATCCGGTATCAGAGCAGATGTTGATTTCACTCCAACTGTAATCAATCGTGAGCAGCTTGCCGAGCTTTCCCCCAGATGCATCGCAGAGTATCTCTGCTTTTTTCCGAGCGTTCTCCGCAGCGGAACGGAGCATCTCCTCATTCACCGCTGCCGTATCCTTCACCACAAAGGAAATGGAGAGCTGCGGATGAGACGCGCATCCGGCAATCGCGGACAATGCCTTTGACAATCTCTTTACATCAAATCCAAATTCGACTTTGAGATTGTGGCTGACCACATAGCCGCGAAACTCCTGCCGGTAGTTTCCGTCCCGCCCTTTCACGCTTTCGTACTCTGTCCTCACGTTAAAGTCCGTCGTCTTGAGCGCTTCCTTTTCAAAACCTGCGGCAATAACCGCACGGGTAATATCTTCGATATTGTCGGCGGCGATTTCCATCGCCTTATCATAATCCTTATCACGGGAATCAAGAGACATAGACAACACGACCGTATCCGGTCTCGCGGATGCCCGGCCTATTCCTTTGACTGTTATCGTTCTTGGCATCTTCCGTCCTCCTC
>JAMPEL010000123.1 GCA_023665185.1 Roseburia sp.
GACTCCTCCGTCACTTCGTGACACCTCCCCTAACTTAGGGGAGGAGCTATATACCCTGTCAATCAAATAGTTAAATCCTCCACAGGCACGGTGACCAGGTTCCTCCCCTAAGTTAGGGGAGGTGTCACGAAGTGACGGAGGAGTCTGTTGAAAATATCAGTAATATATCAAATTTACTGACAATTTGATATGTTAAATTCCATCTCCGTAGAATCGCCTCAAAATGAACCGGACTCCGCCGAGGTTGCAAAAACGCGATTCTACGGCGACTTCTAATCCTCAAAATTCAAGGAGACAAATAGAACAATCCAACCGACTAAAAGATATATAAATTCACCTTAAAACACACCTTTCCCACCCAAAAGTCCAGTAAAACCCAAAATTACAAGGTGCTGAAAATTTATTTCCAAGGCACACTGATTTTTTGCGCAAGGCGCACAAAATTTATTTTCAAGGCGCACAAAATTTTCAAAGCCCGTTTTTCGGGTCAAAATCGGGCATTTTTCAGAATCACTCCCTCAAAAACACCACAGTCCTCTTTTCAATGCTCCGAAAAACAAAAATGGATTTTGAACCCGAAAAAAGACTGTTTTAAGACAAAATTCTCATAACTCACTGATTATCAACACTTCCTATTTTGACTTCAACCCTTAGTTTTTGGACTAAAACCGCATACTTTTCACTGAAAATATATTCAACTGATTATCATACACTTACAAGTAAAAGCACCAAAAATCAAGCATCAGGCAAGAGTAAGAAACTGCGGCAATTGTTAAAAATGCGGTTCCATTCCAAATGACATAATGTCAAAATGCGCCTGTCAATGTATTATGTTTGCAGCAAATAGAGATGTTCGACAAAAAAGACAGTCGGAAAGGACTAACAGGCGCATTACCAAGCGAATAACACGCGTGGTACATCTCTTGCGGAGAGACGTATCATTTTCCTTAACTTCTACCGTGTAGAAAAGCACTGAAATCTTAAGGGGAATAAGCGACATATTTAAGACAACAATTACTTAACCAATAATAAATTATCGTTTAACTTAACAAATTAAATTATGAAGCACAAGCTACTTCTATTTGGTGCGTCAATGCTTGCAAGCGCAGGCGCTATGGCACAATGGACACAGCCTGTTCCTACAACTTCTGAGTTGAAGGTAAGCGAGGTAGGTGCAGACACTATCGTGTACTACCTTTACAATGTAGGCACAAAGTCTTTCTTTACAGAAGGCAATGCTTACAACACTCAGTCAAGTGTGGGCGCAGAAGGTCTTAGAGTATTCATCAGCAAGTATGTTCCTTCTGAGGAAGAAGAAGAGAATGCTGTATGGGATGGCAAGACTTACTTGTTTAACGACTCATCTGTTGTGAAGTCTGCATGGAAAAATGTATTCATTGACAGCGAGACTGCAAGTTATGTTGACCGCGCTTCCCAGCCGAACTATTACTGGGAGTTGGAGGTTGGTGCGAACAACACTTACCGTATCTACGGCGCAGCGCTGAACCCTACTTTCAACTGGGAAAATTACGAGAACGCTTATTTCGGTGTTGACCTTTCAAGCAATGCTGAGAATACAGCTATCAACCCGTTGCTCTTCATTAATGACGAGGAAGTTGAGGGTACTTATTGCATCGACTGGCAGTTCGTGACTGAGGCTGACTATGCAGCATATCAGGCTAAGTATGTGGTTTATGCCGCTGCTGTGTCTTTGAAGGCTGTGATTGACGAGGCTAAGGATAAGAATGTGGACGCATCAGCTGCTGAGGCTGTTTATGCCAACACAAACAGCACTCAGGAAGAGCTTGAGGCAGCAGAGCTTGCGCTCAAGCAGGCTATCGCTCTTGCTCTTGAGACATCTGCTACTCCAGAGAACCCGCTCGACATGACTGCCGACTATATAGGCAACTATACATTTGACGAGAACGCTGACGGATGGTCATACACTACAGGTGCTGCCAACCATGGTGTGGCAACAAACAAGGTGACAGAGGATGCTGCCAACGGCGGTGAGAACTTCACAGGTCAGTTCTGGGAGAACTGGAACTCAACTGCATACAAGGGCAAGATGTACAAGGTCATCAACAACGTGCCTAACGGTATCTATTCTCTCCAGCTTGGTGCGTTCTGTGACGTTGCCAATACAGCTTATGTATATGCAAACAACGACAGTGTAGTTGTTGCTGGTAGCGTGCCTGCTACTTACAAGGTTTGGACAGTGGTTGATGCTGACAGCATCGAAATCGG
Source organism: Roseburia sp. (assembly GCA_023665185.1). Classification (GTDB taxonomy): domain Bacteria; phylum Bacteroidota; class Bacteroidia; order Bacteroidales; family Bacteroidaceae; genus RGIG8745. Next base: position 2,248 of record JAMPEL010000123.1, read on the forward strand.
TCTGAACAAGCCGGTAGCTGAAGGTGTGTGGATGGGTATTGACAATGCTAAATTGACATACTACGGAAACTCACTCGATTCTTACAAGCACTATATAGCTAATGTCGCTACTCCGGTAGAGAATTATGAGGCAGAGGGCATATATGTACAGGCTGCTCTCCTTGACGCTTACAAGGCAACTTTGGAGCAGGCTCAGGGTCTCGGCTCTAAGGAAGAAATCCTTGCGTTTGCTGCTACTATAAAGGATGCTGACAACAGTGTAAAAGCAAACGTAGAGGCATACGCTGCATACGCTGCCGCTGTTGAGGAGGCTGACCAGTATTTTGCTGAGCATGCAGACTTGGAAGGAGAAGATGTGGACCTCGTTACTTGGTATCTCACAAGCGAGGACGAACCGGATGAGGATTATCCTAACGGTGGCGCACGTTATATCCTTGCAAACTGCCCGCTCTCTACTGAGGAAGTGATTGCAGAGACTGCCTTCCTTGCTACAATGAGAAGCAATGCCATCAACAATGGTATGAGCGACGGTACAAACTGTACTGCATTGGTAATCAACCCTGACTTTAGTGACGCTTCTGGTAAGGGATGGCAGAACCCTAACAAGGTGACATTGACAGGTGGTCTGGCTACTTTCCCTTGTGCTGAGGCATACGAGACAGCATTCGATGTATATCAGGATGTGGAGATTCAGAATGGTCTCTATGAGGTTTCTGTGAACGCATTCTATCGTCCGGGCGCAAACGATACATTTGATGGTTCTGAGACTGTTCCGGCTGAAATCTATCTCAATGAGTTCGCTACTCCGGTAATGCATATCATGGCTGACTGCTCTGAGGAAAGCGCATATACAACAACAGAGTGGGATACAGACCAACAGACTGAGGCTGGCTGGATTCCTAACTGTATGAACGGTGCTTCAACAGCATTTGAGGCAGGACGCTACAAGCAGACAGTTTACGGTCTTGTTACAGACGGCAAGCTTCGTCTTGGTATCCGTTCTACAGCAACAGAAGGAACAGGCCGCTGGTGCTTGTGGACTAACTTCCAGCTCATCTACCGTGCTAAGAACCCTGAGGCTCTCTCATTCGTAATCAACTCTGTTGTTGAGGACGCTGAGGCTCTTCTCGGTGAGGATATGTTCGCTGCTGACAAGGATGCTCTCCAGACTGCAATCGCTACTGCTAAGGACGCTATCGATGCTGCTGACGGTGACGAGATGTACGATGCGCTTATCGCACTCAATGCAAGTGTTGTCGCTGCAAAGGCTTCTATGCAGGCATACGTAAATCTTGACGACGCTCTAAGCAACCTCGCTGAGGCTATGGGCTTGTACGAGAACAGTGCTTCTGAGGCTGCTCTTGGCAAGGCTGAGGCTCTCGCTGACGAGGTAAGCCAGAATCTTGAAGATTACACAGTGGCTGACGCTGATGTGAAGATTGCAGAGATTAAGGACGTTATCAGCATGTTGAGAGTTCCTGACGGTTCTGAGGCATCTGACGAGAACCCTATCGACTTCACACAGGTTATCGAGAACCCTGCATTCGATGAGGGCAACGCTAACGGATGGGATTACTCTACATTCACAGAGGGCAACAAGGGCTATCAGAGCGCAACTTACACTAATGCTAACTCTGACGCTACTGTCAGCCAGTTCATCGAGGCTTGGAGAAGCGGCAACACTCCTCTTCAGGACGCTGAAATCGTACAGACTCTCGTTTACTTGCCTGCCGGTGGTTATGCTCTCGAAGTAGACGCTATCGCTTGCAACCAGGGTGAGTCAGCAGGTACTGAGTCAAAGGGCGCTTACCTCTTCGCACAGGAAGACGGCAAGGAAGTATATTCTGTGAACCTTAGCTCTGACAACGGCGCACCTGAGCACGCTCTCCTCTACTTCACTAAGCAGGAGGCAGACAGCAAGCTCGT
>JAMPEL010000124.1 GCA_023665185.1 Roseburia sp.
CATTGATAAAGTTGTAGTACTTGAAGACAAGCAGCGGAAGCAATGCGCCGACCATAAAGAATAAAAGCAAGAGTTTCTTGTTGCTGTGCTTGCCGGAAGCAAAAGCAAGACCGCCCCAATAGGTCAGCACTGTTATTCCAAACAAAATTAAAGAATACCCCACATTCCAATTCATATACAGAATGTAGCTTACGACAATGAGATACCACTTCCGCATTTTCACCATCTTGGACGGAATCATCCAGAACAGAGAAAACAGCAAAGGGTATATCATCCAAAACCTAAAAGAATTGAATAACATTTGTTGTTTGTTTTTTATGCCTTGCTATTCCCCTATGTATGAAAACGCTCTCTTGAGCCACAAAAAAACGCGAGTCGTAACTCGCTTAGAATTGTGGCCCTGAGAATCGCCAAAAGGAAACGCAAGTTACGCCCGCGTTCGTATCGCGGACGTTCACCTTGTTTTTTGTTTCCTTCTTTTTATTGAAATTTCTCAGGTTCCAATTCTAATAGAACAAACAGCAAACGCTTTATTAATACCAATATGTCTGCACCACTGCCACTATTGCAATGATACGGATGCAAAGATAGTGCTTTACGATGAAAAAGTCATATCGGACACCGTTTTTTATTAGACAAACGAGTTATTATGAGAAAGCAAACAGAAAAGTAATGACAATACATATCGTTCTAAATCTATTTCTCCCGCTGTTCCTTTTTTTCTTATTCCAGATTCACATACAAACAATATCTTTTTCATACCTTTGTTTCCGATAACCAAGATTTAATCTTAAAGAAATATTTTATGAACAAGAAAAGTATTTTCGTGGCACTATCTTTTTTTGCCATTCTTACTGGCGCAAAAGCCCAGTTGCCGGTCTATTTGGACGAAAGCCAACCAATGGAAACAAGGATTAGCGACGCTATGAGCCGCATGACACTTGAAGAAAAAGTGGCGCTATGCCATGCAAACAGCAAATTCAACACATGGGGTGTGCCCCGTCTTGGCATTCCCGGACTGCAAATGAGCGACGGTCCGCACGGAGTGCGTGAGGAAATGGACTGGAGCCAATGGAAAAACGCAGGGTGGACCAACGACTCATGCACCGCCTTTCCTGCGCTTACCTGTCTTGCCGCCACCTGGAATCCGGAAATGGCAGCCATCTATGGAAAAGCCATAGGTGAGGAAGCCAGATACAGAAACAAGAACGTGTTGCTCGGACCGGGAGTAAATATTTACCGAACTCCTCTCAACGGACGCAACTTTGAGTACATGGGCGAGGACCCCTACCTAAGCTCTGTCATGTGCGTGCCTTATATAAAAGGAGTACAAGAAAACGGAGTGGCATGTTGTGTCAAGCATTTCGCACTGAACAATCAGGAAAAATACCGTTGGAACATCAGCGTGGAAGTCAGCGACCGCGCCCTCCGCGAAATATACCTTCCAGCTTTCAAGGCTGCTGTCCAACAAGGCGAGGCATGGAGTCTGATGGGTGCGTACAATCAAATAAGAGGCACTCATGCCTGTCACAACCCGCTTACTTTGCAGAAGATTCTGAAAGGCGAATGGAAGTGGGACGGCGCAGTAGTATCGGATTGGGACGGAACACACGACACACATGAGGCGGCCCTCAACGGTCTGGACATAGAAATGGGAACAGCCAGCCGGAAAGATAAAGGAATAGGATATGACAACTTCACTTTCGACCAAAGTTATCTTGCGTCCGATTATCTGGACATGCTCCGCACAGGCAAACTGCCGATGTCGACAGTGGACGAGAAAGTGGAGCGCATTCTCCGACTGATATTCCGCACTGCCATGAACACCCGCAAACCTTTTGGAAACATGGATTATGCGGCACATTCGGCAGTGGCACGCCAAATAGGTACGGAAGGCATTGTATTGCTGAAAAACTCTGCCAAAGGATTGCCCGCCCAGCATTCGGCCCCGCTTCTTCCTATAAACGGCGACATGTACTCCCGCATACTTGTGGTCGGCGACAATGCCACCCGACGACTGACTGAAGGCGGCGGCTCGTCAGAACTGAAAGTGCAGCATGAGACTTCCGTGCTCGCTGCCTTGAAAGAAATCTACGGCGACAAAATCCAATATACCCGTGGATATGCCCCGGGAAAAACCCTGTATGACAGAGTGGAGGAAGTGCCGTCCGAGTTGACCGACTCGCTGCGAGATGTTGCCGTAGGCATGGCGCGCGAGGCAGACATTGTCATTTTTGTCGGAGGACTGAACAAAAACAAACATCAGGACTGCGAGGATTCCGACCGACAGACATACGGTCTGCCATTCAGTCAGCCGGAACTGATTAAAGCCTTGCTCGAAGCCAATCCGGCAGTTGTGACAGTGCTGATGAGCGGCAATGCCGTAGAGTTGCCGCAGGTTGCCGACATGCCTTCGATTGTACAGGCATGGTATCTCGGCAGCGAGGCCGGTCCGGCTGTTGCCGACATCCTCAGCGGAAAGGTGAATCCAAGTGGAAAGCTCCCGTTCTCGTTCCCTGTCAAACTGGAAGACTGCGGAGCGAACAGTTTCGGACAGGCAGCTTATCCGGGCAACGGCAAGAAAGTGGAATATAAAGAGGACATATTGGTGGGATACCGCTGGCACGACACCAAGAACATTCCGGCATTGTTTCCTTTCGGACATGGACTCAGTTATACTCAGTTTGAATATGGCAAGGTGTCTCTCTCTTCATCGACCATGCAGCAAGGCGAAACTGTGACAGTATCGGTATCCGTCAAGAACAGCGGGAAACGTCAGGGTAAAGAAGTGGTGCAGCTATATATAGGAGACGACAAATGCTCAGTCGCACGTCCGAAGAAAGAGCTTAAACGCTTTGCAAAAATCAGTCTTGAAAGCGGAGAAAGTCAGACTGTAAGCTTCGACATTACCACCGAAGACCTTCAATTTTTTGACGACCAATCACAGACATGGACAGCCGAACCGGGAAAGTTTACGGTTTATATAGGCTCTTCATCAACTGACATACGGAGCAAAGCAAGCTTCACTCTCAAATAAAAAAGCTATGAGGTTGTGGAACGGAAAATGCGGATTAGCCGCACGACCATATTCCACAACCTCTTTTTTGTTTTATACAACCTATATATATATTGCCAATAAGTTTATCAGCTTTTATGGCAGCATGATATCACAAAACATACAAGCCATGCCGTCAAGATAGCTGACGCACACATTTACAATCTACATAGCACATACCATAAGAAGACCTTCCATATTATCACATCAGCCACCAATTTGCTGACAATTTGAAATGTTAAAACACAACTCCGTAAAATCGCCTCAAAATGAACCAAACTCCACCGAGGTTGCAAAAACGCGATTCTACGGAGGTTTTTGAATCTTAAAAATCAAGTGGACAAATAGGACAATCTGTCCGACTAAAAGATATATAATTTCAAGCCAAAACACACCCTTTCTCCCCAAAAGTGCCCAAAAAGTCAAAATTACAAGGTGCTGAAAATTTATTTTTAAGGCACACTGATTTTTTGCGCAAGGTGAACAAAATTTATTTTCAAGGCGCACAAAATTTTCAAAGCCCGTTTTTCGGCCCAAAATCGGGCTTTTTTCCGAATCACGTCCTCAAAAAGACGGAAGCCACTTTTTCCATGCCCCGAAAAACAAAAATGGATTTTGAACCCGGAAAAAGACAATTTTAAGACAAAAATT
>JAMPEL010000125.1 GCA_023665185.1 Roseburia sp.
ACGAGCTTGCTGTCTGCCTCCTGCTTAGTGAAGTAGAGGAGAGCGTGCTCAGGTGTGCCGTTGCCGGAGTTGAGGTTCACGGCATACCAGTCTTTGCCGTCTTCCTGTGCGAAGAGGAATACACCCTCAGTCTCTGCGTCTGCGTTACTCTGTTCGCAAGCGATGGCATCTACTTCGAGAGAGTAACCGCCGGCAGGCAAGTAAGCGAGAGTCTGTACAATCTCTGCGTCCTCAAGTGCAGTGCCATTTCTCCAAGCCTCAATGAACTGGTTGCAAGAAGCCTCAGTCTCTGCGTTTGTATATACGCTGTTGCTCTGATAGCCCTTGTTGCCCTGTGTAAATGAAGAGTAATCCCATCCGTTGGCGTTACCCTCATCGAATGCAGGGTTCTCGATAACCTGTGTGAAGTCGATAGGGCTCTCATCAGAAGCCTCTGAACCGTCAGGAACTCTCAGCTTGCCGATAATGTCGTTGATTTCTGCAACTTTGCCCTCAGCGTCAGCCACTGTGTAGTTTTCAAGATTTTTGCTAACCTCGTCAAGAAGGTTTTCTGCCTCACTAAGAGCCTCGGCAGAAGCGGAGTTCTCATAAACACCCATAGTCTCTGCAAGGTTGTCGATAGCGTCATTGAGGCTTACGTATGCCAGAACAGATGCTTTTGCTGCGTTGATGCCTGCATTAAGCTCGATAAGCGCATCGTACATGGCGTCTGCGCCCTGTGCGTCTGTTGCCACACCAATAGCTGCGCTAAGCGCGTCCTTGTCGGCAGCGAACATTTCTTCATTGAGGAGTTCCTGAGCTGTCTCTGTGAGCGAACCGATTACGTCAGCAAGAGCAGTCTCGTCCTTGCCCATGTAAGTAATCTTGAAGTTGTCCCAGAGAGTCCATCTGTTTTCCTGTGCGGCAGGGTTTGCATTCTGGCGGATACCGATGCGCATCTTTCCGTCTGTTACCAGACCGTACACGTTCTGAGTGAAGTTCATAGTCTCGTCTTCGAGAGAGAATGCGGCGGAGGCACTGTTCATACCATCAAGTGTGTATGTGCCGTCAGGAGTAGTCCAGCAGTTGTCTGCAAGGTTCTCGTCATACTGTATAGACATCACGTTCTTCACAGGAGTAGCGAAGTCGTTGAAGTACACCTCTGAGAGTACAGGGTCTGACTCACGTCCTGCCCATGCGATGTCGTTGGCAGCGGCACGGTAGAATGCCTGCACGCTCACCTTATAGAGTCCTACTGGGAGTCCGTCCACATCCTGATAAACATCAAATGTCTGGTTGAATGCCTCAGCACAGTAGTTAGCGGCAGAACCTCCGTGAGGATTGGTAATCTTGTCTGCGCCAATCCATCCTTCGCCGTCAGCAAGCTCGAAGCCCGGGTTGATGATGAGGTTTGTCAAGTCGCTGCCTTTGCTTATGCCATTCTTGATTGCGGTAGCCTTCCATTCTGCCAGTCTTGCAGTCTCGGCAAGCACTTCCTCTGTAGAAAGCGTGCAGTTTTCAAGGATATAGTGTGCGCCGCCATTAGGATAATCCGCATCCGGCTCATCGTAGCTGTCAAGATACCATGTGACGAAATCTACGTCATCGCCCATCAGGTCTCCATGCTCTGCAAAATACTGGGCTGCTTCCTCCACAGCGGCAGCGTATGCGTTGTATGCGTTTACGTTAGCCTGGATATTGCCGTTTGCCTCTTTTACAGTAGCTGCCATTGCCAGAACCTCTTCTTTTGTGCTACAGTTCTGAGCCTGCTCCAGAACAGCCTTGTAAGCATCGAGAACCTCTTTCTGTAGATAGATGTCTTCGCTTTCGTAGTCTTCTGCCGGAGTAGCGATGTTGGCGATATAATGCTTGTAAGAGTCGAGTGAGTTTCCGTAGTAAGTGAGCACTACATTGTCAATACCCAACCACAAACCTTTTACCTCAATCTTCTTCAAGCCGATTTCAATTGAGTCTGCGTCCACAATTGTCCATACCTTGTATGTGGCAGGAGCGGAAGAAGGCACAACCACACTGTCGTTGTTCGCATATACGAAAGCTTTAGAAGCGCCATCGTCAGAGAACGCGCCCATCTGGAGGCTGTAAAGACCGTTAGGCACATTGTGGATGACCTTGTACATCTTGCCCTTGTATGCGGAAGCATTCCAGTTCTCCCAGAACTTGCCTGTGAAGTTATTACCGCCGTTGGCAGCGTCCTCATCAGTCTTGTTGGTGGCAAGACCGGTGTTCTTCGCGCCGGTAGTGGTCAGCCATCCGTTTGAGTTCTCCTCGAATGTAGAGTTGCCCACATATTCGGCTGTCATGTCCGTAGGGTTCTCCGGAGATGCGGAGTTCTCGATTGCCACAACTATGGCGCGCTTAAGATCTGCCTGCGCAGCCTCAAGCTGTTCCTTTGTGCTGTTTGTGTCGGCATAGACAGCCTCAGCAGCCGATACGTCCACACCTTTCTCTTGTGCCTCCTCAATGGTGGCCTCCAAAGACAGTGCAGCGTCATAAACATCGAGCTGGGCCTTGTAAGTGGCATATGTCTCTTCTGAGACGAACTTCCAGTTCAGGTTGAAGAGGCCAAACTCCGGCTCTTCCGCCTTGAAAAGGAGCGGGCTGACATAAGTGATTTTCTCGTCAACAGAGCGGTCCACACCGAAATACGCACCGTTGAACTCGCCGAGCCAGTTGTAAGTAGGGTTCAGCTCAGCTCCATAGAAACGGTAAGTGTTGTCGGCGTCCGCCTCTATCTCCCAGAAATAGTTCGGCTGGGAAGCGCGGTCTACATAACTTGCCTCCTCGGAATCGATGAAAACCTGCATCCACTTGTTCTTCTTGATGGAATAGTCGTTGAAGACGTAAGTCTTTCCGTCCCATGCGGGATTCTCCTCCTCTTCCTCAGAAGGAACGTACTTGCTGAAGAACACTTTAAGACCTTCCTTTCCCACACTGGAGCGGGTTCCGTAGTCGTTGCCTTCCGTGAAGAAAGACTTTGTGCCTACGTTGTAAAGGTAGTACACGATAGTGTCATTGCCCTCACTCGCCTTCAACTCCTCGAAAGTTGCAGGGACAGGCTGTGTCCACTGTGCCATAGCGCCTGCGCTTGCAAGCATTGACGCACCAAATAGAAGTAGCTTGTGCTTCATAATTTAATTTGTTAAGTTAAACGATAATTTATTATTGGTTAAGTTGTTGTATGTCTTAAATATGTCGCTTGTTCCCCTTAATCTTGTGGTGCTTTCCTACACGGTAGAAGTTAAGGAAAATGGTACATCTCTCCGCAAGAGATGTATTTTCTGCGGCAAATATACATAAAAACATATTTGCAGGAAAAATTTTTCTTGTTAAAATTTTGTGTTTTGGTGGTAAATGTATATATTAAGTGGATATTCTACGGATTCAGTCTTTATAAACTAAGGTTTTGTTTTTTTTTTTTGGGGGGGGGATTTCTCACAAGCTTCCCGCATGTTCTTGCCTTGCGGTTAGTTTGTGTAGATTTTGGGCTTATCCGATATTTCAATTGATTTATTTTGTTTGCGATGGAATTGGGGTTTGAAGTCGGTGGTATTTCGCTAACAGATTTAACAGACTAATTGACTTTTTGTAAGTATACCCTTGCCGATATTTTGATGTATTCAGACAGACTCCTCCGTCACTTCGTGACACCTCCCCTAACTTAGGGGAGGAGCT
>JAMPEL010000126.1 GCA_023665185.1 Roseburia sp.
TATATCAATTTTGCCCATGCGGCTTAGTATAAATTAATTTTTACGACTTACTTATAATATTATTGATTTATATACACGGGGAATCCCCATGTTTTTATTCTATATCTATTTTCCGGAGTTCTTCCCCGCCTGTTCCATAAAGAACTCGAAAGCCTCCTCGCCCACGAGCACCACATTATAGTATCTGCCAGAGTTGCGTTTGATCGACAGGGTGAGCGACCTTTGTAATTATTTTAAAATATTATTTTCTAATAGAAGATTAGAAATCTCATCTTTCAATCCTATTTATTTCTGAAAAATACAAATTTGAAAGAGCCTTATTATGGCAAACTTATACATTGCTCAAAAGTACAATCAAAATATATCATTATAAACAGAACAAATATAAGTCTGCCATCACAATAAAAGGACAAATACAATAGTATTCAAAATCCATTTAGTTTGTCTTTAATATCAGCCAGCAATGTGTCAGGAAAGTTAATCACATACATTTTTGTTTCTGTTTTGATACGCACCAGATTTTCAGAGGAAGTAGTGTACATGATATAAGTTCCGAATTTCTCATTCTTGAAATAACCAATGTTACCCAGAAATCCCCCGCTTCCAAATATCCTGACTGAGTTCAGAAGTTCACCTGAGCCAATCTGTTCAACAGAAAGGATTGAGTCAAAAGGTATCTCCACTCTCCCCTTTATTCTTTGTACATAAATCGCCTTGTCATTATATCCCACTTTATAGGGCATATAAAGAAATACGGCTAAAAGAGCGAGATAGATAAAGCACAATATCCACCAAGACGATTTTGGTTGGACTTTGACAAGCATAAAAGAACTTGTAGCAATTAAAACTAAGACTAATACTGTAACACAAATTGTGTAAGTATCCCATTTCATATAATATTCCATAAAGATGTGTTTATATTATTTACGTAGTCCATAATAACCCTCTAATTGAAGCTTTATTTGGCTTTGGTGGCATCTGCACTTGTCGAGGTTGTGGGGGGGGTATGTCACCTGTCCTTGCATCTAACCCACTGCTATATATACATAAAAGTGCAAATAGTGATAAAAATTCTTTTTTCATATTTTTCGTCTGTAAGTATAAATGATTTTTTGCAAAGATAAATGGAAATCAGCTTAATAGCATGTCCCATTTTTGTCCCATTTTCGTTCCGTTTGTGTTCCACCTCCTATTTTTTATTATTACGTTCAAGAAATCGGACAGATTTCCCGTTTTTGAATCTATTCCCAGCTTTTTCTCATACAATTCGTTTCTCTTCCGATAGAACGTGGAATGTGTGTATCCCATCAGGTTCTGTATCTCCGATGGTTTGAATTTTGCCATATACAGACAGCAGAAACGTATTTCTTCCGTATTCAGTGCATACTGTTCCCCTAATATTGAAGACAAGCCATTGAATCTGATGTCTGATTCTGTGATGAACTGTATCCATTCCTCCTCAGTCATCATCTCTGACGAATATTCATAGTTCTTGTGTTTGTCCACTATTTTTCGCATTTTCGCCTTGATGCTTGATTTTTCCAGTATCTCATTCCTCAGCATATCACGTTGTTTAATGAGCGTTTCTATTTCATTGCGCAATGCCTCGGTATCCTTTCCTATATTCTTTTGCTCATCCAGTTCTTTTTGTTGTTTGGCAAAATACTCTTCTTTGTCCGACACCTTTTTCACCAGCGCAACATATTCTGCGTGTAATTTTTCCTTTTCCAATACAGACCTTTCCTTTTCCCGCTTGCTCTTTTTGGCCGTCTTCCTGTTGTGATATGCCCAGATGAGTACAAGCAATATTATTGTGGTAAGAATATAGATAGGCAAGCTTAACTTTTCTCTCATTTCCTCTTTCTCCTGTTCCTTTTGGAACTCTGTCATCATTATGGCTATGCTTGTGTGCTGCTCGTCAAAGGACATGCTGTCACGATATTCCTCCTTTCTTTTATTTGCTTCCAATGCTCCGGCTGTATCTTTTTCTTTCTCCGCTATCATGCTTAAAAGGGAACTTGAACTGCTCTTGATTCCATAATCAGATGTCCCCATACTCTTCTCAATGAATATTTTGGCAGAGTCATATTGCTCGTTAATGAAATAGGCTTTTGCCAGCAGAAAATATTTCAGATAGATCTGTTGCGGCATAGGGTTGCTCAATAATGAGAGCTTGGCATATTTCAAGCTCTCTGTCCTGTTTCCCATGTGTGTGTAAAGTTTACCAAGCCATGAGTGTATGTCTCCTTTCAGATTCTCATATCCAATTGCTTCTGCAATCCGAAGCCCTTCCAGCAGCTGTTTTTCCGCCTCTTTATAGAAATCCTCCCCTCTGTATATCTTCACATTTCCCTGTTGCACCAGTGTCTCTGCATACAGGCAGGAATCTTTTAACTCAACTGCAATTTTTTCCGCCTTTCCGTATGCCTCGTCTGCCAAGTTGTAGAACTTATGTACATAAAAAAGAAAACCAAGCATGTCATCAATAAGTCCGACAAGACGTTTCTCGTTGGCTTCTCTCGCATACTCTTCCGCAACCAATAGTTCCTTGATGGCTCTCGGAGTTTCGTACATGTCGCATAGAATACAGCCGTTATAAAAATGGGAATAAGCTCTTTCTCTTGCTCTTTCGCTTTTGTCATAGTATTCCACGGCTATGTTTATCAGTGAGTCATTGGGGTGTCCTATGAAATTCTTTTCTTTTGCCTGTGTCATCAGCAAGGCATAGTATGCTCTCTGCTCCTCCGTTTCCAATGTGCTTATGTTTAAGGATTCAAGCAGTGAGAGCGCGCTGTCGGGATATTCTTCCATCAGACTGTCCGCCTCGACGAGCCTCTGTCGGACAGGTGACGGGTCGCCACACGCACAAAAAGACATGCCCGTCATGGCGAGAAGCAGGAATATGTATGTGATGTTCTTTTTCATGTCCGGTCGTTTGTTTGTTTCTCAAAGATGCAAAATAGATTTGGCTAACTCTATAATGTCTTCTTATCTAACGATTCTCTTTTTCTTGTCCTGTATTGTTTTATGCCTTTGTCTATACAGACCTTTATAATCAGATGGATTGTCAGCTCGTTGATTTCTGATGCAAGGCTATATACAAACAAGGCCTTTGGATGCGGCATCGTTGTAGAAGCAGTGTATTTTCTGTATGCCGTTTGTCTCCATATCTTTAAGGTAACAATAAAAAAACTGTGTCTCAATGATTGTCTTTTCCGTTTGCAAATTAAATATTTTCGATTGACTCTGCAAAATCTCAGACTGAAAAATCAGGTATCCTGTAAGAAACTCTTTTTCTAATCAATGAGAAGAAACATTGCAATGTTATAAAGTCTCCTTCAGATTTTTGAATGAGCATTGAATGAATGCTGACGGAATAAAATGGCAGGGATATTCGAGGCAGAATTCCTATGGATACACCGACAGAGGCTTTTGACATTATGTCACTTGGGCGGCAAGGCACATTTTTAACATTTCTGGCAGCTACCGACTTTGACTCGGTGCTTGACTTTTGGACATTTCGCTGATAAGTTACTGATAATCAGTCAAATGTATTTTTAGCGAAAAGTACGCGGTTTTAGACGTAAAACGCATGGTTTGAGTCAAAATAGGATATATTGATAATC
>JAMPEL010000012.1 GCA_023665185.1 Roseburia sp.
TCTTTTTTCGGGTTCAAAATCCATTTTTGTTTTTCGGGGCATGGAAAAGGCGGCTCTCGTCTTTTTGAGGACGTGATTCGGAAAAATGCCCGATTTTGGGCCGAAAAACGGGCTTTGAAAATTTTGTGCGCCTTGAAAATAAATTTTGTTCACCTTGCGAAAAAAATCAGTGTGCCTTGGAAATAAATTTTCAGCACCTTGTAATTTTGGGTTTTACTGGACTTTTGGGTGGGAAAGGTGTGTTTTAAGGTGAATTTATATATCTTTTAGTCGGTTGGATTGTTCTATTTGTCTCCTTGAATTTTGAGGATTAGAAGTCGCCGTAGAATCGCGTTTTTGCAACCTCGGCGGAGTCCGGTTCATTTTGAGGCGATTCTACGGAAGCGGGGTTTAACATATCAAATTGTCAGCGTTTTACATATTCTCACTAACATATTAACAAATATCACACAGATATATCCAACAGAATCCTCAGCAAACATCTGTCAAATACATCATAAGAGCCAAGTTCAGACTTTGTGTGGTGGAAGTGGCTTTCGACAGAACTCCTATCATATTAACAGAACCACGAAACTATTTACACCAAGCCTTCTGGCAAGTCAGAATGTTAGCCCCATACAAAAAAATGCGGTTCAGATTACTTTTCTTTCCGAAACCAGCATTAAGAATCTTTTATTCGGTATTTTTGGAATAACAAGCCGTAAAAATCACAAAGTTCACTTGCCGGCATTCAAGTAAATTTGCAGCAGAAAAATCAAAATCCAGAACAATTATGAAAACAAAGCAATTCATCTTTTTACTTCTTGCGCTGTTGACCTTTGCATCATGCAGCGCAGATGAGCCAGAAATGCCAGAACAGCCTCAACCCGCACAACCGGAGGAAGGCAGCGGCTCAAATTATTTTTCCGGAAAGAAAGTGTTGATAGCTTATTTTTCATGGGGCGGCACAACCAAACGCATGGCGGAGCAGATTCAGGCTGTCACCGGTGGCGACCTATTTGAGATTGAGCCTGTCACCCCCTATCCCACCTCTTACACTCCATGCACTGAGGTTGCTTTGGAAGAACGCGACAACAATGCTCGTCCTGCAATAAAAGGCAGAGTGGCAAACTGGGATGAATACGATGTAGTTTTTCTTGGCAGTCCGGTGTGGTGGCATACCGCCCCGATGATTCTCCACACTTTTGCCGAAAGCTATGTTCTCGAAGGAAAAACCGTTGTGCCGTTCTGTACATTTGCCTCCACATATCGTGACGAGACTTTGCAGGCTATCATCGACATGACACAGGATGCCAATCATCTTGACGGACTCGGACTCAACGGTTCTATCAACGAAAGCCAAATCAGAACTTGGATTGACTTAATCAATGAGCAATGGGGAAATCTCAACTCTGACAGCACCACTGCCGCTCCAATGGAAGGAAAGGTGGAGCTGTGGCAGAAAGGCAACATACCCGGATTCAGGGAAAACATAAGCAACTCCGATGGTCCCGATTTCATGCCAAACATGCTGGTATACACCGTGCCTGAGAACATACAGCCCAAAGGTGCGGTCATGATTTGCCCAGGTGGTGTCTTCGCTTTCCGCAGTATGCAGAACGAAGGCTATGACATTGCTGATATGCTTGTGCCTATGGGCTATCAATGCTTTATTGTCAACTACCGCATCAATCCTTATTCGATGCAGGCCAGTGCCACAGACTTGCAACGGGCTATCCGCTATGTAAAGGCTCATGCCGACGACTATCGTATCAATGCCGAGAACATTGCGCTTGTAGGCTTTTCTGCCGGAGGCATATTGAACGGTGAGGTTCTTCTCAACTGGCGGAATCTTACCAACGGCACCGCGCTCGATGCCTCATACCGTCCCGACGAACTTGACAAGATGCCCGTATCCGCTTGCGCTGTCGGCATGATTTATTCATTCTATGGTCGCTTAAGTGTGTCTATGAACAATGTGGAAACTCTCCGTGCCGCCAACCTTCCTCCCGCCTTCTATTGCTGGGGCACACGCGATGGTTTTGCCGGACAATTCACACAAAACTCCAATGCAGTGAAAGAAGCCGGAGTGAGAGTGGAAACCAAAGTGCTTGACGGATACCCTCACGGATACGGAAGTGGAGGAAACGCTTCTGTATGGGGCAAGGACTTCGATGCATTTCTTACACCCATTATGCAGAACAACTCCTCCGCAGTCAATGAAGTCAGCCGGGACATGACAGAGAACAATATCACAACATACTATGACCTGAACGGACGCATTGTTGCTCCCGAAACAGTCTCTACGGGAATTTACATTGTGAAATCAGGAAACAAAACGACTAAAGTGCTCAAATAAAATCAAATGACAGAAAGAAGATTAAGCAATCTGACGGTCTCACCGATTGGTCTCGGCTGTATGGGAATGAGCCATGCTTATGGTTTACCCGCAGACAAGAAAGAGATGAAGACCCTCCTTGCCAATGCGGTGGAAATGGGCTATACCTTGTTTGACACCGCTGAGGTTTATGGAACAGACTGCAATCCCCACGAAAATGAAGAACTCATTGGCGAGGCACTGAAGCCTTACCGCGACAAGGTGGTGATTACAACAAAGTTCGGACTGACTTTTGACAAATCGCACGAACCGGGACCATACCCGCTGAGACCAAACTCCAACCCCCACACAATACGCAGAGCTGTGGAGGGTTCTCTCCGACGTTTGCAGACCGACCATATCGACCTGTATCTTCAGCATCGTATTGACCCGGTTGTCGAACCGGAAACTGTTGCCGAAACCATGTCGGAGCTGATTAAGGAAGGCAAGATTCTCCACTGGGGCATCTCTGAAACAACAGCCAGCTATCTGCGCCGCGCCCACACTGTGTGTCATGTCACAGCAATACAAAACCGGTATTCGATGATGGCACGATGGCATGAGGAGATTTTCCCCACTATCGAAGAGCTGAATGTGGGCTTCATAGCTTTCTCTCCGCTTGCCAACGGTCTGCTGTCGGGTTTCTATACAGCCGACTCGAAGTTCAATCCGCAAAACGATTATCGTGCCGCAATGCCGCAGTTCAGCCGCAAGAGCTTTGAGGAGAATAAAATGCTGCTCGGACTTATCCGCAAGATTGCCGATGAGAATCATGCCACACCATCACAGATTTCATTGGCTTGGATGCTCTGTAAGAAACCTTATATCGTGCCTATCCCGGGCACCCGTCACCTCTGTCGCCTGAAAGAGAACATCGGAGCGACTGACATAACCCTTTCATCCGAAGATGTGGAGGCTATAGACCGCCAACTTAACAGCACACCAATGAGTGAGGTTTTTGGCGGCTCAAAAATTGTCGAATCTCAAAAAACATAATGTCATGATAAAAAAAATAATATTCGGACTGGCTCTATGCTTTGCTGCATTTATAGCAAAAGCCCAGTCACAAGTTCCTTATACAGAACTCAATAACGGACAGAAGATGCCTCGTTTCGGTATCGGAACATTCAACGTGCCCAACGACAGCATTATGGAAGATGCCATATCGTTTGCCTTGAGACAGGGTTATCGCCATATCGACACAGCCCATGCCTATCGTATTGAACGAGGAGTAGGCAAAGGCATAAAGCAGAGCGGTGTGCCTCGTGAAGAAATCTGGTTGACCAGCAAAATATGGCCGACAGAATATGGTGAGGGTAAAACAGCCATAGCGATAGACGAAATGCTTGAACGTCTTGGAGTGGATTATATCGACCTGCTTTATGTTCATCAGCCCATTGGAGATTGGCGCGGTGCATGGCGCGATATGGAAAAAGCAGTGGAAGCAGGAAAAGTGCGCGCACTTGGTATCAGCAATTTTGATGCCGCAGACTCCCTGTACAATGCTGTAATCGAGTTTGCAAGAATCAAGCCTGCCGTTTTCCAGATTGAATGCCATCCGTATGCCCAGCGTCTTGAATGGCGCAAACGCGCTGCCGCAAACAATATTCAGGTAGAATGTTGGTTTCCACTTGGCGGAGCGATGAGTAAGGGAGCGTTGTTCAAAGACCCAGTGATAATGAGAATTGCAGAAGCGCATGGCAAGACCCCGGCACAAATTATCCTCCGATGGCACATACAGGAAGGACTTTCCGCTATTCCCGGCGCGACCAATCACGACTACATCACCGAGAATATCAGTATCTTCGACTTTGAGCTTACAACAGAAGAAATGGAAGCTATGCGTTCACTCAATAAAGAGCAACGTTTCTTCAATATGTCGCTTGAGGACAAGCAGAAATATCTGTTGAACATGAAAATAGAATATTGATATGATGCCAAAAGTTATATGCCATATAATGAGTTCGGTTGACGGACGACTTCTTCCCAGACGATGGACTGCACCGTTTGACGGGACAAATCCGTCGGAGCTATTTAAAGAATATGCGGCTATAGGTCAGAACCTCTGCACTGACGCATGGATGTTCGGTAAAGCCACTACTAAGGAAGTTTTCCCGAATTTATTCAAATCAAAAGGTGAGCCAACAGAAGAAACCGGAAAAGTACATATCGGTAACAGAAACTCCACAAGGCTGTTCATCACAATTGACCCCGATGCGGATATACTCTTCACTTCCGACACATTCCGAGGCGACAACATCCTTACCATTTTAGGAGCTAATGCCACAACCGACTATCTCGCAGCACTTGAAGAAAAGGGTATCTCGTACATTGTTATGGAGCGTGTCGATAACCTTAAACTTGCAATGGAACTTATCGCAAAGCATTTCGGTGTGAAATGTATCTCCTTGCAAGGTGGTGGCATCATAGACGGAGCCATGCTCGCACAAGGATTGCTTAGTGAGTTGAGCCTTGTGATATACCCTGGAATAGACGGACTTTCTACCATTCCTTCTATATTTGAGTATATCGGACAGGCGGAGGAAAAACCTGCTGAGGGTCAGGCATTACAACTTCTTTCAGTTGAGCAGAAGCCTCTTGGCATAGTATGGTTACATTATAAGTTTCACAAAAACAAACGGTTATGAACAGTTTTAATTATCAATATCCCGTAAAACAATATTTTGGCAAAGGATGTGCCGAAGATGCACTAAAGAAAGAAATGCCCGCAATGGGCAAAGTGGTAATGCTTGCATACGGCAGAGACTCGCTGAAACGCACAGGATTATACGATAAAATCCGTGGTTGGCTTGAAGAAGCTGGAAAGACGGTTGTTGATTTTGGAGGTATCATGCCAAATCCGACATATACCAAAGTTCAGGAGGGAGCTGAGATGGTACGCAAAGAAGGTGTAGAATTCATTCTCGCTATCGGCGGAGGTTCGGTAATCGACTGCTGCAAAATCATCTCCGCTCAGGCAAAGACAGATGAAGATGTATGGGACATGTTCTATAACGAGCATCGCTTCCCTACAGAATTCATACCCATTGGAGCAGTCGTAACTGCGTCAGGTACAGGTGCAGAGCAAAATAACGGCGCGGTGATTACCCATGAAAGCAAGAACTTAAAACAGGCACTATTCGGAGCGTTCCACCGTTTCGCTGTGCTCGACAGCAACCTTACACTCACCCTCCCTATGACACAAGTTATCAGCGGTGCGTTTGATACACTGAGCCACTGCATGGAAACTTACATGGGACAGCCGTCTGACAACAACGTGTCGGACGAAATAAACGAAGCTATCATGCGCAATGTAATAAAGAATATACGTGCGTTGATGGCAAATCCTGATAATGACTTTGCCCGCGGCGAATTGATGTGGGATTCCGCAGTGGCAGAGAACGGAATGTTGAAACTCGGCAAAGTTACCGACTTTCAGTGTCATATGATTGAACATGCAATAGGAGCTTCTACTGATTGTAACCACGGTCAAGGACTTGCCGTGATACATCCGGCACTTTATCGTTGTTATCTGCCGGAAGGTGCATCAAAGCTGGCCCGTATGGCACGTCAGGTGTGGGGTGTTCAGGACAATGATGACATTTGTGCGGCAAACACAGGCATTGACATTCTTGAAGATTTTATTCAGGAAATCGGTCTGCCTACCCGTTGGAGTCAAATGGGTATTACGGATGAAAAGGTACTGCGCAATTCCGCCGACACTTGTATTCTTACTCCCGGATGCTGTAAAAAGTTTACACGCGATGAAATTTTTGAGATTCTAAAAGGACAACTTTGAAAAAACAAACAACAAATAAATTTGTTTTATCACAACAACAGGAAAAATCAGAATATGAAGACAGTAACTTTGAATAACGGGGTTGCGATGCCCCAAATTGGCTATGGAGTATATCAAGTTTCTCCGACAGAATGCGAGCGTTGCGTTTCGGACGCATTGAGTGTTGGGTATCGCATGATTGACACAGCTCAGGCTTATCATAATGAAGAAGGAGTTGGAGCAGCAGTCAAGAAGAGTGGCATTGCTCGCGACGAACTTTTCCTCGTGTCGAAAGTGTGGATTTCAAACTATGGCTATGAGAAAGCCAAAGCATCCATTGATGAGAGCCTGCGCAAACTTGGCACGGACTACATTGACCTTATGCTCCTCCACCAGCCATTTTGCGACCGCTACGGCGCCTACCGCGCTCTTGAAGCAGCATACAAAGAAGGCAAAGTCCGTGCAATTGGTGTGAGTAACTTCTATCCCGACCATTTCATCGACCTTGCAAGCAATGTGGAAATTGTCCCAGCAATCAACCAAGTAGAGACTCATGTATTCAACCAACAGGCAGAGGCTCAGGGATATATGAAGGAATTTGGCACTCATGTCATGGCATGGGCACCACTTGCCGAAGGGCGCAACAACTTCTTTTCCAACCCTATACTTGAAGAAATAGGCAGAAAATATGGCAAGTCTGTGGCTCAAATTGCCCTCCGCTGGCTCATTCAGCGCGATGTCATCATCATACCTAAGTCAGTACATATTGAGCGTATGAAGCAGAACATGGATATCTTCAACTTTGAACTGTCGAAGGAAGATATGAAAGCTATTGCGACACTCGACATAAGGAGCAGCCTGTTCTTTGACCATCATGCTCCCGAGATTACAAAAATGTTTATGGGATGGAGATAAGAATACATTATGAGAGAGAATATATTGAGAACAATAAACTGGCGCGACACTGTAAAAAGGTTTTCCTGAATTCAATTGGCATACCGGATTGCGCTTCCCCGCAACCCCGGAACAAATAAAAAATTGGATAAAAAATAATCTCACACAAATATTCAATCAAATACCCATATAAAGAAAGTCAGTCATCAAGTAATTATTACCCGATGACTGACTTTCTTCATTCTCTCATATAACAGACTTACTCTTTATCCCTTATCCTTTGAAGATGCCAACAATCTACAGAAAGTATCCGGATATGGGGTCTCAAATTTCAGAATCTCTTTTGTAATCGGATGAACAAACTCTATTCTGAAAGCATGGAGACAGATTCGTCCTACAGGGTCTACATCGCAACCATATTTCAAGTCACCCACTATCGGATGGTGCAAATCCTGCATGTGTACACGTATCTGGTTCTTTCTTCCTGTCTCCAATTTCAGTTCCACCAATGACACTCCATTGGCACGCTTCAATGTCTGATAATGCGTCACGGCATACTGTCCGCCATTGTCTCTGACACTTGAATAAACCACAAACATCTTATTGTCTCTGAGCCATGAAGCTACAGTGCCGGAATCTTTTTCCATATCTCCCTGAACCACGGCGATATACCTACGGTCAGTTACCAATCCTTTCCAGTTCTCAACAAACATCTGCTGCACATCACGACGTTTTGCAAAAAGCAGGAGTCCCGAAGTCTCACGGTCAAGCCTATGTACCGTATGGACACTCATCGTTCTGTTCTGACGCTTCACGTATTCATCAAGAATGCTTTTCACCGTAATTTGCTTCATACCCGGCTGGGCATTCGTGAGAATCCCTCTCTCCTTTTCCACCACCAGGATGAAAGCGTCCTCATACACGATTTTCACAAATTTGTTGTTAAAGGCATGTTTGTTTCCCCGCTTGCAAATCTGCACAAGCTGACCTTTTGCAAGCGGCGCATTATACTGGGTCACAATGCGATGATCTACATAAACCATCTTCTGACTGAGAAATTCCTTTATTTTTGTTCGGTTGGCACCGGGAACCGTCTTCATCAAGAAAGACATCAGTTCGTCCTCCTCTCTCACTACATAGTCCGTATATTTGTTGGCAACCTTTTGGTAATAGTACGATTTTCTTTTATTTTCCAAAACTCTTTTCCTTTATATATTATAGAATCCAATTCTTACACAGCATCATTTCTCCTTTCCAGAAGCACCACATTCTCCACATGCTGGGTATGAGGGAACATATCAACCGGCTGAACAGCGACAACCCTATACGCTCCATCAAGCAAAAGCAAGTCGCGCGCCTGAGTGGCAGGATTGCAACTGACATACACAATACGCTTCGGAGCGGCAAACAAGATGGTGTCAACCACGTCCTGATGCATTCCTGCCCGAGGAGGGTCAGTGATAATCACATCCGGACATCCGTGTTCCTCAATAAAGTCACGGTTCAGAATGTCCTTCATGTCACCCGCATAAAACAACGTATTGTCTATCCCATTTATCTGCGAATTGACTTTTGCATCCTCAATAGCCTCCGGCACATATTCTATGCCTATCACCTTTCTTGCACTGCGAGCCACAAAATTGGCAATCGTACCAGTTCCCGTGTACAAGTCATACACAAGCTCATTACCTGTAAGCCCTGCAAAATCGCGCGCCACCTTATACAGGTTATACGCTTGCTCCGTATTTGTCTGATAGAAAGATTTCGGTCCCACCTTAAATCTGAGTCCTTCCATTTCCTCATAAATATGGTCCTCACCCTTAAAGACAACCACCTCTTGGTCGCCAAAGGTGTCGTTACATTTATGATTGTCCACATACAACAAAGATGTTATCTCAGGGAATGTGTCAGCGATATGCTGCATCAAGTCCTCCGCCTGCTTTCTCTCATCCTCATTCTCTATTCTGAATTGCACAAGCAACATCAGTTCGCCAGTATTGGAATTGCGTATCATCATGCTTCGCAGCAGCCCCGTATTGTTCCTCAGGTTGTAGAATACAAGACCATTGGCCAAAGCATATTCTCTTATATCATTGCGTATGCGGTTGCACACATCATCCATCAGCCAGCATTTGTTTATGTCCAGAATCTTGTCGAAAGCACCCGTGATGTGAAAACCAACGGCATTCATCTGCTCATACTTTACATCGTGGCTCACTTCCTCTTCCGTAAGCCAACGCTTGTCAGAAAAGCCAAACTCCAATTTGTTACGATAGCACCGGGTTTTCTCCGAACCTATAATCGGGGATATATCAGGAAGTTCCACCTTGCCGATACGCACAAGATTGTCCACAACCTGCTGTTGCTTGGCTTTCAACTGCTCCTCATACTTGAGACATTGCCACTTACATCCTCCACAAACACCATAATGTTCACAAAAAGGAACGGCACGCAAAGAAGACTCTTTGTGAACAGCCACAGCCACAGCCTCCATATAGCTGTTCTTTTTTCTCTTCACCTGAAGGTCCACCACATCGCCAGGTACCACAAAAGGCACGAAAACAACCTTGTCATCCACTCTTGCCAAAGCTTTTCCTTCGGCTGCCACAGCTGTTATTGTCACATTCTCCAACAACGGAAGCGTTTTCTTTTTTCTCATTTATGAAAAATAATTATTATAAATACGTATCAAACCATTGGCAACTCACTCTTCTTCTGCTCCTCAGCATCGTACACAAACGAGGCATACAGATACGACATCGGCACATAATTCACCCATTCAAGCAGGGTGGAAAGGAAAGAAGCCACAAATAAAATCAATATTGAAAACACGGCAAAATTATCAGGTAATGTCACTGGGTCGCCCACTACCATGCTGTATGAAGCTGAATGCCGAACCATAGCTATTATAGCTGCCGGAGACAGAAGCAACAGAAAAAGCACTCCCATAAGCAAGGATGTCAAAACAGACAGAGCCATCGTCTTGCCAATCTTTCTCAGACCAAGCATATACCCATGCCACAGAGCAGGAAAGAAAGTTTTCCCGCCACACACCAATGCCGGTAACGACACATTGTACGGAAGATAAAAGACCCATGCCACAAGCAGCCACACTGCCACAAGAGCATACTTCACAAAGCTCAGTTCAATTCCGTTTTCAGGAATGGACAAAATCAATATACAGACAAGGGTAACCAAACCAAGTATCACAGAAGAAAGAATGTTATACCCTAAAACCTTGACGAAATCGCTCCATATCGTTTTATACATTCCAGTCAAGGTCACAGCATCCAAATCCGCATTTTGGGAATGAAGCTTCACCAACCGGAATATAACACTTTGCAAGAGAACATTCACCACAACCATACCTGTCCCTATAAATCCAAGAGCATACATTTTACTCTCCAACAGCATAAACGACATGTCGAATACCATATAAACACATATAGCAGAGAAAGCCGCAAGTGGAATACTTGCGGGAAGAGTGAGGCGCATAAAATGGAAAAAACGCTCCGTCACAAAACTTATGCCGTCAGCAACGCATTTGCCTATGTTCCTGTACTTATTGAATACCTTTTTGCAGGATGCGTCCGTTCCTGCCTCTTCATCCACTAAATCGTCACCACTTCTGTCAATAAAATCTTGATTCTCCATTGTGTCAATTCTTTTTACATTAGTATTTAGCAAAAGTACGAGAAAAAGGCTACTTTTGCAATTAGAACGTTCTTTTTTACGTTTTATTAATGCAGAACAACTATAAAAACAGTACAAACCGAACATCTGGCAGATATATTATACACACGGATTTCAGAAAATAAGATTATATGAATAAAGAACACACAATAAGATGGGGATTCATTGGATGTGGAGAAGTGACGGAAAAGAAAAGCGGACCTGCATTCTCCATGATTGAAGGCTCATCAATCGTGGCTGTCATGAGCCGCGACAAGGAAAAGGCGCAATCATACGCAAAACGTCACAACATACCCAAGTTCTATACAGATGCCCAAGCTCTCGTGGCAGACCCTCAGGTGAATGCCATATACATTGCCACACCACCGTCTTCTCATGCCACATTCGCCATCATGGCAATGCGCGCCGGTAAACCGGCATACATCGAAAAGCCTTTGGCAGCAAGCTATGAGGACTGCGCGCGAGTGAACCGTATTTCCGAACTGACAGGCATTCCATGCTTTGTGGCATATTACAGACGTTACCTGCCATATTTCCAGAAAGTCATGGAATTGGCAGATAGCGGAAAAATAGGAAAATTATTGTCCGTACAAATCAGGTTTGCCGTCCCTCCCCGTGAACTCGACTACAACAAGAACAATCTTCCGTGGCGGCTTCAGCCCGATATTGCGGGAGGCGGAGGATATTTCTACGATCTTGCCTCACACCAGCTCGACCTTCTGCAATATATGTTTGGAATCATTACTGAGGCTGAAGGTTTCTGCTGTAACATGGCAGGCATATACAAAGTGGAGGACACGTTCAACGCATGTTTCAAGTTCGACAACGGACTGACCGGTTCTGCGTCGTGGTGCTTCGTGGCGCATAAATCGACACGTACCGACAAGATTGAAATAATAGGAGAAAAAGGCATGATTAGTTTCTCTGTATTCGATTATGCTCCCATACAGGTCTATACGGAAGAGGGAGAAGAGGAATTGACAATTCCCAATCCGGAACACGTGCAACTCCCTCTCATAAAAGCCGTGGTTGAGCATCTGCAAGGAAAGTCGGTATGCGGATGCAATTCCATCAGCGCGACCCCTACGAATTGGGTGATGGACAAGATTCTCGGCAGATTCTGAACGGCCTATGACCGCCTTTTTCTGTATGACAAACAAGCTTTGCTACATCCGTCAGTAAGTTCAGCGACAGATTGACGGTAAATATATTGGGGCTTTTTCGTGATATGCTATCACGAAAAAGCCCTTTTGAAATCAAATTTGTTTCATTTATTGGCATAAAAGACTATATACTAAAGCATTACAACACTAACCAAATTAAAATGCAAAGGGTATAAGCGAGTAAAAAACAAGAATCAGAAGAATAATCTCCAAAGAAACAATACACGCATCCCTCTCTACAATATTATTCCACAGAATAAATATACAGTAGAAATATATTCCTAACTTACTCTTTATTCTTGCCTATTTTTTCCAAACAGAATACCTTTGCAGCAGAAAAAAGAAATAACGAACAAATAAAATACAAGATTATTATGGAAAGAACAAAACTTCATTTCGAGACACTGCAACTGCATGTAGGACAAGAACAACCAGACCCGGCGACTGACGCACGCGCTGTCCCTATCTACCAGACTACAAGCTACGTATTCCGCAACTCACAACATGCGGCTGACCGCTTCGGACTGCGCGATGCAGGCAACATCTACGGAAGACTGACAAACTCCACTCAGGGAGTTTTTGAGGAGAGAGTGGCAGCATTGGAAGGCGGTGTGGCAGGATTGGCTGTAGCAAGCGGAGCTGCCGCCGTGACATACGCTTTACAGAACATTCTCGGTGTGGGCGACCATATTGTAGCTGCGGACAATCTGTATGGCGGCTCATTCAATCTTATCACACATACACTTGCCAGTCAGGGTGTCACCCATACAATTGTCAATGTAAACGATTTGACAGCTCTCGACGCTGCCATTCAAGCAAACACAAAGGCTGTGTATGTGGAGACATTCGGCAATCCTAACTCTGATGTAACTAATATAGATGCGGTGGCAGAGGTAGCCCACCGTCATAATGTGCCCCTCATTGTAGACAACACATTCGGCACTCCATATCTTATACGCCCTATCGAACACGGAGCAGACATAGTAGTACACTCGGCCACAAAGTTCATCGGCGGACACGGCAGCAGCCTCGGCGGTGTGATTGTAGACGGAGGAAAGTTCGACTGGAAAGCGAATGCCGACAAGTTCCCTACTCTCGCCAAACCAGACCCAAGCTATCATGGGGCAATCTTTGCTGATGTAGCAGGCGCAGCAGCATTTGTCACCCGCATCCGTGCCGTTATCCTCCGTGACACCGGTGCAACAATCTCCCCTTTCAATGCGTTTATACTTCTACAGGGACTTGAGACATTGTCTCTCCGCGTAGAGCGTCATGTGGCAAATGCCCTCAAGGTGGTAGAGTATTTGTCAAGACATCCGAAAGTGGCAAAAGTCAATCACCCGTCACTGCCTCAGCATCCCGACCACGAGCTTTACAAGCAACTCTACCCAAACGGAGGAGGAAGTATCTTCACATTTGAGATAAAAGGCGGAGAAGCAGAAGCATGGAAATTCATCGACTCTTTGGAGATTTTCTCACTGCTTGCCAATGTGGCAGATGTAAAGAGCCTTGTCATACATCCTTATACAACCACTCATTCCCAGATGACTCCGGAAGAGCTTGCCCAGCAACACATCACCCCTTCAACTGTTCGCCTGAGCATCGGTACGGAACACATCGACGACCTCATTGCCGACATAGAACAGGCATTGGCAAAAATTTAATCATCAAACAACAATCACTATGGCAAAAATCGCACAACAACTGACAGAGCTTATAGGCAACACACCTTTGCTCGAACTCCAGTCTTATAGCAAGGCGGAAGGCACGGAAAGTGTCGTGACAGCCAAACTCGAATATTTCAATCCGGCAGGAAGTGTAAAGGACCGTGCGGCATTCAATATGATAAGGGATGCGGAGGAACGAGGAAAACTCGTTCCCGGAGCGACCATCATTGAGCCGACAAGCGGCAACACGGGAGTGGGACTCGCCTTCGTCTCTGCCGTCAGAGGCTATAAACTGGTCCTCACCATGCCCGACACGATGAGTGTGGAGCGCAGAAACCTGTTGAAGGCATACGGTGCCACATTGGTGCTCACCCCGGGAGCTGAAGGCATGAAAGGTGCCATAGCCAAAGCGAAAGAGTTGTGCGACAATATTCCAGGCGCCATCATCTTACAGCAATTTGAGAGTCCCGCCAATCCAGCCGCTCATTATGCGACAACAGCAGAGGAGATATGGAGAGACACCGACGGGAAAGTGGACATCTTCGTAGCAGGTGTGGGCACAGGAGGCACCGTCAGCGGTGTGGGCAAACGCCTGAAAGAACTGAATCCCTATGTACACATAGTGGCTGTGGAACCATCCACCTCCGCAGTACTGTCGGGAGAACCATCCGGAGCACACAAAATACAGGGCATAGGCGCAGGATTCGTTCCTCCGATATTCAACAAAGACGTTGTTGATGAGATTTTCAAGGTGGACAGCGACGCAGCCATCCTTGCCAGCCGCAAACTTGCCGCCCACGAGGGTCTGCTTGTCGGCATATCATCTGGTGCCGCCGTGTATGCGGCAACACAAATCGCCCAAAAGCCTGAGAACAAGGGCAAGCGCATTATCGCCCTGCTGCCGGATACTGGTGAGAGGTATTTGAGCACAGTTCTTTATGACACAGAGAACTATCCGTTGTAAAAATTGAATTTATAAGGTTGTGAGCAAAAAGTTTGTCATTGGTCCATTGTTCTTTCTTTTATGACAAAAACTCACAACCTTATATTATTCTCAATCATACGACTTGCATCATACAAGAACCAGGCACTGAACTCAGCCGTATGGTCTCGACAAAACACATGGCTTATACGCACAAATCCTTTCATTTCTATTCCTCTTTTCCTACATATCCTTTCTATTCCTTTTTTCCGGAAAAACATATTTTTCTCAAAATATTCTGACAATCCGGTTGTCTGTACAAGTAAGAGCTCTTGTAAACAAAACGAACATAAAACAAAGAATAATGAGAAAAGTATTTATTATATGGACATTACTATGCCTTTGGACTCATATTACGGCAGCACAAAACCGTTACCAAATAGAGGGATATGTTTATGAGGAGGACAAAGATTACACTCCTCTCCATTTCGCCACTGTACAACTGTTCAGCCGTGACTCAACCTTTCTGACAGGAACGACAAGCAACAGTGAGGGATATTTCAGTATAGCCGCCAACTCCGACACCGAATACATATTGTCGGTGTCGTACATCGGCTACGATACTGCGAGCATAAGGATTCCATCCGAGGGAAGAACCGACACACTGCGGATTCATCTGAGACAATCGGAATCAACACTGGACGAAATTACAATACAGGCCGGGACTGTCGTCATAAAAGACGACCGCCGCACCATCATTCCTAACAAGGAATTGGCAAGAACCGCCACGGACGGCGCCGACATTCTGCGCAAAGCCAACTTGCCCGGCATAACTGTAAATCAATACTCGGGTGAGATTGGAACATACGGGAACGGCAAGGTGACATTGTGCATCAACGGGGCGAAAGTGAGCTATACGGAAATTGCCGCCATTCCCGTTGAGGACATTCTCAGAATAGATTTCTATGACAGTCCGGGAGCGCGCTATGGAGATGCCGATGCCGTAATAGACTATATCACCAGGCACCGAAATTCGGGTGGAAATATCAACGGCGACTTCTTCAATTGCGTTGGAGACGGAAAGAATGCCGCAATCGACCACATTTCACTGAAACATAATCAGGGAAAATCGGAATGGTCGCTCAACACCGGGGTGTTTATGATTGACCGCAACAACTGGATAAGAGATTACGATGAGACACGTGTGTATCCTGACAAAAAGGTTCACAGGCAGGAAACAGGTTCTCCGGTTGCAATCGGACAAACCGGAATCAGGAGCAATCTGAGCTACAGTTTCATGAACGGCGACAAGAATTTTCTGAACATCCAACTCAGCCATTCATTCAATAATGCGCCAAACAGCGAGGAGGGAGACCGCAAAACCACACTGCTCACCTCGGATACCGACATGCCGGTGCGCATTTACGAACATCTGACAGAGAAAAGCAACTCTCCGTCAATGGATGTATATTTCCAACACAAACTGAACAAGAACCAGCAGCTTATATTTGACGTGACCGGAACATACATAAGAACGCGCAGCCAGCGAACCTATCGGGAAAATGCCGACGAGGAACTTATCACAGATGTATTCTCCGACATCAGCGGCAACAAGTACTCCCTGATTGCGGAAGGAACTTACGAGAACCATACGGAGACTCACAAACTGACTGGCGGCATCCGACACTTGCAGTCATACACAAGCAACAAGTATGCCGGAACCACCTCACAGGATGTAGCCATGCGGCAAGCGGAAAGTGCCGTCTATACCGAATATTCCCGAAAGACAGGAAAATGGGGGTACATGGGCAACATCACTCTGTCGAGAATCTACTACGGACAAAACCGGATACACACCGAAAGATATTCCGTACAACCGTCGATAAGGGCAAGTTTCAGTCCGACAGAGAAATCATACATCAAATACAATGGCAACCTGAAGAATGTCGCGCCCTCGCTTTCCGCCATGAATGATGTGGAACAGGATATAGAGCGGGACATGGTGCGACGCGGAAACCCCAATCTAAAGACCTTCCACATAATGACCCACAAGCTAAATGTCGGTTATAGCGGAAAAATCATAGATACCGACTTGTCACTCGAATACAGGCATGAGTTTAATCCTATTATGGAGTCGGTATTGTTTGAGAACCAAACATTCATACGAACATACCGGAACCAGAAGGCATTCCAGCAATTAAGTGCCGAAGCCACCATTGTATGCCACCCGTGGAAAAACCATCTGGACATATCCATTGCTCCTATTGTCAACCGTTTCATCAGTAAAGGAACGGATTATCTGCACACCTACACCATGCTGAGATTGTTGTGGAACGTTGATTTCGTCTATAAAAACTGGATGGCAAGCTACAATACATTGATGGGACCTGCCAACACGATGTATGGAGAAGAACTGATGGAGGAAAAGAACATGACAATGTTGTTGGTCGGATACAAAAAACCCGCATGGTCAATAAAAATGGGTGTTTTCAACCCGTTCATGAAAGAATACTGGATGGAGACGCACAATTGGTCGGCAATCGCCTCGTCCGTTTCAAAAGCGCATTGCAACAAGAACATGTATTTCACCATAAAACTGAACTTCAACTTGAATTATGGCAGGCAGATACAGCACAGACACAAGCAAATAAATAATGAGGATACCGATGCGGGCATCATGCAGGGAACAAAGAAATAAGAACATCTAAAAAGCAAAAAAAAGATTATGACAACCGTTATTATTGTATTATCAAGCATCTTTATAGGCTTGCAGATTATTCATTTTATACGACACAGACAAAGAAGAAATTACAGAATCTGTGTGGACAAAGACAAGTGCAAAGGTTGTACACGCTGTGTGAGAAGATGCCGGCACAAGGTTTTGGACATTGAAAAGCAGGACGGTGTCCGCCCGTATGCGACAGTCAAAAAACCATCGCAATGTACCGCTTGTGCGCATTGCATCAACGAATGCAAGTTCAATGCTCTGAAATTAGTAAAGAAAGAAGTTTTACAGGCAAACTGAAAGTGTGTCAGAAGGAAGTTTCCATACCATACGCAAGTTTGTAACAAGGACAATCCAAAATGGAGCAAACCGCCTGAAAACATCTGATGCAGGATTTTGCAGATAAAATACAAACAAAGAAAATTGACATTCTGTCAGTTGAAAAAAGGAGACGATTTTAACATTTCAGGCATTAGTCTGTGGTTTGAAATGCATACAAATCCGTCTCCTTTTACGCTAAGCATCAGATAATCAAATAGATACAATTTCACCTAAAAAGGTATAGTTTTAGTTCAAAAACCAAGCGTTGAGAGTAAAATAGAATATCTTGATAATCAACATATTACAGCAAAGCCCATCAAAAACCATCATTTTTTGCCGCCAAAATTAAAATCTGTTTGACGAGGCACAGAAAACCGCCCGTAAACATATATTAAGGATTGCCATAAAACATGCACGATTTTAGCCCGAAATACGGACGTTTCAAAACTCGTGCGCCTTGAAAATAAAATTGCAAGGTGAACCGCAAAAAATTGGTTGGCGCACGAGTTTTATTTTCACAGTACTCTAATTTCGGCAAAAACACGCTCAAATGTAAATATATGTATCTTTATTGGGTCAAAATTAGCATGTTTTTACAAATCGCTTTCGACAACAAAAAACCGCTGTAGAATCGCTCAAATGCAGCTAAAGTAAGGTCTGGTTCATTTTAAGGCGATTCTACGAGGTCGGACTTTAACATATCAAATTGACAGAAAACACGCATCTTCACAAAACAAATAACAGACAATTGCTGTTTTTCATGTAAATCCTGCAAAATCCATATCAAAAGGAGACTACAACATACACCCACATATTTTTACAGAAAGCAGAAACAAAAAATCATGCCAAAAGGAAATATTTTCCAATGGAAAGTTTTTCAAATCAGAAATTAGTTATACATTTGCATAATTTCCAATGGAAAGTATTTTTTTCAATACAAATTAAGAAGACATTTATGAAATACGTAATTATTGGCGGTGTGGCTGGCGGAGCAACTGCGGCAGCCCGAATAAGAAGAAACAGCGAGCAGGCAGAAATCGTATTGTTCGAGAAAGGTGAGCACATATCTTATGCAAACTGCGGTCTACCTTATTATATAGGAGGCACAATTGCCGAGCGTGAGAAACTTTTTGTCCAGACTCCCGAGGCATTTGGCCGCAGGTTCAACATTGATGTCCGCCCACTGTCGGAAGTAATCAAGGTGGATGCGGAGAACAAAACTGTCACAGTACACCCACATAACGGCAAGGAATATACCGAGACTTACGACAAGTTGCTGCTGTCGCCCGGCGCGTCTCCAGTGCGCCCACCACTGCCGGGCATAGACACAGAGGGCATTTTCACTCTGCGGAACGTAACGGACACTGACACTATAAAGAACTTCATCCAAGAGCGCAAGCCAAAGAACGCAGTCATCATTGGCGCCGGATTCATCGGACTTGAAATGGCTGAGAACCTGCACGAGGCGGGACTGGAAGTGGCGGTAGTGGAAATGGCAAATCAGGTGATGGCACCTATCGACTTTTCTATGGCATCGTTTGTCCATGAGCATCTCGCACAGAAAAGAGTCCGGCTGTATCTCGAAAAAGCAGTCGCATCGTTTGAGAAGTCCGCAACCAACATCAATGTGACATTCAAATCGGGTGAGATTCTCTCAACCGACATGGTAATCCTGTCAATCGGAGTGCGTCCAAACACGGCCCTTGCAGCCAATGCGGGTCTGGACTTGGGAGAGATGAGAGGAATAAAAGTGAACGATTTTCTTCAAACCTCCAATGAGGATATATATGCCGTGGGCGATGCGATTGAGTTCCGCCACCCGCTCAGCGGCAAACCGTGGCTCAACTATCTTGCCGGACCCGCCAACCGTCAGGCGCGCATTGTTGCCGACAATATGGTGTTTGGCAACATACAAAAGTATGAGGGGGCTGTCGGCACATCGGTAGCCAAAGTGTTCGACCTCACTGTGGCTGCCACCGGTCTGCCAGCAAAACGGCTCAAACAAACCGGCATCGACTACCTGTCGGCAACCATCCACCCAAGTTCTCACGCAAGCTACTATCCCGGTGCGCTCCCTATGTCGATAAAAATCACATTCTCGCCCGCCAATGGCAAACTGCTTGGCGCACAGATTGTGGGATATGACGGTGTGGACAAGCGCATAGACGAGTTTGCGTCCGTAATCAAGCATGGCGGCAGTGTCTACGACCTACAGGCCATAGAACAGGCATACGCTCCGCCATACTCGTCAGCCAAAGACCCGGTGGCAGTGGCGGGATATGTGGCAGGGAATATTCTTTCAGGCAAGATGACACCGCTCTATTGGCGCAAGCTTCGGGATACAGACCGTTCAACAGTCACACTCATAGATGTCCGCACTCCCGACGAGTTTGCCCTCGGAGCATTGGACGGAGCAATAAATATTCCGCTTGACAACATGCGCGACCGCTTAAAGGAAATACCAGCTGACAAGTCTGTGTTCCTGTACTGCGGTGTGGGCTTGCGCGGTTATCTTGCGTCCAACATTCTCAAGCAAAACGGATTTAAGAATGTGCATAACCTCATTGGCGGACTAAAACTGTACAAATCCGCCACTTCGCCTGTTCCCGCACCAAAAAGTTTTACAGGAAGTATTGTCACGGACAAGCCTGCCGCCCACACCGCACACCGCACAATAAAGGTCGATGCCTGTGGAATAGCGTGCCCGGGGCCTATTCTCAAACTGAAAAACAATATCGGAACACTCACCGAAGGCGAACAGCTTGAAATCATCGCCACCGACCCCGGTTTTCCGCGCGATGCCGAGGCATGGTGCCAGACAACGGGCAACCGCTTCATCTCATCATACTCAAACGGTGGCAAATACATGGTCGTAGTAGCTAAGGGCAACGGAACACCCGCATCGGCAGAAAGCACCGGAGACCAAAAAGGCAAGACCTTTGTCCTATTCAGCGATGACCTCGACAAAGCCCTTGCCACATTCGTACTTGCAAACGGAGCTGCTGCAACCGGAAAGAAAGTGAGCATATTCTTCACATTCTGGGGATTGAATGCCATAAAAAAGGAAACGAAACCAACAGTAAAGAAAGACATATTCGGACGAATGTTCGGCATGATGCTTCCGTCAAGCTCCCAAAAGCTGAAACTGTCAAAGATGAACATGGGAGGCATTGGCTCAAAGATAATGCGCCACATCATGAAAAACAAGAACGTGGACTCGCTTGAAGAACTGCGCGCCCAAACGATAGAGAACGGTGTGGAGTTCATTGCCTGCCAGATGTCGATGGATGTAATGGGAGTTGCCCGTGAAGAACTGCTTGACAATGTGACAATCGGTGGTGTCGCCACCTACATGAACCGTGCCGAACAAGCTAATGTAAACCTTTTCATATAATCTCGCAATGGAAAAAATAAAATCAATCTGTGTGATGCGCGAGCTGTTGAAAGCGATGAACGCTCTCGAATCACAACTGCAAAGCAGGTTTGGAGTATCAATTAATGAGGCCATGGCACTTTGCTGCATCGGTGGAGACACCCTCACCGCATCCAAGATTTCGGAAAATATAGGACTGACGCCATCCAACACTTCCAAAGTGATTCGGTCGATAGAGTCCAAAGAACTGGTCACACGCAGTCCGGGGGATACCGACCATCGCCAGATGTGCTTCACACTGACAGAAAAGGGAATGGAAAAGTTGCGGACAATCAAGAACAACGAAATTGAGATTCCCGAATTTATCAAGCCGTTGTTCGATTGCGAGCATTGAGTAACATCGGCATGACGAGTGGTCAAAATTGATAATATAACGGGATTAGAAAGTCTGTTACAAACGACCAAATTCTCAAATCAGCAGCTGCTGATTTGAGAATTTTTCCGCACTATTAATGCTTTTACCACATAGACAAAGAAACAGCCTTGGATATCCCCGAAAGTTTTACAGAACAATACAAATTACAGAAATCAGACAATAAAGGCTTATTGGAATGTTTACAACCTGAATATTTCTTGTTGTAGCAAATCAAGAAATCGGGCGGCATGAGCACCGTCCATTTGTGTATGATGAAATTGGAAAGATACGGTGAGGGTGGTCTTGAAGAACCGTTTCTTGTATTTGCCCCATATCATAAACGGGTTGTTGAAGATGCCGCTGTACATGCCTACAGCCCCGTCTATGTCATATTGTGCAAGTGCGGACGTGCCGATTACCATACTATCGGCAATGTCGTGGCTCTCACAACTCTCGGATACCTGTCGGGTGAAGCGAAGATAATCGGAATTGAACGCAGGCAAATCCTCTGAAAACGGAACATCACATGAGCTGACCTCACCCTGCCTGTTCGCCACAATAGTATTGACAGCTATCGTGTCGTACTTGATAAGTTTGTCACCAACCGGAAGCATATAAAACTCTTTCACTTGCGAGGCGGCACGACCTACGCACCAGCACATCAGCATATTGAATTTCAGACCTCGTTTACGGCTTATTTTCAACAACCGCGACACATCAAGCGTCTTGAAGAATGTCACCATTGGCATGGGCGCGTTCATCCACATCTCAAAAGCATATGCTCTTGTCGTCTCTCTTGGGTTTACTTCTCTCATTTTTTTTCGTCTAAAAATTTTGAAAGTCTCAACATTCTTTCTTTACTCAAATATCATTCTTAACATAGCAATATCCGTAATGCCTTGACAGAATGTCCTGTTCACAGACGGCAAAGTTAATCACAATATTAGAAATGCTGATGATATTGACGCTATTTTATTCCCATAGACCAAGAACAAGATACAACATTTTATAAACAGATTTTTTGCACCGCCTTTTGCCTTCAGCTCACTTTTATATTCCAAACACCTTGTCAACAAGCATTCACAAGACTTTTATCACTTTTTATTCGGCATTTCCAACGTTTTTGCGTAAGTTTGGAATAGCTTTCTTAGTTCCTTATAATAAGGAGATTGGGAGAATTACCCGATTTTGAGGTAATGACTTGGCAACCGTGCCATTTGCAGCGTTCTGCTATGAATTGCATTCAAATAACTCTCTACAATACAAAGGTAAAACAAAATTTTCAGTGTACTAGAACTTTTCTCAAGCAAAATACTGATAATGTATTGAAACGGTCGTAATTTCATGGATAATAGTTACCTTTGTAGTGCTATTTAACTTCACAAATACTAATTGTATTATGATAGTATTAAAACCCAACATGTTTTATGCTCCGAGTAATTATCGGAGAGATAGATGTAATGTTCCA
The DNA here is from genome assembly GCA_023665185.1 of Roseburia sp. Lineage (GTDB taxonomy): Bacteria > Bacteroidota > Bacteroidia > Bacteroidales > Bacteroidaceae > RGIG8745. The sequence continues at coordinate 22,776 of JAMPEL010000012.1, forward strand.
GCAGAAAATGGTGACTATACAATTGAAATACCATCATTGGAGCTTGGAGAGGAAAGTTATGCCTCGCTAAATATCGTAGGTCGTCAATTGCACGATGATGAAGGTCTACATTTTGGCTATATAGAACTTGTAGGACTGAAAGTATTATGCAAAAGAGGAAAACCTCTTTATTATGGACTAAATGAGCCGAAGATATATAAGTACTGTTTGTCGCTATACCTACATGATGTAAATGATGAATGGCAAACTTATGATTTACATGGGACAGATATCTGTTTTTTGTTATATACTATTTTGCCACTGCTTAATTTAGCATTAAAAGATGGTTGTCTTATCTCGCATTTGAATTTTGATTGGTTAGAGTGGCAATGTAATGCATGGGAATGGGGAGAAGCGAATGGTCAAGGTAGAGGATTTCTTTTTAATGAGGACGATATCTACGACTTGGAGAGTCTTTACCGATACCTCAAATCTTTTAAGATTGAGGCAATCAAACAGTCCTTATACAAAAGAGGTGGGGGTGTATATTGGACTGATGTCTGTATTTGTTTTAGATATATTGATAACTACATTTCTAACTTAATAAGCGATGCGCTTGGTGTGAAATTTATCATATCAGGAGATACCTCAAAAGTTGTAAGCTATAAACTTGAATTAGATAAAGATGAATGTGATGGCTATTGCCCCAATAATAGTTCAATACTGCAAAATAATGAAGCCGAAAAGTATAGAGAACAGATTGAAATGAAGCTGATGATTCATGTGCTTAGAGCCTTTGATTTGATTGAACTTAAAAAGAATCGGCTTATAAAATAATCTTTTGCTTGAAATAAACACTAAGAGAAAGACAATAGTATAAAAATAAAAGAACAAAGGTCAGAATTTATGGATTTTGTAGGAGCTGTTATTAGAAACAAAATTAAGGAACTTGGTCAATTGTGGAAATCATCAGAAAATCACGTGAACGTTTCTATTGATGTATTAAATTCATGGGATACTTTGATTTCGGAATGGGCTGAAGATGAGAGTATGCCACTTATTATAAGGAAAGGTAGCAGTAGAGGACAAGAATTTACTCACCCGTCAGGGAGAAAAGTTATAATTTCCGATAATACATTTGCCTTGTGGGTGTACCGTAATGTTTTAGATGGAAAAACTTATAGTCTCTTGGAACTGAAAAACAAATTGAACAGCAATGAAATACCAATGGTTTATGCTTTAACAAAAGAAGATAAGAAAAAAGCAAAATACACCAAAACATTAGGCAAAGATGCATTGTCTGATGCGGATACAAAATGGAAATTATGCCATATTGAACCTGTTGGTATGAATAGCCGTAAGGATATTGTAAATTTGGATATAAATGAAATTATAAAGTATTTTAAGAGATATTCTAATCCTATGAATATGTTCATATTACCCAAAGAAATAGGCGGTTTAGGGGAAATTCAAGAATTTATAGATGAACAAAAATATTCAAGATAAGACACTGATAATTAGTAGTGTTAAACTTCTAATAACCCCTTGTAAATTTCTTCATAATTTTCAAGGGTAACCATTTCAAAACCGAGATAATCTAAATAAAATCTTTTCCCCTCTGAAATTTCATCTGATTTACATACATACCACCCTTTTTTTTCTGCGTTCTGGGAAACGACGAAAATATTTAGCTCTTTCAATTAGCAACCATCTTAAAAAAGTTTCATTCTCATCCAAAGCTAACCCAAATATACATAGAGAACTATTAAAAATGATATGTAACCAGGTATTATATCCTTTCCAATTATTCTGATTTTTGAAATTGAAATCATCTATACTTTCTTCCTTATGGAGGAAAGAACGAACTCGTGCAGATAATCCCATATATTCTGATAAGCTAAGTTTTATGCTTCTACGATAGCCAACCATTCCATTAATATGCCATACCGCAAAACCTTCCGTTGGATATGATAGAATAGTATTACCAAAATAAACATTCCAAGGATAAAAGTCGGTAAAACCGATATTACCATTTTCTAGTTTATTAAACCTTAATCCGTCATCTAAATTTCTGTCAAAATTAGTTGTCAAAAGAGGTACATTCCATTCTGCAACTTTATTTTGTAACCACTTGTAATACTCCACAGGTTGCCATTTATCTAGCGACTCAACCACTTTTAGCCTTACTTCATCAATAGAACCAGCTTCAAATTCCATAATATCATAAAATTCCGTCAAAGAAATTCCGTCTGAAATATTACTTAAAGTCCTATTTGAAATTTGTTGCCATACATCTAATAAGAGTGCATTCCATGATACATCTTGATTTTGAGCATAAGCAAATCTATTGATGCCATTACCTGCAATAAATGCCAAGTTTGATTTATTGCGATTTAATACCTGTTTAATTACTGACAAATCAGATATCATACGTTTACACCAACTATTATAAATTATTAAATGCACTCTTATTTATAAAATCTATAGTATATTCGACGGAAACGATATTATTAAGGGCTTCCGAATAGAATCCGTACACAAATGCAAATTTTTCATTAGCATAAGCAATCACATAATATGCGTTATCCGATGTTTTCAATATTACTCTTTTGGCAAACCCATCGTACTCTACTTTTTTTCTGGTGTTGTGATAATTTCTCTTGATCAAAATCATCTTTTTTTATCACTATAAGATGTACGAATGATATAATTATTTTCGGGGGGTCCATATTCTAACAATTGTCTTGTTGTCATTAGGATGATGTGCTTTTATTATAAGTGTATTATCAGTTGAAGCAAATACACTTATACCGAAGAATAAAAAGATACAGGTAATTAAAAACTTTATTGCTTTCATGATTTTATATTATACGGCAAAGGTATAAAAAATCCGTGATACGGCATACCATTATCACGGACTTTATTGTGATTTACAACCTAATACCTTCATCTGTCAGATACTCACGCTCCTTTACATTCGGGCTGATGTGAAACTGAGCAAATGGATTCCTCAGTATCAGTCCGTTATAGTATGCACGCATTACGACACCTTTAAGCCACATGCAGTTCAGCCAAATGGTGGCGTTTTTCAGTCCCCGTTCGGCGGTAAGATAAGCCGCAAACTCCTTGATGAAGTCTGGTGTAAGTTCCAACATCGACATATCGCTACGCTTGTAAAATGACTTTATAAAGGCTGCAACATAGTTCCTCGCCCTTACCATTACCTTGTATGTTCCGATGCTGCGGTCTTTCCCCACACGCTTGAGGAAGTTGGCACAGTCCTTATCGAATGCTCTGATAAGCGTTTCATATTCGCTTCCTATACCTTGGTAGGCATTGCGCACCATTTCTGCCGTAACGTATGCCTCACGGTCTGAAATGCGCTGGTAGTGTTTGATGATTTGCGCCTTGATGTTATCCAAAGCGAGGTTTATTTCCCTCGCTTCGGCACTCTTGCCTTTGGCTCGGTTGCCTTTCGCATTCCATAGGGTTTTCGGGATGCTCTGCTTGCAGCTGAACTGCGCCACCGAACCATTGATTGTCACTCGTCCCATAATGGGGACAATACCATTTTTCTCCTTGCTGCCATTTACGTAAAACAGCACTTTGAACGTACTTCTTGCCATACTCGTTTTTTGTTTGCAAAGTTAAATATCAACGAGTTATACCTTAATACGCAAATCAGTGACAAATGGTGCAAAAGCATCCTGTCTGTGTAAAATATTACCTTTTGTCGGGTAACGATTTGAAAACCGTTCTCTTTCTATATTCCACTTTTTATTGCGTTTTACACTTTTCCGTCTTGTCATCACTTGTCACTGTAATAATATTGATGTTAAGACATTGAGCGTCATTTTCCCCATTTTTCGAGGTTATTCCAGCATTTTTGATTAAGTTTGCAACACAATAAAAAGGGCAGAAATGGATACAAAAGAACAAAATTCAGATTTGATAGAAAAAAAACAGAAGAAGTCGAAAAAAAGATGCTACCGACTCATCGGTTGTCTGTGGGTTGTAGTGTTTCTCATCATTGCGGCAATGGGGCTGTCTATCTACTCTATCTCTCAGGGGTGGTGGGGTGAGCTGCCTCCAATTTCGGATTTGCAGAACCCGATAAACAAATATGCCTCAAGAGTGTACACTGCGGACGGTAAAGTAATCGGGACATGGAGTTATGCCTCCGAAAACAGAGTGATGATGAGCTATGACTCTCTTCCTGAAAATCTTGTCAAGGCACTTGTCGCTACCGAGGACGTGAGATTTTACGACCATTCAGGTATAGACATGAAAGCATTGGCACGTGCTGTCGTGAAACGCGGTTTCATGAAACAAAAATCAGCCGGCGGAGGAAGTACCATCACACAACAGCTGGCGAAACAATTGTACTCGGATGTGGCGCGCGATACCAAGAAGAGAATGATGCAGAAACCGATTGAATGGTATATCGCCGTGCAACTTGAACGCTATTATACAAAGGAGGAAATCATCACCATGTATCTCAACTATTTTGATTTCCTCAATAATGCGGTGGGAATAAAGAATGCCGCCAACACTTATTTTGCAAAGCAGCCTTCGGAACTTTCTTTGGAAGAGTGCGCCACATTGGTCGGCATGTGCAAGAACCCGTCACTCTACAATCCGGTGCGGTTCAACGAAAGGAGTCGTGAGCGCAGAAATGTGGTGCTGTCGCAGATGCAAAAGGCAGGCTACATTACTACCGAGGAAATGGAGACAGCGCAAGCTACCGCACTCAATGTGGACAAGTTCCATGTCACAGACCATAAGGAAGGACTTGCCCCGTATTTCCGCGAATATCTGAGACGCATTATGATGGCGCGCAGACCTAACCGGAACGATTACGCGTCATGGCAGTCGCAACAATATTACGATGACTCCCTGTCGTGGGAGACAAACCCTCTGTACGGATGGTGTTATAAAAACACGAAGAAGGACGGAACAAACTACAATATTTATACTGACGGTCTGAAAATTTACACATCACTCGACTCACGTATGCAGGCATACGCTGAGGCGGCTGCATACGAGCATGTGGCTGAGTTTCTGCAACCAAAATTCGAGGCGGACAATCAGGGAAAGCCAAACGCTCCGTACAGCGGTCTTACAAAAGCACAAGTTGACAAGATTCTGGCACGATATATGCGGCAGAGCGAGCGTTACAGGGTGATGAAGATTGCCGGACATTCGGAAGAAGAAATAGAGAAAGCTTTCAACACGAAAGTGAAAATGACAGTATTCTCATATAAAGGCGATATAGAGACAGAAATGACACCTCTCGACTCCATCAGATATTATAAGAAATTCCTGCGCACGGCTTTCATGGCGATGGACCCAAGAAACGGTGATGTAAAGGCATACGTTGGCGGTCTGAGCTACAAGCATTTCCAATATGACAACGTGATGGGAGGAGGACGAAGACAAGTAGGTTCGACAATAAAGCCTTTCCTCTATTCGCTGGCAATGGAAAACGGATTCACCCCGTGTGACGTAGCCCCAAACGTGGAGCGCACATACATGGTGGCAGGGAGACCGTGGACACCGCGTAACTCTGGCACATCGCATTACGGTGAAATGGTTACGCTGAAATGGGGACTTTCACAGTCGAACAACTGGATTTCCGCTTACCTCATGTCGCAGCTCAACCCTCGACAATTGGTAGCCCTATTGCATGAGATGGGAATCACAAACAAGGATATACACCCATCACTGAGCCTTTGTCTTGGCCCGTGCGACATCAGTGTCGGAGAAATGGTCAGTGCCTACACTGCATTCGCGAATGCAGGTGTCAGGTTTGCCCCACAGCTTGTCACACGCATAGAGGATGCAGACGGTAATGTGATTGAAAGTTTCACCCCGCGCATGAATGAAGTGATGAGTCCGGAATCGGCATACAAAATGATAACTATGCTTCGCGGAGTGATAGACTCCGGTACCGGACGCAGAATACGGACAAGATACAACATCACAGCGGACATGGGCGGCAAGACCGGAACCACTAACTCAAATGCAGACGCATGGTTCATGGGTGTCACTCCTAAGCTCGTTGTAGGATGTTGGGTTGGCGGAGAAGACCGTGACATACATTTCAGCTCCATGACATACGGACAAGGCGCAAGTGCCGCGCTACCAATATACGGACTGTTTATGAACAAAGTGTATGCAGACAAGAAATTAGGCATAGAGCAAACCGACTCTTTTTATATTCCTAAGGACTTTGAACTGTGCGCAGGTGAGTTTGACGGTCTGCAAGAAGGCGACCAAGTTCCTGAGGAAGAAATGGATATAGACGAAAGTTTCCAATAAAATAAAAAACAATATCAAATATCATCATATATGAAATTCATAGGAATCATTCCTGCACGATATGCCTCCACACGTTTCCCTGGCAAACCGTTGGCTATGCTTGGCGGAATGACAGTCATTGAAAGAGTGTACCGACAGGTAGAGAACATACTGGACGAGGTAATCGTGGCTACAGACGATGAGCGGATAGAAAATGCAGTGAAAGCTTTTGGTGGAAAAGTGGTCATGACCAGCACATCTCATAGAAGCGGAACAGACCGTTGCTATGAGGCATTGACAAAAATAGGAGAAGAAAAATTTGACGTAGTTGTCAATATTCAAGGGGACGAGCCTTTTATACAGCCCCAGCAGCTGAAATCCATCATAGAGTGTTTCAGCGATGATTCCGTTGACATAGCCACATTGGTAAAACCATTCACCACAGATGACGGCATATCAGCCCTTGAAAATGCCAACTCGCCCAAAGTGGTTGTCAACAAAAACATGGAAGCCTTATATTTCAGCCGCTCCATCATTCCTTACATGCGCGGCAAGGACAAACACGAATGGCTTAAAGGACATACCTATTACAAACATATAGGACTCTATGCTTACCGTACCGAGGCATTGAAAGAAATCACCAATCTATGCCAGTCGCCTCTTGAGCTGGCAGAATCTTTGGAGCAGTTACGATGGCTTGAGAACGGATACAAAATCAAAGTCGGTATCAGTCATACGGAAACCATTGGTATTGACACACCGGAAGATTTACAACATGCAGAAGACTTTTTGAGAAAACAGAAATGAACAGAAACATACAGCCGGAAATAAAGCCTCTGGAACAGCTTACAGTCTGCAATCCTGAGGTCATTACAATGGCAAATGGCATTGAACTGAAATATATAAAGACATACCAGACCGATATTATAAGGCTGGATTTCATGTTTAAGGGGGGACAATGGATACAAGAGATTCCATTACAGGCATTCTATGCTTTCAAACAATTGAAAGAAGGTACACAATCGTTCAAAGGCGAGGATATAGCGGAAAGACTGGACTTCTATGGAGCCACATTGGAAACATCGTCTAACATGTCATATTCCACAATCTCACTTTGTTGTCTGAAAAAGCATCTTGAACATGTTGTTCCCATATTGCAGTCTATTCTACAGGAACCAACCTATGCGCAGGACAAGCTGTCAATAGCCCTGACACAAGGAAAGGCTGCTTATGCCGCCAGCCTGCAAAGCGTAGGCACACAATGCAGACAGTTGTTCAGCAAAAACCTGTATGGGAAAGGACATCCAATGGCGCAATACCCATCACTTCAAAACTATGATATATTGACTCCGGAGGATCTCCTGCGTTTCAGAAATATGAATATATGCTCGGACAACTGCAAGATGTTCCTTACAGGAACTTACGATGAGAATATAACAAGAATTGTCGCCGAAACTTTCGGACAAAACAAATGGGGAGGAAACGGTGGAAAATTCATTGGATACGCATCTTTCGCAATCCCCCAACCTGAGCACAATCGTTTTTCTTATCGAATGAACAACAAAACGGTTCAAGCGGCAATCAGAGTGGGACGCGTCTTTCCGGACCGCCGACATAAAGACTTCACAACCCTCAATGTGATGAGTACCATCCTCGGCGGATATTTCGGCAGCCGACTCATGTCCAATATACGCGAAACGAAAGGGTATACATACGATATAAGTTCTGTCATATACCAATTACCACACAACACCACATTTATCATATCAACGGAAACCCCTGACGAATATACAGAATGTGTAATTGAAGAGATACACAAAGAGATGCTCCGACTGAGCAATGAACCTGTATCCAGCGAGGAACTCGCCAATGTAAAGAACTATCTTTCAGGACATATATGCCGCAATTGCGAGACCGGACTAAACACCTCATCTATGCTTATGCGTCTGGATGTCACCAATAGGACTACCAATGATGTCATTGAAGATTTTGAGAGGATGAAAAGAATCACACCGGAAGACATCATGAAATGCGCCTCGTCATATTTGCACCGTAAATCAATGATAGAGTGCGTAGCGGGATATTCTGAAAATAGTCGATAGAGACATCAAAACAAGAAATACCCGCATTTACGGCATTTCTCGCGGTTCCCGTCATTTTTTGAGTGTCATTATACACTTTATCCTACAATAATTTTATCAGTTGTCTTTTTTATCGTACCTTTACATGGTTTAAGGTAATAAATATATTAAAGAAAAGTAGATGACAGATCAGGACAGAATTATCAAAGTAGACATCAACGAAACGATGAAGTCTTCATACATCGACTATTCAATGTCGGTGATTGTAGCTCGCGCGCTTCCTGATGTACGTGACGGATTCAAGCCGGTTCACCGCCGTATACTTTACGGAATGATGGAACTGGGCATTACTCAGGATAAACCAACAAAAAAGTGTGCAAGAATTGTCGGTGAGGTACTTGGTAAATACCACCCTCACGGCGACTCATCCGTATATGGTGCTCTTGTACGTCTGGCACAGCCATGGGCTATGCGATATACACTCGTTGACGGACAAGGAAACTTCGGTTCTGTAGACGGTGACGGCGCAGCTGCCATGCGTTATACAGAAGCCCGGCTCACTAAGCTTGGCGAAGCAATGATGGAAGATTTGTATAAAGAGACTGTAGACTTCCAGAACAACTTCGACGACTCAATGCAGGAACCAAAAGTTCTGCCGACAAAAATACCAAATCTGCTGGTCAATGGCGCAAGTGGAATCGCTGTGGGTATGGCTACAAATATTCCAACCCACAATCTTGGAGAAGTTATTGACGGATGTATCGCATATATTGACAATCCAGACATTACGTCTCTTGAGCTTATGCAGTATGTCAAAGCTCCGGACTTCCCGACAGGAGGTATAATATGCGGCATTGACGGTGTTCGCGAAGCATACGAAACAGGTCGCGGACGCATTGTGATACGCTCTAAGACAGAAATTGAGACTGATGAAAATCATGACAAAATTATTGTCAATGAGATTCCATACAACGTAAACAAAGCTGAACTAATCAAGAAGATTGCGGAACTTGTAAACGAAAAGCGAATAGACGGCATTTCAAATGTCAATGACGAGAGTGACCGTGAAGGAATGCGTATTGTGATTGATTTGAAGCGTGATGCCAATGCCAACGTCATATTGAACAAATTGTACAAGATGACAGAATTGCAATCAAGTTTTAGTGTCAACTGCATCGCTCTTGTCGGAGCCTCAGCAAAAAGCTCTGGTAGACCAAAGTTGCTCACTTTACGTGATTGCATAAGCAACTTCATCGTCCACAGACATGATGTGGTCATCCGCCGCACACAATACGACAAACGCAAGGCGGAGGAACGAGCACATATTCTCAAAGGACTCATCATTGCATGTGACAACATTGACGAGGTGGTGCATATCATACGCGCTGCCAAATCACCACAAGAAGCAATATCCAATTTGATGAGCAGATTCAGTCTGGACGAGATACAAGCAAAGGCTATTGTAGAAATGCGCTTGCGCCAACTTACGGGTCTGGAACAAGACAAACTTCATGCAGAATATGACGAGTTGCAGAAACAGATAGACTACCTTAACAATATCCTCAATGATCCGGAACTTTGCAAGAAAGTCATGAAAGATGAACTTATAGAGGTGAAGGAAAAATGGGGAGATACCCGCCGTACAGCAATAGATTATACAGCAAGCGAGAACTTCAACCCAGAAGATTTCTACCCGAATCTTCCGGTTGTCATCACAATCTCACATCTTGGTTATATCAAACGCACACCTCTTACAGAGTTCCGCACTCAGGCACGCGGAGGTGTAGGCTCAAAGGGCAGCAATACGCGCGACAAAGATTTCATTGAGCATATCTATCCGGCAAACACTCACAATACAATGATGTTCTTTACACAAAAGGGACGGTGTTTCTGGATGAAAGTTTATGAAATTCCAGAAGGAAACAAAACCTATAAAGGTCGTGCCGTACAGAATCTGCTGAATATAGACAATGACGATAATGTTACAGCATTCATCTGTATTGAGAATATCAATGATCAGGCATGGGTAAAGAGTCATAATCTCATTTTCTGTACAAAGAACGGAACAGTCAAGAAATCGCGTTTTGAATTATACTCACACCCGCGTTCAAACGGACTCAATGCTATCAATATTGTAGAAGGAGACAAAGTAATAGAAGTATGCCTGACATCTGGCAACGATGACATAATCATTGCCAACCGCAACGGACGCGCAATCAGATTCAATGAAAACGCAGTCCGCCTTATGGGACGTACAGCTACAGGTGTACGCGCTCTCCGTCTTGATAACGATGGCGAAGATGAAGTAATAGGAATGGTCTGCATGGCTTGCAACCCACCTTTGACTCCGGAACAGTTGGCGGTAACAGAAAACGAAGAAGAACTGCCAGAACAGATGGAAGATGTAACCGGCGACATAGAGGAGTCGGAAATCACAGAAGAGTCTTTGGCAGAAATTGCAGACAATCCATCAGAAGAATATCCTGAAACCGTAATGGTTGTTTCTGAAAGAGGATTCGGAAAACGTTCATATCTTAGTGAATATCGAATCACCCACCGAGGCGGGAAAGGTGTGAAGACATTGAACATCACGGAAAAGACAGGCAAGCTCATAGCACTGAAAGCTGTCACTGATGACGATGACTTAATGATTATCAATAAAAGTGGCATCACCATCCGTCTTGCACTAAACAATATTCGAGTTCAGGGACGCAACACTCAAGGAGTATCGCTCATTAATCTTAAAAAGCGCAATGACATAATCAGCAGTGTATGTAAGGTAGAGCATGTTGATGAGGAAGAACTTGAAGATGCAGAAAACATTTCAGAATATACTGACGAAACAAACAACATGAATATTCCATCGGAAAACTCAAACAACCCAGAGGATTCATCAACATCACAGGCTGAATGATTTTTTGACGGACAAAGAAATGTTTATAACACAACAATAATAAAAGTCAATCGTATGAGAAAATTATTATTCACTTGTGCAACCCTAATGGCATCATCTGCCATGTTTGCACAGAAGGCGAATGTGACAAAGGCAATGTCTGCAATCACAGCAGCAACAGCTAATCAGAAAGAAATCAACTATGAGAAGGTTGCTGAGGCATGGGAGCTTATACAGCCTGCAATGACAGATCCTGTATCTTCTGTCATGCCAGACACATGGTACATAGCTGGTCGTGTAAAGTGTCTTTACATGAACAAAATGCTCAACGACCGTGCTGCCGGTATCGAAATGGATATGGGAGAGTTCTTTAATAACCAATACGATATTGTCACATACTTCTCTAAATGTGATGAGCTTGAGCACACACCTAATGCAAAAGGTAAAATGCCAAAAGAGAAATACCGTACAATGAACCAGACATTGGCAACAGGTCCACGCCAGAACCTTCTGATTGCAGCAAGTAACCTTGTCAACTCAGATGCCAAACAATGTGTCAAGTTCCTTGATTTGTATTTCGAATCATTCAACGACTCGCTCTTCCACGGCATTGACCTCGCAGCCAAAGACACCATGCGCAATGACGCAAAGTATATATATGCCACAGCACTCAAGGCAGAGGCAAAAACAGCCACAGACACAACTAAAGTGATGGAAGCCTACGAGCAGTCTCTGTCTTCAAAGACCTATGCAAAAAACGCTTGTTTTGAATTGATGCAAATCTACAAAAATAAAGGTCAGATGGACATGTGGGAGAAATATTGCAACATGGGTGTAGAAAAATTCCCTGAGGAGACAATGTTCCCTAAAGTACTTATCGTAGAATACATGAACGCTAAAAAATGGGCCGAGGCTACTAAGTTGTGTGAGAGTCTTATACAAAACCATCCGGAAGACGAATGGGCTTATTACAATAAGGCACTGATAGAGTTCAATCAGGAAAAATATGAGGTTGCGCTTGAGGAATTCTTAAAGACTACAGAGATTAAAGACGACTATGTAGACGCTTGGATGGCAGCAGGAAAAGCAGCTTGGAAGTTGGCGCAAGACAATGCCACAAACAAAGAGTTGTCAAAGAAATATTATGCCACAGCCATAGAATGTTTTGAGAAATCCCGTGAGCTGGAGCCTGGCAAACCAGACCTTTGGGGATATTCGCTTTATGCTTGCTACAATAACTCCGGTAATATCGAGAAATCAAAAGAGTTCAAACAGTATGTCAAGTAATTGAGTATAAACCACAATAAGTTACAAAAAGACCGTTTTGTTGGAAGAAAACAACAAAACGGTCTTTTTTTGTTTCAAGAATAATATCTAACTTTGCATAACTTATCGTTTTCGATGTATTCATGTGACAAAAAACAGACAATTATATAATTATGCAAAGCAGAGTATTAATATTAGCCGCCTTAATATCTTTTCTCTCATCTGTCCGCGCGCAAGAAGCAGACGGATACAAGCGCAAGGCTGTCATGAAAGAAATCAATTCAAACATAAAGTCTGAGAATTATCAGAAGGCAGACGAGCTGGTAAGAAATGCCATAGAAAAATATGAGGAAGCTAAAACAGATGCTGAGTATTATAATCTGGAAGTAAACATACAATATCAGCTGACACTTGCCGAAAACAGAAAGATGTATCTGAAATCCAATCCTGACACCACAAAATATTTCGGACACATCCTCAACATGTATCGGTACGGAATGCAATGCGACAGCTTAGACGCACTGCCAAATGAAAAAGGGGACGTCAAATATTCATACAGGGACAACATCTCCTCAAAGATGAAATCCCTCAGAAACAATCTTTGCAGTGCCGGCAAATACCACTACAAGAAAAAGAATTACAAAGAAGCATACGATTTTCTTGACATGTATATGAGCACAGCTCATTCTCCCCTTGTCAAAGAATCCAAGAACAATCAGAACACAGCAACTTCCAATAGCGACAGTGTCAAGTTGTCACAATTGGCTGTTCTGTCCGCATATGCTTCAAAACGATTTGACAAGGCAATAAAATACATATCCACAGCCCTGCTTGATTCCGGGATGCGCGCACAGATATACGAAGTGGGAAGTACTGCCTATAGCGAACTTGGAGACACCGTCAAGATGATTGACATGCTGTCCAAAGGATTCACGCATTATCCGAAGAAAGAATATTTCTACACTTTTCTCCTTAAATATTACAATGACAATGCCCAATATGGGAAAGCGATAGAGATAGCAAGAAAGGCAGTCCGATACAATCCGGAAAATCAGAAATGCTGGTATATAAAAGGAAAGATAGAGCGTTGTCTGAATATTCAAGACTCTGCCATAGCGTCTTTCAGCCGCGCCATTGAGCTAAAGCCTGATGATGCGGAAACATATTCAAGTATCGGCAACATATACATGGAACAAGCGAACAACAAATACAAGAGTCTGAATATCCCGATAAGCAATCCGCATTATGCAGAAGCCAAACAAGAGATAAACTCGCTCTATAGTAAAGCAGAGGAATATTATGAGCAAGCCAGAAAGTATGACGAAAAGAACACGGAGCTATGGTTTCCATACTTGCGGGAAATATACTACAAGCTAAATAAAGGAAAGGAACTGAAGGCACTTGAAATGTACGAGACTTCCAAATAGAGAATCATCATAAAATAAGATCCAACAATAAAGCAGCCGACTATTCAATAAGGAATCAGTCGGCTGCTTTACTTTCTACACCTATTATATTCTCCTAATACTATATATTCCGATTTTTGAGACTATCAACAAAGGGACTCCATTCTGCAAATTTGGTTTCCGGAATTACCTCACCACTTTATTTGTCTCTGAATCGGGGAACACAACTTTGGGAGTAAATGTCTTGGCCTCCTCAAAGTCCATCAACGCATAGGATATGATGATGACAATGTCCCCAACCTGAACCTTGCGTGCTGCCGCACCATTCAGACAAATACATCCGGAACCTCTTTCTCCCTTGATAATATATGTCTCAAAACGCTCACCGTTGTTATTGTCCACAATCTGCACTTTCTCGCCTGCAATCAAGTTTGCGGCATCCATCAAGTCCTCGTCTATAGTTATGCTGCCCATATAGTTAAGATTAGCCTCCGTAACCTTCACACAATGCAGCTTAGACTTCATTACCTCTATCATCATGAGCTTGCTGTAATTATTATAACGCTTTATACTTGATATTGTCAATCAGACGAACCGGTATCGCCCCACAGAATACAGTGATACATCCTACAATATAATCGGAATCTTCCCATGCAGAAAGGCTCTCCAAAGAATTGCCGTCCACAATCTCATAATACTGCACCTCAAGTCCGTCCACAGCATTAATGCAGTCTACAACCCATTGCTTTGTCTCAGAAAGGGTATGCGACTTGGCATATTCCACACTTTCAAAAAGAGTCTTCGATATATTGAGAGCTATATGTCTTTCATTCTCAGACAACAGCATATTCCGGCTGCTAAGAGCAAGTCCGTCCTTCTCGCGGACAATCGGACACGGACATATCTCCAGAGGATATTTCTTGTCGGCAACCATAGCCTTGATAACAGCCACTTGCTGGAAATCCTTCTCGCCAAAATATGCGCGATCAGGCTCTACAAACAAAAATAATTTGCTTACAATTTGACAGACACCATTGAAATGTCCCGGACGGAAAGCACCTTCCATCACAGTGTCTGTCGGAGGATAGCTAAATGCACGCGTATCCGGCTCCGGATAAACTTCTTCCACAGACGGCGCAAATACAAGTGCCGCGCCCATAGCCTCAAGCAACTTGCAGTCGGCTTCAAGAGTACGGGGATACTTCTCCAAATCGTTTTTGTCATTAAATTGAGTAGGGTTGACAAAAACACTTACGACGGTAACGTCATTTTCCTTAACGCTTCTGCCTACGAGAGAAGCATGTCCTTCGTGGAGCGCACCCATAGTAGGTACAAGTCCTACGGTTTTGTTGTCAGCTCTGAAAACTTTCAGTTTGTCTTTCAGTTCCTTAACTGTACTAACGATTTCCATTTCTTTTTTACTTTTGAAACTTGCGATTAGTTTTCTTATCTTAGCTTCGTTCCTTCAATTTCAGAGTGCAAAGTAACGTATTATTTGGGAGACTATAAAACTTTTCAGTCAAAAAAAATCACCACTGACATCAATGTGCATTTCTATTTGAATTCTTCAAAAAGAACGCATTATATCACAACGCCGTGAAATTTTTTTTCGTAAATCTATGGAATTCATATTGTAATGGTATGTTTTAGATATTTATAGTGTTACTAATTATTCTTCTTATAATTCTCTACTTGCTCCAGAACTTTTTGGAAGACCTCTTCATCCCATTGAGGAGGATAACCCTCTTTGTAAAGAAGATATGTAAGCTGGCTGGCAAGTTTGCTTTTTAGGTTGTCGTTATTTAGCCAATCGGCATAAACTGCGGTATCATCAATCAGAGTCTTGATTTTCTTTGCCAACTCAATACAACACTCATCCGCATACTCAAAACCATGTTTGTCCCGCACCTCGACAAGTACATCGAAGAAAGCTTTCTCCTCGAAAGTGATACCCAAAACCTTGAATTTCTCGCTATCAGCTTTAAGCTCTTTCAGAATGTTCATCAGTTTGTTCGATAACCCATTGATTTTGTATGAAACAATGTCACATACATCATTCACCACATTCTGTGTCACTTCATTGGTGAATACCAACTTGTCCCTTGTATTATAGGCATCTATTGTATCTTCAAGCATTTTCTGGAAATGTTCAGCTTGTATCTTGTTTGTCTGGCTATATGCTCTGATTGCTTTGGCTACGAGTTTGCAGAGAATCTGGAACTTAGTGAATGGCATCTTTATATTTTCCACCTCTTTAGCAAATGAGTCGCTGAAAATATTTTCCTCAACACCTTCATTCATTACTCGTTCCACACCACTTGCAAGAATTGCTTCCTGAACCATCTGTTCCACATGCCTGTTCATGCTTTCTGTGTCGTGATCCGTGGCAGTCATTTTGTTCACGTATGAGCAGATACCCATGAAGCATTGACTCCATGCCACCTCTTCTTCTGTCAGAATACCGGCAGGGTTACAGATATTGTAAGCAGAACGCAGGCGTTTGACATGTTCCTTGAAAAGTTTGAGAAAAGAAACCTCACCTTTTCGTTCCACACTGTTGGCAAGGATATATTCAGCCGCTTCCTGAATGAACTGAAGCCGGGCAAGGTCATTGTTCCCGAAAAAACGGTCAAATACCAGTCCTGCCAATCGCTCTTGCAAAAGTTGCAGTTCGTTCTGCAATACTTCATGTGCAACCTCCAAATCTTCCTGTGGCCCGGCTTCGCCACCATATTTTTTCATGGCTTTTTTCATCTCCTCGCGAATGCCTATGTAGTCGATAATAAAACCACACTCTTTTGTGCCGAATTTACGGTTTACACGCGAAATAGTCTGAATAAGCGTATGTTTAGATAGCGGTTTGTCATTATATAGCATCGTCAGGCAAGGCACATCGAATCCCGTAATCCACATATCTACATTGATAGAGATATGGAAATTCGATTTTTCCGATTTGAACTCAGAATCAAGGAATTTACGATGGTCTTTATCTCCAAGCAGATTGTAAAGTTCCTTTTCGTCGTCCTTATCTCTGGTCATAACCATATTGACAAATGCGATGTCATTTAGCTTATTCTTTTCGTCCGCTGTCAATACAAGTTCATTCAATGCTTTCTTTTTCTCGAACCATTTGGGCTGCATCTCTCGCATGATTTTATACAACCTAAATGCTATCTTACGGTCTGCGCAAGTAATCATAGCCTTTTGCAAACGGTCTGTTGTTTCAGTCCGACACTTGTAATCTTCGATAATGTCTTTTGCAACACGGCGCAGGACATCTTCATCACCGATAATCACCTCCATGCTTGACATGGCGACCTTGCTCTTGGCAATATCCTCCGGCGTTGCACCCTCATCCGCACATAGACGATAATACTCTTCTACTTTCTCTGCCTGTTCTTTATTGAGAAACACACGAGCTAATCGAGGGTCATATTTAATTGGGACAGTGATGTCGTCATCCTCCGACTCCTTCATCGTATATTGGTCTACCACCTTCCCAAATACATATATAGTTTCGTCAATGGGAGTTCCGGTAAAACCTACGTATGTAGCATTCGGCAACGCATCCCGCAAGTATTTAGCAAATCCGTATGTAATTTTCGCCCCTATCTTATCGACTTCTCCTTCGGTCTGTATAGATAGTTTCGATCCGATATTGTTCTGAGAACGATGAGCTTCATCACTTAGGCAAATGACATTGGAGCGTTCTGTCAACAATCCTGTGGTTTCTGCAAATTTCTGGATAGTCGTGATATAGACACCTCCGGTTTTACGTGTGCTCATTTCTTCTGCAAGTTCTTTCCTTGTCTCAAAGACTTTCACTGCTTCGTCTTCAAGATACTGCTTCGAACGACAGAACAGTTTTCCGCTTTGTGTTTCCAAATCTTCCCGATCTACTATGATGAGAATCGTAGGGCTACCCAGTTGCTTTCTGCATCGCAAAGCCAGTTGGCGCGCAAGGAACAGCATGGTATAAGTTTTCCCACACCCGGTGGCTCCGAAATATGTACCACCCTTACCATCACCTCCGACAGAACGCAAATGGTTCAGGATATGGTCTCGCAGCTTGCGCGTAGCAAAGAACTGAGGATAGCGGCATACGATTTCAGTCGTGTCATCTTCTTTTGTCGGATCAGGGAAATAGACATAGTCCCGTAATATCTCTAATATGCGTTCCGGCGAAAGTGCTCCGCGAATAGCACACCTATAGTGGGATTATCCGAAGGCTCTTTCATAAGGTCATCGAACATACGCACATACATGTCCAATTGTCCCACATCGGCATGTGTTACCTTATGGGTCTTCAGTTCAAACAGAACAAACCTTTTCATTTTGAAATTGTAAAAAACCAAGTCAATGAAGAAATCATCGGTTTCCGTCACGATGTGTTTTTGTCTTTCTACAAAAGCAAATCCACGTCCTAACTCCATAATGAATTTCTCCAGATTGTCAATCAATGCCTGTTCCAAGTCACTCTCCGAGTACTTTGTGTCACGCTTGAAATTGAGGAACTCCGCCACCACCGGACTTTTTATGTACTCCTTCGGGTCATTCCCATTGAGGTTTTCAATCACAGGCAATACCTCGCCATCTCTTTTCGCTGCACATAGCCTGCCATAATATTGAATGGAGATGTTCCGGTCAAGCGTGCGGATACTCCACATTTCGCGGGAGGCCTCTTCTGCATACTACCGTCTGGCATCCGGATGCGGCACAGACATTATGCGCCGGAAGTGAGTCCATGTGAGATTTGGCACTCGCGAGTGCCAAATCAGCAAATCATTAAAATTCAAGTAGAACTGCCTATAATCCCGTAATCGCCGATCGGAGTAGTTTGTACCAAATTCGATTGACAACCGCTCCGCAATCAACTTAATCAACCGGGAGCCATATTGCGCACGGGCTTCTCCATGCTGTTCTTCCTCCACTATCCGCCGCCCGATATGCCAATAGGTAAGTACCGCGACCTGATTGACTGCCGCGTATGCTTGTTTCCGATTTTGTTCTATGATTCCCCGAATGTCATCAATGAGTTTATCGGTTGTTATATCACAATGTTGCAACTTATTCTTTTCCATACCCTAAAACCTTAAAAGCGTTTACGAGTTCCGTTTCGTTTGCATCCCATCTTTTCTTCAACGCATCAAATTTATCACTCATCTCGGAAAGAGCAGTCTTATAGTCCATTTCCGTATCTCGATCTACAAACTCAATGTACCTGGAGGGTACGAGGGAATATCCTTTTTTTTGAATTTCATAATAATGCGCAGCATAGTATAATTCCGGCTCAGCATACTCAACAATATGTTCGGTTTGCCAGTTGAAATATATTCGACGCACACAGTCTATTTCCGTTTCCGAAAAGCGGACATATTTCTTCTCGTATATATTACTGTTCCAAGTCCGCAAGTCGATGAACAGAATCTCACCGGTACGGTCACGAAGTTGCCTTCCATGCCACGGCCCGCCTTTCTTGTTGTTGTTCAAAATCCAAAGAGTGACGGATAATTACCGAATAGCAGTATGCAGACAATAAATACTGACATTATGTCACTTAAAGCAGAAAACGCGTTTTTAACATTTCCAGCTTAAACTGAGGCCGGATTGGCACTTGGTCCTCAAAGCCAAATCGATAAATTACTGATAATCAAGCAGATACTATTTTACAAAAAAGACGCGGTTTTTGATCAAAAACTAAGGGTTGAGCACAAAATAGGATGTATTGATTATCAGCGAGTTATGAGATCTCATTGTCAAAATCATCATTTTTCGGGTTCAAAATCCATTTTTGTTTTTCAGAGCACCGAAAAGCCGCTCATGGTCTTTTTGAGGGAACGACTTGGAAAAATGCCCAAATTTGACCCCAAAATAGGGCTTGGAAAATTTCGTTCACCTTGAAAATAAATTTTCAAGGTGAAGCGAATAAAATTGGTGCGCCTTGAAATAAAATTTACTTCACCTTGTAATTTTAGATTTTAGCGGACTTTTTGGGGAATAAAGCCCAATCAGGCTTGAAATTGTTATCTTTTAGTCGGGCGAACTATTCTATTTTCTCATCCCGATTTTGAATCTCAAAAACCTCCGTAGAATCGCCCAAATGCAACCTCGGCGAGGCGAAGTTCATTTTGAGCGATTCTACGGAGGTCGAATTTTAACATCTCAAGAAAAGCATAAAGATATATAAATTTAGAATTTAACAGCATTTTGTCAGCAAACAGAATAAAAGCAATTTCCTAAAAGCTCAAAGTATCACACTTTACGCATACGATTCAGAGCACCGCAAACACCTGTGCCAAGTCACCGGCAGACGAGACAATAAAAGATATAGGGCTGGAATCATCCACAACATCCTGCATCCGCCCACAATTCTGCCATAGATTTCTCAACGAGGCGATTACTCCCGCTTTCGATTCTCCCCACACAGGAATGAGCAGAGGCGCGCCACACAAAATAGCCTTTCCCGTCATGGTCACACGATACTGGCCCGTCTTTGGATGACGGGATACGGCATAGAGTTTCTTGTCGGCAAGAAGCTCCATACAATGGGGGAATATAGATGCCGTGTGCATATCCTCCCCCACTCCAAGAATTATACAATCGAATAAAGGAAGATTATCTAAGCTGCGGACTGACGCGCCAACCTCATTCTCATATCTGCCCGCCTCCACTTCCGGAACATTCTCGCCCCGTATCCGGTGAATATGCTCAGAAGGAATGCCAAGCGGCACAAACAGCAACTCGCGGGCATGGTGGTAATTGCTCTCCACACTGTCAGGAGGCACACATCGCTCATCAACCCAGTAGAAACGGATTCGCATCCAGTCGATTTTCTCTGAATATTCTTCCGTCCACAATCGGAAAATGTCTTTTGCCGTCTCACCTCCGGAAAGGGCCAGACAGAAAGGGTGGTCTCCGTCTTTTTCTGACATGTACAAGATGAGACACGAAGTAAGCTCGTGTACCGCCTCTTTTGAATTGGAATAAGAACTGAACATCATACAGATAAACATTTTGGGATTTTGGAAATCATACGGCATTCAGTCCGTACTGTCGGAAAGAAGCCAAAACACAACTAACACTCATGGCAAGCAGCGGTTTGCACACCAATTTTCTCACGCTCCGGCGGCCCGTCTTCTCCTTTATTGTAAGGATACAGCCCCACTCCGCCCATCTTTTTCCAATGCTCCGTTATCGGCTCCACAAACCGCCAGCTTGCCTCCAACGCGTCACTGCGCGCATAGAGTGTGGAATCGCCCGACATGGCATCCATGAGTAACCGCTCGTAAGCGTCCGGCAGGCGCACCCCATTGAGCGAATCATAATCAAATTTCATTGCCACCTGCCTGACTGTAAACCCGTTGCCCGGCTCTTTCAGTCCGAACATCAGCGTAATGCTCTCATCTGGCTGAATCCGAATCAGCAGCTTGTTGCATGAGTTTCCGGCACACTGCCCGGCAAACAAGCGGTGGGGAGTGGAACGGAAATTCACCACCACCTCCGATGTTTTCTCCGACATAGCCTTTCCTGTCACAAAATAGAAAGGCACTCCGCTCCATCTCCAATTGTCGATGAAGACTTTCATTGCAATGTATGTCTCCGTTTCCGACAAAGGATTCACATTGGGTTCGCCTCGATAACCTACATACTGCCCTCGCACAACGAAATCGTCAATCTCATGCGACGCATAAAGGCGAAGCGAGCGAAGTACCTTGCACACCTCATCGCGTATGGTCTCGGCATCGAAAGCCGAGGGAGGTTCCATTGCCACAAATCCCATTAGCTGCATAAGATGGTTCTGCACCATGTCTCTCAACGCACCGGAAGCATCGTAATATCCTCCGCGAGTCCCCACACCAAGCGACTCAGCGGCATGTATCTCTACGGAGTCAATATAGTTGCGGTTCCACAGCGGCTCGAATATTCCATTGGAAAAACGCAATGCCAGAATATTCTGCACGGTCTCCTTTCCCAGAAAATGGTCTATGCGGAAAATATCTTTCTCATCAAATATACGAAGAAGGTGCGCATTCAGCTTCTCAGCAGTAGACAGGCTTGTGCCAAACGGCTTCTCCACCACCATTCTGCGCCATCCGCCCGCACCCGGCACATTCATTCCTGCCAGACGGATACATTCCGATATGGTCTCATACATGAATGGAGGTGTGGCAAGATAAAAGACAATGTTATCCGGAAGCCCGACAGTTTTCTGCAAACGCTTCACCGTATCGCCCAACAATCCATACTGTTCTTTGTCTGTCGGGTCGATGGACACATAGTAGAGGTGGCCGGCAAAAGCCTCAAGTTGTCTATCGTCCACAGACTGTTCGGCCAATGCGGCACGTATATGTTCTGTCTGTTCGGCTCGGAAACTATGGTTGTCATACGGTGTGCGCCCGACACCGAGAATACAAAAACGTGTCGGCAACATGCCGCGCAGATGGAGCTTGTAAAGCGAGGGCATAAGCTTGCGCCGCGTAAGGTCGCCCGAAGCTCCGAAAATGACAAACATCTGGTCTTTTGCTTGCTTCATATTCCTCTATTTCTGATTGGTCAAACATTCCTAAACTGTCAGGCAGCCGGTCAAAAGTCCCATACTGTATGGAACATTTTTCCCCGCTCGCAGTCCACTCTCTCATACTGATGGGCACCGAAACAATCGCGCTGTGCTTGTATCAGATTCGCTGACGAATGCAAAGTGCGCATCCCGTCAAAATAGCTCAAAGCCGAACCCATAGCCGGAAGCGGAAGCCCAGCAAGGGCTGCATACGAGACTATGCGCCTCCACGCACTGAGCGCGCCCGTCAGCTCTGTCACAAAATAATCATCGAGAAGTATGCTTTCCATCTCCGGCTGACTTCCGTATGCATCCCTTATGTGGCGGAGCAGGCCCGAGCGTATGATACATCCGTTTTGCCATATCCGCGCAATAGTGGAAAGATTAAGATTCCAGCCGTATTTTTCCGATGCACGGCGCATAAGCGAGAATCCCTGAGCGTATGAAATTATTTTTGAAGCATATAGTGCCTTGCGCACATCCTCCACATCGGGTTTGCGTATGTCATACGAAACAGCCTGCTGATAAATGCGGCTTGCCTGCACACGCAGTTCCCTGTATGCCGAGAGCATACGGGCATATACAGACTCAGCCATGAGTGTCGCAGGCTCATCCTCATCGACCGATGCCATGACGCTCCATTTACCAGTACCTTTTTGCGAAGCCACATCGAGTATATTATCGACCAGGAAACTGCCGTCCGCATCCCGCTTCCGCAGTATGCCGGCAGTTATCTTTATAAGAAAACTGTCAAGCTGACCGACATTCCATCGGGCAAACACATCAGCCATTTCCATATTGCCTAAACCGCATCCCTTCCTCAGCAATGTATAAGCCTCAGCTATAAGCTGCATGTCTCCATATTCAATCCCGTTGTGTACGGTCTTGACAAAATGTCCCGAACCGCCGTTGCCAATCCACTCACAACACGGTGTGCCGTCATCAAGACGTGCCGCCATGCTTCTCAACATGCCGCCGGCAATGCGCCATCCTTCCAACGAGCCTCCGGGCATCACCGAAGGTCCCCGCAACGCTCCGTCCTCTCCTCCCGACACTCCACAACCGATATAATGTATACCGCGCTGCTCCAGCAAGACACCTCTGCGCTGCGTATCCCTGAAATCGGAATTTCCTCCATCAATAATCACATCGCCAAAGGAGAGACAAGGGCAGAGCTGCTCTATCATCTCATCCACCGCATTTCCGGCACTCACCATCAGCATCACCACACGGGGCACACTCAACGCAGCCGCAAGCTCAGACAGCGAATGTGCAGGCACAAACCTATTTCCGGTTCCGTAGTCAGACACGAACTTGTCTGCCACATCCTCGCGTCCCGGCTCAAAGCGGTTGTACACAGCCACTGTGAGTCCCTTACTTTCCATGTTTCTCGCAAGAGCTTTTCCCATGACTCCAAGCCCAATGATTCCAATATCCGCTGCCATAAATAGTCCTTTGTTTAATCGTTTTTTTACTGTGTAACAGAAATGCCGCACGCTTTGTTTGCGCAACTTACAGCAAAGCAGTAATTTTGCAGGAATATTTTGTATGATATGATTTACCCGAACAACTACGAAGAGAAGATTGGATTTACGAATATCCGCAAGATTCTTGCGGAGAAATGTCTGTGCCGACTTGGTGAGGAGCGTGTGGAGCAAATGAGCTTTTCCATACAACATGCAGTGATAAAGCGACAGGTGAGGCAAACAATGGAATTTGTGCGTATATTGCAGGAAGAAGATTTTCCAGACCAGAATTTTTTCGATGTCAGGCAATCGCTGCGACGCATACGCATAGAAAACACCTTCCTTGAGGTGCAAGAGCTGTTTGACTTGCAACGCTCACTCGACGTGATATGCCGCATTGTGACATTTCTGAAGAAATCGGGCAAGGCGGGAGTATCCGCCAATAACGACAATTATGATGACAACAATATGCCGCAAGATGAAGAGCCGGATTCTGTGGCATACCCTGCACTCCATCAGTTGTCTGCCGATGTGAGGACATACCCGCAATTCGTAAAACGGATAGACCAGATTCTTGACAAATTCGGGCACGTAAAAGACACTGCATCACCTGAGCTGATGCGCATACGCAGGGAACTTGCCGCTACAACACAGGGCATATCGCGCTCACTCAACAACATTCTGAAAAACGCAAAGAGCGAGGGGCTTGTCGATAAGGAACTCACTCCTACCATGCGCGATGGGCGACTGGTTATTCCTGTGGCTCCTGCCATGAAACGGAAAATACACGGAATCGTGCATGACGAATCTGACTCAGGACGGACTGTCTTCATCGAACCGACAGAGGTTGTAGAAGCCAACAACAAAATACGTGAACTGGAATCGGAGGAAAGAAGAGAGATTATCAGAATACTGACTGAATTTACCAGCACTGTACGCCCTGATGTCAAGGAAATCATGCAAAGCTACGAGTTTCTCGCCGACATTGATTTCATACGCGCCAAAGCCAAATTCGCAATCAGCACACAGTCGGTTGAGCCTGTCATTGAGGACAAACAGATAATAGACTGGAGCATGGCGGTGCATCCGCTCCTGCAAATGTCGCTTGCGCGTCACGGACGAAAAGTGGTCCCACTCGACTTGCTGCTAAACCGCAAACAGCGTATATTACTCATTTCGGGACCGAATGCGGGCGGCAAGTCCGTATGTCTTAAAACTGTCGGACTGCTGCAATACATGCTTCAATGCGGCATGCCTGTACCAATGGCAGAGAGCAGTGTTGCCGGGATATTCCAAAGCATTTTCATAGACATTGGCGACGAGCAAAGTCTGGAGAACGATTTGTCGACTTATTCGTCACACTTGCTCAACATGAAGAATACAATGCGCCATTGCAATGGTGCAAGCCTCATATTAATAGACGAGTTCGGTTCCGGAACCGAGCCTCAGATTGGCGGTGCTATGGCAGAATCCGTACTGAAAAGATTCAACAACAAGCACGCATACGGAGTAATCACCACACACTATCAGAACCTGAAGCATTATGCCCAAAGTACGGACGGCATCATCAACGGAGCGATGCTCTACGACCGCCAACAGATGCAACCGCTGTTCCAACTGCGCATTGGCAATCCCGGAAGTTCTTTTGCCGTAGAAATTGCCCGCAAGACCGGTATCCCCGATGATGTGATAGCCGACGCGTCTGAGATTGTGGGACAGGATTATATCAATGCCGACAAGTATCTGCAAGACATTGTACGCGACAAACGTTACTGGGAAAACAAACGTCAGACAATCCATCAACACGAGAAGCAGATGGAGCAGACAATCGCGCGCTATGAGGAAGAAATAAAGAAATTGCATGAGGAGCGCAAGCTGATTATTGCCAAAGCCAAAGAAGAGGCTATGGAATTGCTGAAAAATTCCAATGCGCAGATAGAACAAACCATCAAGGCTATCAAGGAGGCACAGGCAGAGAAAGAGCGCACAAGGGAAATACGTCAGGGACTTGCCGACTTCAAGCAAAATGTGCGTGAAATCAATCCGGAGGAGATGGAGGAGCGCATACGCAAACAGATGGAGAAACTGAAGGCAAGACAAAAGAGAAAGCAGGAAAAGAAATCGAATCCGAAAGACGCGGCAAACAAGCCTGCCACTTCAGGCAGCAGCACTTCAGGCATCACATCGGAAAAGAAGGATAAGGTGCTTGCTGTGGGCGACTATGTACGCATCAAAGGACAGACATCTGTGGGACAGATTACAAAGATAAGCGGAGACGAGGCACAAGTGACATTCGGAATGATTCAGACCAACATCAAACTGAAACGTCTTGAAGGAGCCTCCGAGCCTAAAAAAGAGACACGCGCTGCGACCTTTGTCAGTTTGAAGACTCAGGACGACATACGCGAGACAACATTAAACTTCAAACAAGACATTGATGTACGCGGAATGAGAGGAGATGAGGCAGTGCAGGCTGTCACCTATTTCATTGATGATGCAATGGTTGCCGGTGTGTCACGTGTCCGCATACTGCACGGAACGGGTTCGGGAATACTGCGCACACTCATACGCCAGTATCTGAACACAATACCGGCCGTGGCTGATTGCAGAGACGAGCATGTGCAGTTTGGCGGTGCCGGAATAACGGTTGTAGACTTGATTTAAATTGCCTTACACATTATATATATACACTCAATGGAAGTTTCCAAGCATATCAAAGAATATGTGGAGCGGATGATTATTCCACGTTACGCGCATTTCGACAAGGCGCACCGTGAGGACCACGTGCGTATGGTCATTGAACGAAGCCTCCAATTGGCAATGAAGATGCTGCACCTGAATTGCGACATGGTATATATAGCAAGTGCTTTTCACGACCTCGGACTGACAAACGGTCGTGAAAAGCACCACTATTATTCACGTACAATTCTGGAGAACGACAACTTTGTCCGCGAACATTTCACAGACGAGGAAATCAGGCTGATGGGAGAAGCGGTTGAAGACCACAGGGCATCAAATAAGTCAAAGCCCCGCAACGACTACGGTCTTGTTGTGGCTGAGGCTGACAGACTCATCAATCCAGAGACAATTGTCCGCCGTACCGTCCAATACGGCCTTTCCAATTCCCCCGATTTCGACAGGGAAGAACAATATCAACGTGCAAAAGAGCATCTTTCCAACAAATACGGACGCAACGGCTACTTGAAAATTTGGATTCCGTGGAGTGACAATGCAGCACATCTTGAAAGACTTCATGAACTAATAGAGAACGAGAAACAGCTTCGTGCAATATTCGACAGAATTTTTGCAGAAGAGACATGAATATGAGGTTAAAACTGCACTCGACAAATTAAACCGACTGTTTCTAAATAACATGATTCCATTTTTTTCTTCTTGACATGCAGGAAAAGGCTTTCGACACTATGTCTGCTGATAAGAAGACAGAAGGTACGGTTTCAATACACTTGGTATTTGGGAAATGCACAACTGGTACAGGATTCATGGACAGCAGCATGATACAGAATACAAAAAATAAGCCGCGCCACAGAGACATAGAAAAAGGCTCTGTGTGCGCGGTCCATAAACATTCTTTCGACTCAACAGAATCTGCCACCATTATTCAGCAGACCAGACACGCAAAATACGACCATAATACCGTGTATGAATGCCACCCGCTATTTTGCCATAGCATTTCTCATATACTGACTTGTCCTTGAAATTAGCCTCATCAAGTATATCAGAATAGACAGTCTCACACTCTATAATCAGTTTGGCACCCTTGAAAGTAACCATTCCTGACGGCAAAACATCAGCATCCAAGCCGGGATAGTGCATTTTATCAATCTCACGTCCACTCTTTGTTCCCATAACAGATAATACTTTCTTATACTCTGGTCCGAAGAAGGTCAGGGTGAAACGACCTTCACGCTCTACAAAAGATTTGGTATAACGCTGCTGACGTACAACCACCTCGACCATATTCTCAAACCACAGTTCGCCCATCAGTCCCCAATTGGCAGTCATAGTATTAAAGTCATCCGCTGTTCCTGCCGTGATAAGCATCCAATCATTCTTGATTAACCCAACTATATTCTCCTTAATTTCAGAAGCTTTTATCTCTTTCATTTCCAATATTATTTATTTAGTGTATATATATGTATGGAGCACATCATTTGTACAAGTGTTTCTTTCTATGACCTGCGTAATCAATGAAACCTGTCGCCCCACAAATGCTGCATCCGCTCCTTTATCTTACTTTCCTGCGCATTCTCTTGCGGAATCCAGAAACGCTGTTCCTCCGCCCCGTCAGGAAGAAACTGCTGCGGCACAAAATTGCCTTTATAATCATGAGCATATTTATATCCATCGCCATAACCAAGCTGTTCCATAAGTTTGGTCGGGGCATTGCGCAGATGAAGAGGAACTGAAAGATTGCCTGTTTGATGTACAAACTGCAAGGCTTTGTTTACCGACATATAGGCAGAATTGCTTTTGGGACTTGTGGCAAGGTAGACTGTAGCTTCGGCAAGCGGAATGCGCCCTTCCGGCATACCTATTTTCATGACAGCATCGAAAGCTGCATTCGCAAGCAACAAGGCATTAGGATTTGCCAAACCTATATCCTCACTCGCAGAAATAACCAAACGGCGGGCAATAAAAGCAGGGTCTTCCCCACCCTCAATCATGCGCGCAAGATAGTAAACAGCCGCATCGGGGTCGCTTCCGCGTATGCTCTTGATAAATGCGGACACAATATCGTAGTGCATTTCTCCCTCCCGGTCGTATGCCAACGGATTCTGCTGTATGCTATCTGTCACAAGGGCATCCGTTATCTCGATTTCTGAATCATCCGCCACAGAAAGGGCAGAAGCAGCCTCAACAACCAACTCAAGAATATTGAGCAACTTTCGGGCATCCCCACCACTATATCGGAGCATGGCACCGGTTTCCTTGAATACGATATTCTTCTGCTTCAAATAAAAATCCTTCTCCACAGCGGTATGAAGCAAGGAAAGCAAATCTTCTTGCTCCAAAGATTTCAGCACATACACCTGACATCGGCTGAGAAGCGGACGGATAACCTCAAAAGAGGGATTCTCGGTAGTAGCTCCGATGAGTATGACTGTTCCTTGCTCTACAGCTCCAAGCAATGAGTCCTGTTGAGACTTTGAAAAACGGTGTATCTCATCAATGAACAATATAGGATTTCCATTACCAAAGAAACGGCTTGAGCGCGCCTTTTCTATTACCTCACGTACATCCTTTACTCCAGATGTGACAGCACTGAGCGTAAAGAAAGGCACTTCAAGACTTCGGGCAATGATATTCGCCAATGTGGTTTTACCCACACCGGGAGGCCCCCACAGAATGAATGAGGAAATGCGCTTCTGCTCTATCATACGGCGAATGACAGCCCCTTGTCCTACAAGATGCTGCTGCCCTGTATATTCATCCAATGTTTGTGGACGTAATCTCTCAGCCAGCGGTTTCATAAATAACCAAACAAAATCTTATAACTTTACATGATTAAAAACCTCGAACAATTGTATCCAGGAATCGGAGAGTTCCTGCATCGACCCAAACAAAAGATTTGCTCCCTGACTGAGTAAAGCAGAATCGGGCAGAGGACCGGTATTTACTGCAATGGTAAAACAACCGGATGCTACTCCGGCCTTTACTCCAAGCGGAGCATTCTCTACCACAAAGGACTGGTTTATCATGAGGTTACCGGCTTTCTGAAGTCCCATAAGATAAGGCTCAGGATTAGGCTTTCCATATTTCACATCGAAAGCAGTCACCATCAGTTCAGAACTGAATATGTCTGGGAAATTGTGATTGAGACGCTCTATAAGCGACTTCTGTCCGGAACCCGTCACTACCACAGGCACAATACCGGAAGCCCTCACCTGTTTCAACAGTTCGTATGCGCCCGGCATTCTCGGTGCTTCGGGACAAGCATTGAACAAACGGCTCTTATATCCATATATTTTCTCTATCTCTTCCTTATTGGACTCATAGCCACGCTCACGGACAGACACTAGATTTATTGTACTGGCACCAGTACGTCCCTCGTGCATATATGCCTCTTCAAGCGACATGTACATACCAAAATGCACCATTGTCTCATGCCAGCACCGAGCATGGTTTTTCATTGAATCAAACAAGACTCCATCCATGTCGAACATGGCAGACACGAGCGACATGCCTGTCAATCCTTTATCCTTCAAATAAAGATATAATGCTTCTTCAATCTTTTCACGTTCCATAGTTCAACTATACTCTTATACCTTATTAAATCTTATATTAGAAAAACACATTGCAATACTACTGTCATCAGAATGTAAATCCGAGACTGACAAAGACATCCACTTTCTCTGTTATATTAGAACTACTTAATGTCAGACTTAGCGGTCCGACAAAACTGTCATACGAATAATTAATTCCGTATCCCAACATCAGATTCTCATTGATGATTTCATGAAATCCATCACTATCCGAGCCGACATTAAATATGGCAGACACATAATGCTTCTGTCCCAAACGCATCCGTCCTTGCAAACGCGCCACAATCAAGGAACGCTGTGCGCGTTCTATATTGGAAATTCCATAAAAAGGAATCTGCGCAGGCAAGTAATGACCATCCCATTGCCCGCCTACAATATTATATATTCCATATATATTCGACTGCCTGTTCATGTAACGTATATATCCGGACGGAATAAGACAGAAGCGGGCAGATGTGGGACAATATACAGTAGTGAACGCATGAAAAGAATACAGATAGTGATCTTTCGATGTAGTCACCTCATGCCCTCTGTACATGTTCGCTTCCGCATCCATCTTTATTCCATGAGTGGCAAAAATCTTCCTGTTTGTAGTGTTCACTCCCACATTCACGAAAAAGTCCCAGAAATTTCTGGAGCCTTCCATCGCCTCACTGAAATCAAGATTTGCATTAACCTTATCGACAAGAGTACTCTTGAAGTTGTAGTTGTTAAAGCGCACACCACCTCCCACTTTGGCATACCGCCAGCTTTGTGCCACATTCAAAGATATAATATTATCTGAAAAGGTGGTACTCAGCGAGTTTATACCCTTCTCATTAAATTTTACATCATTGTAGCCAACCTCATAATTGCAGCCCACATAAAATCCTTTTGCAGGCATACTTGAAAGATTCAGCTTAAACTTATACCTCTTCCCCAAACGGATTGTCGTACCGACCTGAGTGGGCAAATTAAAGAACGGCACATGCACATATCCCTGCATGATAAGGCTTGCCATCTCTTCTTGATCGAAATTAGCTCCAAAACTAATTGCATCGGCAGGGAAAGGCTCAAACACATATTCCGGCGGCGAATAGAGTGAAACTTCATTTTTGAGTATGTCAAAATAAGTCCTGCGACGCTCCATGTATGCATTATTTCCTCCCATATCATCGGACAGTGACTTCAATGCATCGAACTGCTTGCGCGCCGCCTCCTCACCTCGGGCAATGAGTGTGTCAATCGCATTTTTTGTAAAACTTGCCGCATTGTATCCTGTCACATCTACTTTGATGTATATGTCTGTGTCTTTCTTGTTCCTTTTATATTTAGCAGAACCTGCAATGCCTGATATTTGATTGACAATGTCCATCACACTCTTTATCTTATCGACTTTCAGCATACCCTCTCCCAAATCCACTCCAATCACTATGTCTGCGCCCATCTCACGCGCTATATCTACCGGATAGTTGTTCAATATTCCACCATCAACCAGCAACATACTGTCTTTTCTTATCGGACGGAATACCCCGGGAATAGACATACTTGAGCGCATTGCCAGATTAATATCGCCACGGCGGAATACAATCTCATCACCGGAAACAATATCTTCCGCCACACAAGCAAAACGTATCGGAAGTTTGTCGAAGTCAATACTGTCTGGATATACCTTTGTCAGTTTACGGAACATCTTCATCACATTGACCCCCTCTATAATACCTGCTTTGGATACAGACAAAGAATCAGAACGCTTGATGCCAAGAGGGATATTCATAATATAATTATCCTGTCGCTCCCTTGCAAGAAAAGATTCCTCACGACTCTCCTTTCTGTCAGTCAGCAATACCATCCAGTCTTGCACACGGAATATACTGTCAATACTTTCTGGAGTATATCCAGATGAATAGAGACCGCCAACAATGGCTCCCATACTCGTACCCACTACAATATCAACCGGAATTCCTGCCTCCTCAATCACTTTCAAAGCACCAACATGAGCTGCTCCTTTCGCACCTCCGCCACTCAACACCACAGCAATAACGGGACGCGCGCCGGCCTTTTTTACTTTTCGTTCCACATCATACTGATGTTTATTGCCAACAAACTCTATTGCATAGAGTCTCACTGACAGAAAAGCAGAAAAAAGAAAAATAAGAAAAAGGTTCCTTCTCATCACAGACCATCAGATTTTTAAGACACCATCACCCAAAATAAAAAAGCATAATGCAGAGATATACACAACAGTGTCCGCATCCATCCACAGACCACAATTCGTATATCCTGCATTATGCGTCTCCAAACAAAGCAGAATATTATTTCAGTTTTTCCTGAATAGCCTTGCTCTCAGCCTCATAACCCGGTTTGTTGAGCAAAGCAAACATATTCTTCTTATATGCTTCCACACCCGGCTGGTTGAATGGGTTCACCTTTAACAACAAGCCGCTGATACCACAAGCCTTTTCAAAGAAATAGATAAGCTGTCCGAGATTATACTCATCAAGTTTGGAAACAGTGATACGCATATTAGGCACACCGCCATCCACATGCGCAAGCTGTGTTCCAAGTTCTGCCATCTTATTAACCTCATCAATACGCTTTCCGGCAAGGAAGTTCAAACCGTCAAGATTCTCCTCGTCAGATGGAACCTCAAGCATCGTATTTGGCTCAGCTACAGATATGACTGTCTCAAATATCGTGCGCTCACCTTCTTGAATCCACTGTCCCATAGAATGAAGGTCAGTAGTAAAGTCTACGGCAGCCGGGAAAATACCCTTGCCATCCTTGCCTTCGCTCTCTCCATAAAGCTGCTTCCACCACTCATTCATGTAGTGGAGCTTAGGCTGATAGTTTACAAGAATCTCTATCTTCTTGCCTTCTGCATAAAGAGCGTTGCGGACAGCAGCATACTGTGCTGACGGATTCTCAGCATAAGGCACATCCATTGCTGTGGCTTTCTCCATATCCTGAGCACCTTTTACAAGCTGCTCAATGTCAAAACCTGCACATGCAATAGGAAGCAGACCTACCGGAGTAAGTACAGAGAAACGTCCTCCCACATTGTCAGGAATCACGAATGTCTTGTAGCCCTCCTTATCCGCAGTGGTGCGTGCGGCACCTTTCTTTGCGTCAGTCACAGCAACAATCACTTTCTTAGCCATTTCCTTACCCATCTTGTCTTCACAAAGTTTCTTCATGAGACGGAAAGTAATGGCTGTCTCTGTGGTAGTACCTGATTTCGAGATATTGATTACACCAAATTTCTTGTCGCTAAGGTAGCCTATAAGCTCCGACAAATAATCCTCACCGATGTTGTTTCCTGCAAAAAGGATACGCGGACTGTTACTTGGTTTCAACCATGCGAAACTGTCGCTAAGGGCTTCAATCACAGCACGGGCACCAAGATAGCTGCCACCGATACCTGCAACAACAATTGCCTCACAATTCTCACGAAGCACATTTGCTGTAGCATTAATCTCATCAATAAACTCTTTTGTGATGGAAGAAGGAAGATGTAACCATCCCAAAAAATCACTGCCAAGACAACTTCCTTTCTCAAGAGCCTCCATCGCAGCTTTCACTTCTGACTCGTAACCTGCTACGGCTCCAGACGCTGCAAACTGTGCAGCCTTACTGATATTGAGTTCCATAATTTATAATTTTATAGATGTAAATCTTTTTATTTTCCGCCGCATCCATCCGAACCATTATCTATTCATCAGAAATGTATCCGGTACGACTCACGACGAAAGGTCATGCCTATCTGAAAGAATCAGACAGAATTTTTATCTCAACAGAAGGAGATATGCGCTCATACAATATATTGTACACCGCATCAAGAATAGGCATATTGACATGATAACGTTTATTTATTTCCTTCATGCACTTCGTACCGTAATATCCTTCTGCAATCATTTCCATTTCTAATTGGGCTGTCTTTACAGAATATCCCTGCCCAATCATCGTACCAAACACCCGGTTGCGCGAGAAGTTAGAATACATGGTCACAAGCAAATCACCCAAATAGGCAGAAGCCGACACATTGCGCTCCTCCGGCTCCATCGTCTGCAAAAAACGATCCATCTCCTGTATGGCATTAGCGACCAGAACAGCCTGAAAGTTATCACCGCATTTCAAGCCGTGACAGATACCTGCAGCTATGGCATACACATTCTTGAGTACGGAACTGTATTCTATGCCCTCAATGTCGGTACTTACAGACGTCTTCACTGCCTTGCATGACAATAGGTCAGCCACCACTCCGGCATTTTCCAGACAACGACAACCTACTGTAAGATAGCAAAGACGCTCAAGTGCCACTTCCTCTGCGTGTGACGGTCCTCCAATAGTGGCAACCTGATCTTCCGGAACATTATACGCACGCTGAAAATAGCGCGACACAGTAATGTTCTCATCGGGCACAATACCCTTGATTGCCGTCACCACCAATTTTTCCCTCATGCTTGTCTTCAGTTTTTTCAGATGACTCTTCACATAAGGAGAAGGTGTCACAAAGATAAGGGTATCGGAACGCTTGACTATATCATTTATATCAGAAGAGAAGTTTATCCTGTTCACATCAAAGTGAAGACTGGTAAGATAAGCAGGATTGTGTCCCAGACGCTTAAAGTCCTCAATGCGGTCGTCACGTCTGATATACCAGTTTATACTTTCCTCATGATTAAGCACAATTTTTGCTATAGCGGTAGCCCAGCTTCCGCCTCCCATGATTGCCACTCGTCCGCAACTCTTAAACTGCATAATCGTTTCCGTATTGTGATGAATACACAGAAGCCACAGTCTGCCGGCAGCATCCTTTAATAGGAAAGCCATTGGTACACTGTAGTCCTGCCAACCATTTTCTTTAACTTATTCTCGCGACAATAGCATTCAGTTCATCCACACTCGGCTTCTGAATGTCAAGTTTGTATTTCTTGATAATCTCGCCAAGCTGCTGCTGTATTTTCTGAGCATTTCCTCCAGCAAGGTCAGATACGAGGTTATATCCTGCCTTCTGAAGCACAGGAACAATCTCCTCGCTGAACCCTACCTCCACATATTTAGCCACAGCATCCTTAGGAGCTTTTTTCTCTGGCTTCATCTGAGGAAAGAACAAAACCTCCTGTATGGTTGTCTGTCCAGTCATGAGCATGACAAGACGGTCGATACCGATACCAATACCCGATGTAGGCGGCATTCCATACTGCAAGGCGCGCAAGAAATCTTGGTCGATAATCATCGCCTCATCATCACCCTTGTCAGCCAGACGCATCTGTTCTTTAAAACGATCTTCCTGATCTATCGGGTCATTGAGTTCGGAATAAGCGTTTGCAAGTTCCTTTCCGTTCACCATCAACTCGAAACGCTCTGTCAGTCCCGGCTTTGAGCGGTGCATCTTGGTCAGCGGAGACATCTCTACCGGATAATCTGTAATGAATGTCGGCTGAATAAATGTTCCCTCACAGAATTCGCCAAAAATCTCGTCTATCAGTTTGCCCTTGCCCATTGTGTCGTCAATATCCATGTTCAGTTTCTTACAAACTTCACGGATTTCATCTTCCGACTTGCCCTCAAGGTCGTATCCTGTCTTCTCCTTAATAGCTTCAAGAATAGGCAGACGTCGGTATGGAGCCTTGAAAGAGATGGTCTTGCCATCGACAACCGTCTCTGTGGTACCGTTGGCTGCGATACATATTTTTTCAAGCAACTGTTCTGTAAAGGACATCATCCAATTATAGTCCTTATACTGTACATACAACTCCATGCAGGTAAACTCCGGATTGTGTGTGCGGTCCATACCTTCATTACGGAAGTTCTTTCCAATCTCATACACACCCTCGAATCCGCCGACAATAAGACGCTTCAGATACAACTCTGTCGCAATACGACAGTAAAGATCAATATCGAGTGAGTTATGATGGGTAATAAACGGACGCGCACTTGCCCCGCCCGGTATCGACTGAAGAATTGGTGTTTCCACCTCTGTATATCCTGCCTCATCGAGCACACGGCGCAACGTACTGATACATTTTGAGCGTTTCAAGAATGTCTCCTTCACTCCATCATTCACCACAAGGTCCACATAACGCTGACGGTATCTCAACTCAGGGTCTTCAAAAGCATCATATGCCACACCGTCCTTGTACTTAACGATTGGCAGCGGTTTGATACTCTTTGCCAGCACAGTCACTTCCTGTGCATGAACAGAAATCTCACCGGTCTGGGTACGGAACACAAATCCCTTAATACCAATAAAGTCGCCCAAGTCCAAAAGTTTCTTGAACACTGTATTGTACATTTCCTTGTTCTCTTCCGGACAGATGTCATCGCGTGTCACATACACCTGTATGCGTCCTTTAGAATCCTGCAACTCCACAAACGAGGCCTTGCCCATTACGCGGCGGCTCATCATACGTCCTGCGATGCAAACCTGACGTGGCTCATCCTCATCCTTGAACTCTGAAATTATATCAACAGAAAAAGCATTTGTAGGGTATTCCGCAGCCGGATAAGGCTCGATTCCCATATCCTTCAATGCCTGTAGATTATTTCTGCGGTTTATCTCCTGTTCATTAAGTTCCAATACGTTCATATATGTATATATTCTTAATTTATTAATCCGTAATCAATGCACAACGTGCATAAAGAAAAGCTTGGAGAAGCGGCACTGACACCCTTCGTCCATTGATTTTCAGAAAAAAGCCCGCGCTTTTTGTGTGCAAAGTTAATAAATACTTGTGACAATACCCCATATAGCAGGGGTCTTTCTTTACAAAATAATCTTCCACACGGAACTCGCATAGCAGCGGTTACGCATCAGCGGTGAGCATGTATGCACATAATCGAAGCTGAATCCCGCCGCATATTTCTTCGTACTGAGATAGTCGAAGGCAAATCCGCCCCCCACTTCAAAACGGCTGTTGCCCGGCACATGCAAGAACGGCTGGCCTGTATCCGCATCAAGCATGTCCGCCTCATCCAAGAAACGCACTCCGGCAAATGCGCGCAACGAAAAACGGGAGGCAAGGGTGACGGGAAGAGAATATTTCAGTCCCATGTCGGTATGATACATATTGATGTTGCAACCGCCTACTGTGGGAGTCTCATTGGCAAGACTTGCGAGAGAGGCCTTCGCCCGACTGTTGGATACTCGCGCCATAGCCTCCACCGCCCATTTGTCATTCAGAAACAACGAAGTCTCGAAACCCGCATAAAAGGTAGAACTCATGCTGACCGACATTTGCCCGTCGAAGCCGGAAAGAAGCTCATAGGCATCCGGAGATACGTTTCTCTTGCCAATCTCCGTACCGGAAACAAGACTAAAAGAAGACGGACGTTCATTATATCTCATCACCCTCATCATGTCGCTTTTCATCATCCGCGGACGGTTTATTCCCCGTTCACCAAGCACCGCATCTGTCAGGAAATAAGCCACATTGGTCGACACCACTCCTATTCCGGCACCAATGAACGTATCATTAATCCAATGGCGGCTGTTGCGCAGGCGGAGCAACTGTGTGGCCGTAGCTGCCGTATATCCGCCTACACTTATCCAGGGACTATGGTGCCCGTATTCACGATGCAGAATCGTGGCACCTACAAAAGCCAACGTTGTGTGACCGGAAGGCATACTGTTCTCGTCCGAACCATCAGGACGTGTCTCCTTCACCGAGGCTTTCAGTCCGCTGCTTATGCCCGATGACAATGCCAGTGCCATTGCGTTTGCCATAAGCATACGCTGTGTCGTGCTCCTGCTCTCCACCCCAGCGACTTTCAGAATCCAGTTGGCGGCAAGCGGAGCGAGTGCCACTCCATAGTCAGCCTTGTCATGATGGACACGTGTCAGGAATCCGCTTTTCTTATTAAAATTGTTGTCGGCAATTGAAAGTACTATTCCACGCAACAAAGGCTGCGTCTCTTCAAGATGCAGCGTCATCTCTTCCTGCAACAAACGCGCCTCATACTCAGCCACCGCCTTTTCCGCTTCCATTTCTTTGGATTTCTGAATCATCAACGCTTCCACATCTTTCAGGTACGCAGAATCTACGGGCTGGAAATGTATGGTTGAATTAGCCGGCAGGGTGTCTCTGTCGCAATGCGGAGTACAAGTGTCATTCGCAAAAACAGACACGGAGGCATACATATATAATATAATAATGTGTACGTATCTCATCTGACAATCAAAATTAGAATAGGATGGACAAAGGTAGTAATAAAAAGAATTTTTCTGTCACTTAAAGAAGGATATTACACAGAATTTGTTTGCTGATATATACAACATCAACACATCAAGCGGCAAACATCTTTACCTCGCATCATAAGTTATCTAATCCCGAACTTATATGTAATAATGTCTGCGCTTTGTTGCAGATATCTTTTTTGTCCGCACCGCAAAAGCAAAAACAGCGTACGAAATTCTCTAAACCGCACTGTGGTTTTTATAAACTACAGTGCGGTTTAAAAAATTACTAAGGTGGAAATGACTTTCAACAGCCGTCTTATCGCATTTGAAGAACCGCAAAATGTTTTTTTGGAAGCAGCGGACACACCTTCCATCCAACCGAAAAAATCATATTGCGTATATATCCACGACCACAATGGAGTAAAAGTCACAAATAATGCCCCATTTGTAATAGGCTGAGAACCGCAACACATGTAATTTTGCAGCATAGGAAAACTCAAAAGCATCAGAAATGAAAAATATCAAGAAAACCGTACTGACGGCATCACTCCTTTTCTACGGTTCTTTGCTTTATGCAGAGAAAGAACATGTCGTTCATTTAAAAGCTACCAACGGAGATGCGACTCCATCCTTGCAACAAGCTATAGAAAAGGCGGCTCAATGGAAAGGGAAAAAAGTGACAATAAAACTGGAGAACGGTGACTACAACCTATACCGCACCTCGGCATCACACCAAGTATATTATGTGTCCAACACCGCATCGGCAGAGGAAAATCCCGACCCCACCAAGCATATCGGGCTATGGCTGAAAAAGTTGAGAAACGTCACGATTGACGGTAACGGCGCAAGACTCATCACACACGGCGAGATGACGACATTTGTCATAGACAGCTGCGAGAATATAGTCATGAAAAACTTCACTCTCACTGCTGCCGACCCGTCTGTACCGGAAATGACTGTCATTGATACGGGAATGGATTACATTACAAGCCGCATCCACCCTTCATCGAACTACGAAATAAATGAGGAAACATTCAACTGGACTGGAGAAGGATGGCAATTTGGCGGCGGACTGGCACAGGTTTTCTATCCGGAAACAAATGTCACCAACCGTTGCGAATCGCCAATGAGCGGAATTGTCAAAGCTGAAGAAATGGGAAACGGAATTGTGCGGTTTCACTATGGAAAGACACACCCGTTCCATAAGGGAGAGGTGTATCAGATGAGGCATACCATACGCAACGAAGTGTGCGGACTCATACAAAGGAGCAAGAATGTACGACTGGAGGACTTGCAAATATACTTTCTCGGCAACTTTGGTATTGTGGGACAATATTCCGAGAACCTTACCTACCGCCATTTGTGGTGCGCTCCAGAACCCGGCAGCGGACGCACCTGCGCAGGATTCGCGGATTTCGTACAAATGTCGGGATGCAAAGGCTATATTCGCATTGAGGACTCCTATTTTGAAGGTGCCCACGATGATGCAATCAATGTGCATGGCACTCATCTGAAAGTCACGGAATATATTGGCGGAAACCGCATAAGGGTAAGATTCATGCACGGACAGTCGTATGGATTTGAGGCATTCGCAAAAGGCGATAAAGTTGAATTGGTCGATGCCCATACACTGTTGTGCGTACTGGCAGCCACCGTCAGGCAAACGGAGTTTGTCGACCGCTATGAAAGTATTTTGACGCTCGACAAAGACATCAGTGCCGAGGTGAGTGGCAGAGACAACATTGTGGTAGAAAATGTGACATGGACACCGGACGTACACATTAAAGGCAATTATTTCTCGCGCCTGCCTACAAGGGGCATTTTGGTGACAACCCGGGGCAAGGTGTGTATAGAGGACAACACATTCTACCGTCTGCCGATGCCGGCGATACTTATTTCAGACGATGCCCGCAGCTGGTATGAGTCGGGACCGGCACGCAACGTGACAATATGCCACAACAGATTCATCGAGGGCGGTTCGCCAGCAATTGCCATCATGCCGGAAAACGACTTGTATGAGGGTGCCGTACACAAGAACATACTCATCAGGTCCAACCGTTTCAATATCACATCCGGACATATTGTCGAGGCACGCTCTTCCGACCACATTACTGTGACAGACAATGTGGTGGAGACATCTTCAGACGGCGAGTGTGCCGATTACATGAGTTTCGAAAGATGTAACGATGTAGAGATTAAAAACAACAGGCTGACTCACAGAAAATAATCGTTGGAAAAAACTTCGTATCGTATAATATCAAGAAAATTGCAGGGGAGGAATAAAACCACGCATTGTGCATGGTTCCATTCCTCCCCTGCATATACCAAACAGACAGTCTATTTTCTATTTGCACAATACACAAGAAAAATGACGAGTAATGTCAGAGCCTCCGAAACAGGAATTGCCAACCAAAATCCGGAGATACCAATCAGTTCCGGTAACAACCGCAAACAAGGCACAACAAATATCATGCCTCGCAAAAGAGTGAAGACGGTGGCTTTCGTGGATTCCTTGACGCTTTGGAAATAGCCGATAAAGACAATGTTGAGCGCGAAGAAAATGCCACACAAAGCAAATTCAGGCAGTCCGGCACAAGCAAGTTCAAAAGGCTCTGTACCGGAGGCGAGAAACATCATCACCAAATATCTCGCACCGCCCGATATTGCAACCACTTCAATTATGCCACAAATAAGGGCTGCCACAACAGCTGTACGCAATGCCTTTTTGACACGTGCCATGTCGCCTGCCCCGAAATTAAAACTGACAATAGGTTGCACAGCCTCAGCCACTGCGTTATTGACTGAGAAAAGGAAGGGAAACAGATAGCAGGCTACACTGAATGCCGCCACCCCATTGTCGCCCAGCATTTTTATGAGCGTTTTGTTGGCTGTAAACAACATCACAGACATCGCCAGCTCTGTCAGCAGGGTGGCAAAACCTATCTTCATGATTGAGGCTGTATTCCGCAAAGTATCTGCCAATCCGGAAAAGGCAAGCCGCAAACGGGTAAAACGCAGTACTTCCGACAGGCGCAGGAAATAGAACAATGCCATTGAGCCGCCCAGAATACAACTGACCGATGTGGCCATTGCCGCACCTTTAAGTCCCAAACCTAAAGGAAAGATGAACAGCCAGTCAAGAAATACATTAATGACTCCCGGAATAACATTGCACAACATGGCATACTTGGGAGAGCCATCGAGACGGATAAGCATCATGCCGACATATTGGAGCATCAGAAACACGACGCCCGGCAACAGCCAGCAAAGATACCTCACACTGTATGCCTGAAGTGTGGCGCTTCCACCAAGAAATGACACTATATTTTCCGCAAAGAAATATAACGTCACCGCCACAACAAGCATCAGCAATGTGCCGACAGTGAAAGCCTGTGTGACTGTATTGTTCGCTTCCGAATGGCATTTCCGGGAAAGGCTTATACTTGCAAGCACAGACGCGCCGATGCCAAACATCAGTCCGGTGCCGGAAACAACTGCAAAAAGCGGCGATACAATGCTTATGGCAGCTATGCCCGATGCACCGATACCATGCCCCACAAATATGCCATCTACCATCACGAAAAGCGCGTCGAACACCATTGCCGCCAATGTGGGGAAAAACACTACTCTGAATAGCTTCCGTATACTTCCTCCGCCAAAGTCAAGTCCTTTATATTCTTCGTTTTTCATTTACACTAAACAATTGAAAGATTACGCGCAATCTTACAAGGCTCCACCAAGTCGCACACCTTCAGTTTGGCTAAGATTCACCGATTGCCGGTGAAATTCATTGTCCAGTTCACGCAATACATCCACAAATGGTTATTTTTGAATATTGTATATTTATACGACGATTATTAATTTTGCAAAGTTAATCATAATACATGATGGTTCAATGGAAGCGACAGAAAAAGAGACACTCAAAAAAAAGGAACATCAAACAATATAAAATATCATACCGACATGAAGATTTTTGGGGTTCATCCGACATTACGAGTGATTTATCTTGTTTTGTTATAGAATTGTTGAGTTTTGATGCAGGTGATATTCCGCTGATGGGTTTGACAGGCTGCTTACTTTTATAAATAGACTTTTGCCGGAGGAGTCTGTCAAAAACATCAGTATTACATCAAAAATCCTGACAATTTGATATGTTAAAATCAATCTCCGTAGAATCGCTCAAAATGAACCGAACTCCGCCGAGGTTGCAAAAACGCGATTCTACGGAGGTTTTTTTGTCTCGAAAACTATGCGGACAAATAGAACAATCCACTCACCTAAAAGATAAATAATTTTGAGCCAAAGCGGGGCTTATACCCCCAAAAGCCCACTAAAACCCAAAATTTCAAGGTGAAGTAAATTTATTTACAAGGTACACTGATTTTTTGCGCAAGGTGAACAAAATTTATTTTCAAGGCGCACAAAATTT
>JAMPEL010000013.1 GCA_023665185.1 Roseburia sp.
CGTTTTATCAGTCCAAGATGCTTGTCTTTCAATGCTTCTTGTATGATGTCCGTCTGCTCTTTTTGCAGGTAATCATATTCTGAGAGATAATGATTCAATACCGCAGGGGCAATATCTTCCTCTTGGGCAAGGGAATTGACGGCATTGTTGCGCTCTGTTATTATATAGTTGTTCAGTTTCTCCTCAAGGTCGCTTGTTCCGTCGGCTTTACGGCTCATGAATCCGGCTTTGTCGTCATCCACATTCTGTTGGATAAAACCGTCTATCAATTTTGCTTTGTTACGCAATTCGGCATCCTTTATCATGGTGTCGATAATCGCTTTTCGGCGGTCTGTGTAGTCCTCGCTGTATGGATTTAGTTCGGCAATCAGTTCAAGGATATAAGCGACGTTGATGATGTCACTGTGAAGCAGTTCCAGACAGAAATCAATATCGTCCAAATTATCCTCTTCC
The DNA here is from genome assembly GCA_023665185.1 of Roseburia sp. Classification (GTDB taxonomy): domain Bacteria; phylum Bacteroidota; class Bacteroidia; order Bacteroidales; family Bacteroidaceae; genus RGIG8745. Next base: position 454 of record JAMPEL010000013.1, read on the forward strand.
GGTGTGTCATCACCAGAATCGGATGAAGGAGTTGAGGATGGCGTGGTAATGGCAAACGTATCGTGAATGTCCAGATATTTACTCCTGAAATCCATGAATTGCTGTTCGGTCATGCCTAATTCTTCGTCATCGGCGGAGAAATCATCATAAATCTGAATCTCCGCGTGTTTCTTGATGAGGTCACGGAATGCCAGAACAAAATCTTTTTTGTCCTTTTCGCTTTGCAATAGGTCTACGGCGTCTGGTGTAGGATATGTCTCCAAGAATGTCTTTGCCACCTCCTGATACTCCTGTTTTACCTCTTCAAACGGTGGACGGACAATCTCCTCCGGATTATTGCTGTTGCTGAACAGTCGGATGGCTGTGTCCACATTGCTTTTCAAGTCACGGAAACAAACAATCTTGCCAAAACGTTTCTTCTCGTTCAGCACACGGTTGGTTCGGCTGAAAGCCTGCAACAGACCGTGATATTCCATGTTCTTGTCCACATACAGCGTGTTGAGCTTCTTGGAATCAAAACCAGTAAGGAACATTCCAACCACAAGACAGAGGTCAAGCGACTTCATGTCCGCTTTCTTCTTTTTCAACCGAAGATTGATGTCGTCGTAATAAGCGCGGAAGTTCTCTGTGGAGAATGACGTACCGAACATCTCATTGTAGTCGTCCATAATGGCTTGCAGTTCGTCGGCATCACCTATGCTGTCGCTCACAAACTGTCCCGTGTTCATGCCTGTAAGTTCGTCGTCCTGACTGTTGTTTGCAGCATACGTAAACACGGCACCAATGCGTATCTTAGGATTCAACGATTTGAATATCTTGTAATACCGGATAAGCATCGGAACGGACTGCACGGCAAAGAGCGCGTCAAACTCACCGTCGAATGTTGACTTATTGAAATTATTAAGGATGAATTTGGCAATCTCCTCCATGCGGTTGGCGTTGCCATTTTCCACATTTTCGTTGCCTTTATAGTATTCCACAAGAAAGCCAAGTACGTTCTCATCGGCAATGGCATCTTTAATCAGATAGCTGTGCAGGCATTTCCCAAAGATTTCCTTTGTGGTATGCCCATCAACGGCATTTTCTACGAATATCGGTGTTCCGGTGAAACCAAAAGCCTGTGTGTTGTCGAAGAACTTCATGATGTTCTTGTGGCTGTCCCCGAAATGACTTCGGTGGCACTCATCGAAAATCATCACAATGCGCGAATGACGTATGCTTTCTATCTTGTTGCTATACCATTGGCGGCTGACGGCGGCATTCAGCTTTTGGATGGTGGTGATGATGATCTTTGAGTTGCTGTGCAAGCGTTTCACCAACTCGTCCGTATTGTCTGTGCTGTCTACTGCTCCCGGTTCAAAAGCCTCATACTCCGTCTGTGTCTGAGTGTCGAGGTCGTGACGGTCTACCACAAACATCACCTTATCCACATCATCCAGTTCTGAGACAAGTTGAGCAGCCTTGAACGATGTCAGTGTCTTTCCTGCTCCGGTTGTATGCCAGATATATCCGTTATCATTGGAGTTTACCACACGGTCGAGTATCTTTTCTACGGCATAGTATTGATAGGGGCGCAACACCATCAGGCATTTGTCTCCTTCATGCAGCACGATATATTTGCTAATGATTTTGCCTAAAGTACATTTATCGAAGAAGAATATGGCAAACTTTTCCAGTTCATTGAATGGAACATTTTCCTGGTCGGTCCAGTTGAATGTGAATTTATATCCGCTATTGGGATTGTTGGCAAAGTAGCGCGTGTTTACTCCGTTAGAGATAACGAACAGCTGGATGTAGTCGAACAGACCATGAAATGAGGTCTTGTGATAACGCTGTATCTGGTGATAAGCCTGCTTAAGCTCAACACCTCTGCGTTTCAGTTCTATCTGCACCAATGGCAGACCATTAATCAATAGAGTAACATCATAACGGCATTTTTTACGACCTTCAATCGTTATCTGGTTGGAAACCTGAAACTCATTCTGACACCAGTGCTGACGGTTCAGAAACTCCACCCATAGTCTGTCTCCGTTGTCCATTTCAAGCGGAAACAAGTCACGCAGTTTCTTAGCCTTTTCAAAGCGGGTTCCCCCTTCAAGATAAATCTGTATCTTTTCAAATTCGGAGTCGCTGAACTCTGTGCGTCCCAGTTCCGCCAGTTTCTTCTTATTGTGTATCTCCAACTGACGTTTAAAGTTAGCCACAAGATTCGTCTCTTCATCAAGATGAACATATTCGTAGTTCATTTGCTGAAGAGTCGCTATCAGTCCGTTTTCAAGAGCGGCCTCACTTTGTATTGCCATATATTTTTACGTACAATTTTAATTTACTTCGTTTTAACTATTAGCTCGCGCATATCAATATCCAGACATTCTGCAATCTTTAGCAGTGTCTCAAGTCCTGGTTGAGCTGTATTTGTACACCATTTGGATACAGTTGCTTGATCCTTGCCAAGTTGTTCTGCAAGCCATTTGTTGGTTCGCCTTTGCTCTGCCAAAACGGCTTTCAAACGATTTATAATAGGTTTTTCTGTAGAAACCATATCGTACCTTTCTGTATTTCAGTTACAAAGGTAACTAAAAATTTCAGAATAGAGTTGGGGTATAGAAATTATTTTTCAAAATATTTGCGAATTAGTTCAATTTTTATTTACTGTCCTTTCTTCTAAGGAGTTCATGAGTCCCAACAGACCTTTATCTTAGTTTTCTAATAACCACCATAAGGCAATTGATATTATCTTGTAAAACACTCAAGAGATAGAATTTCTGAAGGAACTATTGGAGTTTACTTCATTGTGTTTTTATATTTTGCCTTCAAAAAAAAGAAAAGTAGGGAAGATATATAACTTACAGTATGTGCAATTCTATTTTCCCTGCTTCATTACACTTTATTTTAAGCGTACTATATATACGCTTACATAATAAAGTAAAGTGATGTGTGCGCCTTACCAACAAGGAGGATGTCCTTTTCTCTTTTTTAAAGGCAAATCGTTTATTTATTCCCTACTTTTCGCCTTAAAGATAGTTAAATACGTTAAATTTTCACTTGCAGAACTCATTTAGAAACTACTACTGCCACTTTTCTACCGTATAACACGTATAATGTTGACTACCAATAAGTAACAAATACCAAAACTACACCATCTCATTTCTCCTTGTCTGAAATCATTTACACGACAAATGAAAAGCCTTGCGAGGTGTGCCGTCTGCCACCCGTATAACACCACAATATGTAAAACCATGCTTGACAATCCAACCAAGCATCGGAGCATTGTCAGAATGGGTGTCAATACGAATATCTATTCCAAAATCCTTGCAAAACCCAAGCACTATGTCTGCTATACCTTTTGTTCCCGGAGCAGAAGCAATCCTATGAATCGTTCCGTATGGCTCATCATTCAGCCATGCCCCGTCAATAGAAACATAATTAGGCTCATCGCCTGTCACAAACACAAACACTCCCACAATCCTGCCATCGTCTTCTATCACATAATGGCTGTCAGCTTTCATATCCGCCAGAATCCTGTCGCGCGAGGGATAGCCGTCCACCCATTGTGTGGCATTGCCCGACTCACGCATTCTGCTCCGCGCATATTCGTATATCGCCATCACATCATCCAAATCGGCAACCACCGTATTCCGTATAATTCTATTACCCTTCATAAAAATTCATCTAAAAAGAAATCATTTCCAATTAAAAATGACATACAGGCAATACATGCCAATCTACAGAATGCCCGATGTCCCCAGTCCATCAGCCCGTCTGACAATTCTCGCAGGATTGCCAACAGCCACCACATCGTCCTCTATATCTTTGGTAACCACACTTCCTGCTCCTATTACGCATCTGTCTCCTATAGTCACTCCCGGACAAATGACCACACCACCCCCAATCCAACAATCCTGACCAATAGTAACCGGATAGGCATATTCCTTGCTTCCCCTGCGCTCTATATAATCCATCGGATGGTGAGGTGTATAAATCTTCACATCCGGACCAATAAGCGTATGTGCCCCTATTGTGATATAAGCTCCGTCCAGAAATGTACAGTTTGCATTGACAAACACATTTTCGCCAAGCCGTATGCCATGACCGTGATCGCAATGAAAAGGAGGGCATATAACAGATGAGGAGGGGATTCCCGGCACAAGTTCTTCAAGCAACTCACGATATCCCTCATCATAAGTACACATCATACGCAGTCTTGCCAACAACTTCTTGACATGTACAAAACTGTCTTGTATATCAGGAGCTGACATATCAGCCAGCTCGCCACGACGCATTTTCTCAAGTTCCTTCATATAAAAACTCTACACTGAATTTATTATCGCAGACAAAGGTACATCATTTTCCTATTAAAATGCAGAAAGGCAATAATATTAAATTCCGGATTTTGTATAGAAGAGCCTATGGATATACTAAGTATCATGGTACCAATATGCTACAATCAGAGAGATGGAGCAACTGTTCTGCAAATACGATAAGACTGCTGTCTAAAACCATTTCCACTCCACTAAATTCTCAAAACCGCACTGCGGTTTTGAGAATCTTGCGTGCCACTCCGAGTTTCGCTGAATAGTTCTCAAAGACATCATTCAGAAGAAAAGCTGGAAGTGACAACGAACTTCATCACAACCCACTAAGTATAATCCGATTTGCATTATCAACCAAATGGGTGTCAAGCGAAGTAAGATAGATCATGGTTGTACGCTCAGAGTCATGCCCCATTCCCTCACTGATGACAGAGATTGGTATATTCTTGCTTTTGGCTATGGATGCCCACGAATGGCGCGCCACATACATTGTAAGCGGAATGGACAGCCCCACCATACGTCCAATTCGCTTTAGCTTGCAATTGACAAAATGCGAGACATTCTTGTATTGCTTTCTCTCATCATCAGTCACCTTTATTATCGGCAAAAGATATTTTGTCTCCACATGACTGTATTTGTCCAAGATGCCCTGCATACAAGGTTCCCACTTAATAAACAACTGCTGCCCTGTCTTCTGTCTCCGATAAGACAAAACGCCATTTTTGAGGTCTGTCTTCTTCAGATATGTCATATCGACAAAAGCCATACCCCTTGTATAGAAACTGAACATGAAAATGTCCCTCGCATAATCCAGATTCGGAAACCGAGTCAGGTCGAGAAGTTTTATCTTCCGGACAACATCAAGCGGAATGGCACGCTTCACAGTCTTGCTCACTCCTGTATATACATGCCGGAACGGGTTGCGCTGAACTGTAATCCCCTTTTCGACCGCACGATTATACACCGCACGCATCACTCTCATATAGAAAGAGCTTGTATTCAGCCCCACCTGTTCCTCTTTTCGGAGAAAAGCCTCGTATGCCTGCATCAGGTCGGAATCGAAATCATCAAACATAACATCTCTGTCGCCGACAAACCTCATAAAGCTGTTCAACGTACTTATATAAGCCTCGCTGGTACGCTCTTTCCCCGAATTTTCAAGATTCTTTATCACCTCCTGCATAAACGGGAAAAGGAACATCTCATTGGACGAATCTGAAAATGAGCGGATAATGTCATTTACCGTATATGTTTTTCCCTTGCTTTCAAAATAATCGATAATCTTGTGCAATTTCCGCATATCCTTTGCTATTTTTCCATTCAGCCCACACAGATAAATATCCCGCTCAGTATTTGGTGAGTCCGGCAAAAGAATATTACATTTCACATCATCCCATTCATCAGGAAATATCTTATATCCGATTTTCATATACCGTGTAGCCCGGTTATGCAATAACTGATAATACACAGAACCTTCTTTTCCCGCTACAGACGAAGGTCGGAACTTAATTTTTACTGTTGCCATATTATTTATATTTTTGATACAAAATTGAAAATGCCACCTGAATACTCCTATATCCACTTGTATTTCAGCAAAAAAACACCGAAAACACGAATATACAATTTGTGATTCTGATATAAATAAGTAAATTTGCAACAAACTACTTAAATTCATGATTGGCAAACTCTGCCATGAAGGGAAGAATAACAACAAATAAAAACTCAAGAAAGAACATGAAAACAGGAAAAACAATCTCATTCGCATCCATATTATTAGGAACTTCTATGATGTGCAGCTGCGGAGGTTCCATGCCGGCAAACTCAGCCACATCAGAACAAACTCAGGCTTCTGCTGAAGGAAACGGACCGGGCGCAATTCTCGGCTCATTATTGGGAGGAGCCACAGGAGGCAGCACAGAGGGTGCAATGAATACAGGTTCGCTGATAGGCGGCATCATAGGTCAGCTCACTTCTGCCAGCTCACAGACATCCATTGTAGGAACATGGACATATACAGAACCAACCGTACAGTTTGAAAGCGAAAACCTGCTTGCACAGGCAGGCGGTGTGGTGGCAGGACAAGCAGTCGTAAAGAAAGTGCAGCCTTATTATGAGAAAGCGGGCATCAAGGCTGGTGCCATTTCATTTACCTTCAACGAAGACAAGAGTTGTTCTTTCATCATCAACGGAAAGGAACATACTGGCACGTATGAATATGACAACAAGACAAATGTACTTACCATAAAAGGCAATCTCGGCTTTAACTTGGCTACTGCATACGCTACAATATCAGCCAACAACCTTGCCATCACATTCGACTCATCAAAACTTATGTCTGTGGCACAGACACTTGGTGCCGCATCGACAAACACAACCATATCGGCTCTTTCGGGAATAGCGTCTTCATACAACGGTATGAAAACCGGATTCTTGTTCAAGAAAAACTGATATTAGACCTAAACTTACCAGCAGCCATTTTCTTTTATCAAGAAAATGGCTGTAAACAGTTGTACACAAATATAATGGATATGACCGAACCCGGATATGTATATATTCTGACGAATCCAAGTTTTCGCAAGGATTGGGTAAAGATTGGTAAAAGCTCACGTCCTGTCAATATAAGATCTAAAGAACTGGATAATACTGCCGTACCATTACCCTTCGATATTTACGCAACCATAAAAACGGTAAAATACAATGAGGTCGAGAAAGCTGTACATGATATAATTGACGAGCTTACAGACCTTCGTATTCGTCCGAATCGCGAGTTCTTCAATATCGCACCTCAAAAAGCTTTGGATATTCTAAAAAAGATAGCGCAAACAATAGATGACGCTGTTATAACAGAATACGCAAACAACCAGCCTCTGTGTAGCAATCATTTCATATCCAAATCGTGTCAGAAAACAAAGGAAAACGAACGTACTGACAACAGAGGAGGGCGAGATTGTACAAAATACTCACTTAACGGAGCTGGCATATACGGCAAAGGTAAATTGGCATTGGAAATTGTCCGTGTATATATTCAGAATCACCGTGTCGCTTATAATGAGTTGGCTAACCTATTACCCAAAGGCCTTATAAAAACCGTGGAAGAAGTAAACCGTTGGAAACTTGAGGCCAATGATACACACAAGGATAGAAGATGGTTTGAAAAAGACATTCTGACCTCTGCTGACGGTATCAACTTTGTTGTCTCAACACAACACTGCAAAGGCAATATCAATAAGATTTTTAAGATTGCCGACAAATTTGGTCTTGCGATCAAAGAACTGAAATAAAAAAAGTCCTCCATGACATACGCTCAAACACAGGAATGTATGCCACGGAAAACTTTTTTTGATACAGCTACAGCACACCCCTGTCCTAAAAAAAAGAACCTAAAGCAATCTCAGAATCTTTCTGTTCGCATTATCAATGACAGATGTGTCCAGAGATGCGAGATAAATCTGCGTTGTTTTCTCAGAATCATGTCCCATTCCCTCACTTATTACAGAAAGAGGGATTCGCTTGTCTCTTGCAATGGATGCCCATGAATGGCGCGCCACATACATTGTCAACGGCACATTCAACCCGACCATTCTTGCCACTGTTTTCAAACAACGGTTTATCTTTCGTTCCATACACTCATACTGTTTGCGCTCATCCCCCTTCCCTGTCTTTATAATCGGTAACAAATAAGACGAGTCTCTTGTGCCGACAGCATAGCGGCACACAATATCCTGCATCAGAGATTCCCACTCAACCGTAAGCCTGCGATGTGTTTTTCGACGGCAATATATAACAAATCCATTCCTCAAATCAGATTTTCTCAAGTAAGCAATATCCACAAACGACATTCCACGCATATAAAAACTGAACATGAATACATCGCGCGCAAATTCCAGAGACGGATGCAGAGAAAGGTCCAGCCGCTTGATTGCTTTAATGTATTCAATCGACACCGCCCGTTTGCAAGTCTTGTCAAATCCGGTGTATACACGGTCAAACACATTTTTCTTTATAGAAAGACAACGCTCCGCCGCCATATTGTATATAGTCCGGAAAGTGCGCAAATAGAAAGAGGTGGTATTTCGCGCCAATCCCATATTTTGCAGATATGCCTCATATTGTTCCATCATGTCCGGAGTGACAGAGTCAAATGTCAGGTCTCTTCCCTGCCTGAAACGGCAGAAACTGTTTAAAGTGGCAGTATAGGTTCTCGCCGTACCAATTCTGTTAGCATCCGACAGCCTTTTGATTTGCAACCGCATAAAGAAGAACACGGTCTGCACAGGCCTTATCTTTCGTATGTCTTCCACCCAATCATCCACTGTATAGCCTTTGCGGCAAAACGCATTGTCCGCTACCAGTTTCTCAATAATCCTCATTTCCCTGCTTATTTCTTCACGGATACAGAGAAGATAAGCCACACGCTCCTTTGCCCCAACTGCAAGTATGGTGGACGTGCCACTATCCCACTCCTCTGTTTTCAGAATATAGGTTGTCTTCACCAGCCGTACCCTCCTGCGGTGTGTCACTTGATAATAAAGCACACCCTCTCCGCCTCCTCCGGCATGGATGCGGAACTTCAATTTTACTGTTGCCATAAAAATCCCTTGTTGTTTTACGTATTAAAATGAATAACAAATAATCCGACTCAACACAATTGGCAGAAATACCACCCAATCGTCAGCAATGAAAAAAAATCCGGCTATTATAACGAAATATTCCGACAATAAGAACAACAGACAGAAAAACCAACCAGCAACAACCATAAAGCTCCGAAACCGACACAAAGAGAGGCAACCAGTTACTATTTCAAACCGATTGCCTCTCTTAATGTCTATACTATTATTTCTTCAGAAAATTCTTACATACCCAGCTCGTCCGAAGTATAACCTTTTGGCAAAGGGCGACAATTGTATCCCGAAGCCATTATCTCACCATACGCGCCTGCACTGCGCAAAGCAAGCAAATCGCCACGCTTCACTCTGTTAAGCCTTACTCCCTTGTCGAATACATCGCTCGACTCACATATCGGACCAACCACATCGTAAACTTCCTCATCTTCTTTACCTGTCAGATTCTCTATTTCATGATGCGCCTGATACAATGCAGGACGTATAAGATCGGTCATTCCAGCATCTACAATGGCAAACTGCTTGCATGAGCCTTGCTTCACATAGAGCACTTTAGTGACAAGACTTCCACACTGCGCCACTAAAGAGCGTCCCAGCTCAAAGTGTACAGTCTGCCCCTCACGGAGTTTCAGATGACGGTTGTAAGTGGCGAAGTAAGCCTCAAAGTCCGGTATCGGATTCCCGTCAGGATTGTTGTAGTCAATGCCCAATCCTCCGCCTACATTGATAATCTCCACATTGATGCCCGACTGTTCCAGCTTGTCCTGCAACTCATTGACTCTTTCACACAGCGCAACAAAATCATCCATTTCAAGAATTTGGCTTCCAATATGAAAATGCAATCCTTTGAAACAAATGTTTGGCATGGTCTTAGCCAACGAAATCACCTTCTCCATATCCTCCATCGCAATGCCGAACTTGTTCTCCGCAAGTCCGGTAGTGATATTGGCATGTGTGTGAGCGCCCACATTCGGATTGATGCGGAAACACACCGCTGCCACCTTTCCTTTAGCAGCAGCCAGCTCATTAATTATTTCCAGTTCCGGTATGCTCTCCACATTGAAGCAACAAATGTCTTTGTCAAGCCCAAGATTGATTTCCCAGTCGCTTTTGCCCACTCCGGCAAACACAATCTTATTTGCCGGAAATCCTGCCTCAAGCACAGCTTCCATTTCCCATCCGCTCACACAGTCAATGCCAAGTCCTTTCTCATTGATTACCGCAAGCAGTTTGCGGTTGGCATTGGCTTTTACTGCGTAATGGACAAAATAGTTTCCATATTTGGCTGTTTCGGCATTGACAGCATCAAGGGTACGGCGCAACAGCTCCGTATCGTAATAATAGAAAGGTGTCTGCACACCTTTCATCTTTTCTATAGGAAATGTCGTTCTCATCGTCCGTCCCATCCAATTATTCAAACAAATGTTTGCTCAAAGACTGCAATGCGCGTTTCTTGTCATCAGCAGAAATAAGGAACGAGATGTTATGGTTGCTTCCTCCGTATGAAATCATACGCACCGGTATCTCCTTCATTGCCTCAGCAGCAGATGACTCAAAGCCTACATTGTGCCAGTCGAGATCGCCCACCACGCATATAATGCACATATTCTGGTCAACCTTTACCGTACCGAACTTCTTCAACTCATTCAGAATTTGGTTAAGATTGGAAGTATTGTCAATGCTGACAGAAACCCCTACTTCTGAAGTACAAACCATATCGATGCTTGTCTTATAGGTCTCAAATATCTCAAAAACCTTGCGCAGGAACCCATAAGCAAGAAGCATACGGCTCGATGTGATGTTGATGGCAGTGATATTATCCTTTGCAGCCACCGCCTTTATCTTGTTCTTCTCCGTCTCGTTACTGATAACTGTACCCTGCGCTTTAGGGTCCATTGTATTAAGCAGTTTGACAGGGATGCCGGCAAACTTGGCAGGCTGCACACATGTTGGATGCAGAATCTTGGCACCGAAATAGGCAAGTTCGGCAGCCTCCTCAAAATGCAGGTTACTTACAGGAGATGTCTTCTCCACATAGCGAGGGTCATTGTTGTGCATTCCGTCAATGTCAGTCCATATCTGTATTTCCTCAGCATCCACAGCAGCTCCTATTAGAGAAGCTGTATAGTCAGAACCTCCACGCTGCAAATTGTCAATCTCACCATACGCGTTGCGACAGATGAATCCTTGTGTAATGTATATATCCTTTCCAGAATTGGCATCAAGCTGCAATTTCAGCTTTTCTCTTATATATTCAAGATCCGGCTCCGCATTCTTGTCTGTTCTCATAAACTCAAGCGCAGGCAGAAGCGTGGCACTATATCCCTGCTCAAGCAAATAGTTTGTCACCATATTGGTACTGATTATCTCACCCTGTCCTACAATGATTTTTTCCTCAAACATAGTGAATATGCCTTTGGTGAACGAGCGCAGATAATCAAATTCCTGCTTTATGAAATCAAGAGTCTTCTGCTTGTATTCTTCTGTAGTGTATAGCTCATCAACATGCTTCTTATATTTAATCTCAAGCTGGTTGATATTCTCATTGGCTCCTTCCGGATTCTTTTTGTAAAGATAATCGGAAATTTCCACGAGCGTATTTGTCGTACCCGACATTGCAGAGAGTACCACAATTTTCTGTTCTCCGTCTGTAATCAAATTGACAACCTCTTTCATGCGCTGGGTTGTACCTACAGATGTTCCTCCAAACTTTAATACTTTCATTGATTCTGTCTTTATTTATTATATTTATTTCTTTATTCTTTTTCTCATCCTATAGCATAGCCTCAGAACCAGTCCGCTCCGCTTTGCCACACGAAAAATACCGTATCCACTCTTGTCCTCCGCGCTTCATTCCGCCCCCTCATTGAAGACTTCCTCACGCGTCACCTCCCTGATGCATTTTTCCTCACACCGGAATATTCTTCCCGGATAATCTCTCACAAGGTTCAGATTATGAGTAATCATCATTACAGCCGACCCTTTACGGCATATATCATGCAAAAGCTCAGTTATTTGCATACTTGTCTCCTTATCAAGGTTGCCAGTAGGCTCATCGGCAAGAATCAATTGAGGGTTATTTAATATAGCTCTCGCAATGGCAATACGCTGCTGCTCACCTCCTGAAAGCTCACACGGAAGCTTATAGCCTTTCGTTCCCATCCCCACCATATCGAGCACTTCTTGAATACGCTGTTTCATCTCATGTTTATGCTTCCATCCCGTAGCTTTCAGCACGAAATACAAATTCTCCTCCACATTGCGGTCGGTCAGCAACTGAAAGTCCTGAAAAATAATACCCAGTCTGCGCCGCAACTCCGGCAGATGCTTTCTTTTCAGCTTACACAAGTCATAATCCAGCACTTTTGCCTCACCTCCACCAACAGGCAACTCGCCATAGACGGTCTTCAGCAATGTACTTTTTCCTGAACCCACTTTACCTATTATATAGACAAACTCGCCTTCACCGGTAGTGAAACTTACATTTTCAAGCACTTGCAGACTTTCCTGAAAAATGTCTACATTCTTATATTCAATCAGCATTTGTATTTCTTTCCTTATTTTATATAGCAATTATTGCGGATAGCTGTACACTATAAAAACGGCACGAGCGTTGTCACAAATCAGTGTTTGTGCCAATTAGGGTCATGACGCTTCATCAGCTCTGTAGCAAGGTCCTCAATTTTAAGTCCCTTCGAAGTCAGAAGCACAATAAGATGGTATATCATGTCGGATGCCTCATAGATAAGACGCTCATTATTACCTGCCATTGCCTCAATCACAGACTCTATGGCCTCCTCACCCACTTTCTGAGCCATTCTATTACATCCCGACTGAAAAAGGCTGGTTGTATAAGAGCCTTCCGGCATTTCCTCATAACGTTTCTCTATGAACCGCTGCAGTTCAGAAAGGAACATGATAGGATTCTCGTTTTTCTCGTTCCAACAAGTATCGGCTCCCGTATGACAAACCGGACCATCAGGATTTACTTTGACAAGCAATGTATCGTTATCGCAGTCAGAGGCAATGGAAACCACATTCAGATAATGCCCACTTGTCTCTCCCTTTGTCCACAAGCATTTTCTTGTCCTGCTCCAGAATGTAACCTTACCGCTCTCAACAGTCTTGTTGTATGCGTCCTCGTTCATAAATCCGAGCATAAGCACTTTGTTTGTCTTCTCATCTTGTATGACAGCGGGGACAAGACCACCCAACTTTTCAAAATCCAATGATATCATGATAATAATACAATTTTCTAAAAAACAAAAGACTATATATTTATTACAATCTCACGTTGACACCTTCCTCACTCAGATATTTCTTCAGTTCAGGGATGCCGATTTCTCCGAAATGGAACACACTCGCTGCAAGTGCCGCATCGCTGTGCCCATTAATAAAGGTATCACGGAAATGCTCTTTCCTGCCAGCTCCTCCCGAAGCAATGACTGGAATGGTAAGAATTTCCGACAGTTCGTACAAAGCCTCATCCGCATATCCGTTCTTCACTCCGTCGTGGTTCATACTTGTAAACAGAATCTCTCCGGCACCGCGCTCATTGGCCTCTTTCGCCCATTCAAACAGGTCGCGTCCCGTAGATACCCTGCCGCCGTTCAGGTAGCATTCCCATCCTTTCTCCGTCTCTTTTGCGTCTATCGCCACCACACAAACCTGCGAGCCAATATTCCCGGCTATCTCATCGATAAACTCCGGACGTCGCAATGCGGCTGAGTTGATACTCACCTTATCTGCCCCAGCATTCAAAAGGCGGTCCACATCGCCCAGTTCGTTGATGCCACCACCCACCGTAAACGGAATGTTTATCTCTCTCGCAATGCGCCTCACCAGTTCCGTAAAAGTCTTGCGTTCCTCAAAACTGGCTGTGATGTCAAGATACACAAGTTCGTCCGCCCCTTGTTCGCTATACACTCTTCCAAGCTCCACAGGGTCGCCCGCTTGCCGCAAATCAACAAAGTTTGTTCCTTTCACTGTCTGCCCATCCTTGATGTCAAGACAGGGGATTATTCGCTTAGCCAACATATCACATCAGTTTTTCCAAATCCTCCATCCTTATACGTCCCTCATACACAGCCTTTCCAAACACCACTGCCGGAATGCCCGCATCACGAAGTTCCACAATATCCTCAATAGAGCTGACTCCTCCACTGGCTATAAGATGCAAGTCGGGATGCCTCTCCATAATGCTTCCATACAGTCTTACGGACGGTCCTTGCAACATTCCATCCTTGCTTATATCCGTACACAACACGTTATTGATGCCATGCGCCATATATTTTTCTATGAACGGCAGCAACTTATCCTCCGACTCCTCTTTCCATCCGTTTATGCTGATATGTCCGTCTTTGGCATCCGCACCGAGAATCAGCTTGGCTACGCCATATTTCTCAATCCATCTCACAAATAGTTCCTCATCGGTCACTGCCACACTTCCGACTGTCACATAGGACGCTCCGGAAGCAAATGCCGTGTCAATATCCGCCTCACTCTTTATTCCGCCTCCAAAATCTATTGTCAGATCGGTGCTTGCGGCTATTCTCTCCACTACTTTATGGTTGACCACATGCTTCGAGCGTGCCCCGTCAAGGTCTACGACATGCAACCGTTTGATGCCATGCGACTCAAACATCTTCGCCACTTCCAACGGGTCATCATTATAAACCTTCTTTTGTTGGTAGTCGCCTTGTGTAAGCCGCACACATTTGCCTTCTATAATATCTATGGCGGGTATGATTTCTATTTTGTTCATTGGGTTGTGTTGTGATTTATAAGTAGAACTCCTGTATCTGCAAGAAAAAGTGAGACGCTCAGTCTCTCAAGTTGAGAAAGTTCTCCAATATCCTCTCACCAGTACCTCCGCTCTTCTCCGGATGGAACTGAGTTGCATAATAGTTATCCTTATGGAGCGCGCCACTATACGGCTGTATGTATTGCGTAGTGGCAATGGTATGTTCGCAAAGAGGAACATAGAAACTGTGTATGAAATAGACAAACTCCTGTTTGCCGAAGTTCTCAAAGAGTCCGCTCTTCGTGTCCGAAATGGTATTCCAACCCATCTGCGGAACTTTATCCTCATGCCTCTCAGGCTGAAAGCGTTTCACATCCACATCGAATATACCCAGACAATCCGTATTGTTTTCCTCTGAATGGCGACAAAGCAACTGCATACCTATACAGATGCCCAATACAGGCTGTCTCAGGCTCTTGATGACCTCATCCAGTTTGTGCTCACGCAGATATGCCATTGTTGTCCCGGCTTCTCCTTGTCCAGGAAACACCACCCTGTCAGCTTTCATCAGCCGCTCCGAATCTGACGTAATCACCGGAGCAATACCAAGACGACGAAAAGCATTGTCTACTGAACAAATATTGCCCGCATTATATTTCACTATCGCTACATCCATGCTTTGTCTCTCTATTGAATATATATTTGGCTACAAAGTTACGTATTTCTGTGAAATGATTGGCAGTTTTTCTTGAAAAAAGGTCTTTTGGTTACATTCTATAATAAAAAACTTCGCAATTGTTTAAATGAGGTCAGTATGATGATGCCTGCCGGGAAAAAGACATGTTTGCATCGGCTGCTGAGACAAATTTGTCCTATCAGCAGAAAGAAGATGAAGAATAGACTGTCAAAAGCCAAATCTGCCGCACTAACTTCTGTAAACCGCACTGCTGTTTGTACAAACTGCACTGTGATTTTTACAAACAGCAGTGCGGTTTTGAGATTTTTGCGTGCAAGAAAACCTTTTTGCACCACTACTTTTTCAAATCTGCCGCACAATATATTTTTTGTGGTACGGCCATCATACATTCAAATCGCAGCTAAAACAACTGTCTGATACGACATTTAAACGCATATTGTCAGTACATCCACAAAAGAAAAAGGGTGCTCTTGCCGGCTTCATTTGCCTGACAAGAACACCCCTAATGGTGAACCAATAAGGATTTGTCAACGTTCTTCCACAGCTTCCAACGTGCGAACTATTTCAATATAGTCTTTATTTTTGCAGTGACCACGTCGTAAGCCTTTTCCCAGTCGGTATCAATAGAGAAAGGAGTGTAAGTCTGCTTGTCATTGACATAGCAATATACCTTTTCCTTATCCGTGTCGTTAAAAAGCGGGTTAGAAAGTGACGCTTCACGATAACATTCAATCACTTCCAGACGTTTTGCGGTAGATATTCCACGCGCCTTCAATATGTCCGACTCAAAATCAGTCACAAACGAAGCCAAATTGACAGCCTGCGAATCATAAAAGTAGCTGTCCTTTTCCATCGCGCGCTTCTTCACCTGCGACGATATGTAATTCAGCACAGTCACCTTGAACTGGTTGATTTGTATATCTTCCTCGCTCGACTTCGGATCATTGACAATCGAGATGGCTCTTTCGTAGACAGTCTTATAAAGAGACTGGGCACACACCTGCATGTTGTATGCAAGTGCCGTACATAATATAATCAATAGCTTCTTCATAAATCTCCCTTTCCTTAATTTTTTAATTAGAATTTCTGCAAATGTATGGCTTTTTGCCCTCCTCACCAAATATATTTTGCTTATTTAACTGCAAGCAGGGCATTAGTGGCAACATTCTGCTTTTTCTTCCGTCTATAGCCTTACCACTATCACTTTCAGATATTCCTTCAGACGTTTGAGCGCGTTTCCCGCAGCTTTCTGAGAATCGTTGAGAAGCAGAATCGTCAATCTGCCGTCATCGAGTTTCGGGCCGAGACACAGTCCCTCGTAATTCGCAAGATTCATCTTTCTGAAATTCAAGTGTGTCGTAAACTCACAAAGCAACTCCTTATCCAAAAATCTGTCAGCCGAAAGCATACGCACATCCGTGTCCGTCTCTATCTCGGCATATTCCATCGGCTTGACGATAAAGAGACGCACCGTGCAGTAGCTTCCTATATACCTCTTCATCACACACATCTCACGTTCCATCACAATCAGCCGCCCATCGTCTAATGCCGCCATATCGGAGACTCCATAAACAAACATTTTCGTCTGTTTCTTTTTCATCCCCGGAGCTTCCATTCTGTATGCGTATTGTCCGGCTGGCTTCAAATCCGTGCCGAAACTCTGCAAACGCAGAATATTTCTTTCATTTGGAGAAAGAGCCGAAACCGGTTGTCCGTCTGATTTGAGAACAGATTCTGTAGTAGTCCAAAAAAGTCTGGTATGCTGATTGTATGTCAGTGACTCAAATCCGAGATTTGGGTATGTATTCTCCTTCCCTAAAGATTCGGGGACACTCATTTTCCGCCCTGTAGGCTCACCAGACATATTGTATTCAAGAATATCCTGTTCCGCCTCTCCGCACACAAACAATGTGGCCGTCTCCCGACAAAAGGCAATGCCTTCGCAGTCGCGCGACTTGCCTGTATGCAGTTCTCCCGAGTCCGAGACAAACCTCTGGGACACACCGGTTATTTTTCCGTCATACCGACTCATTGCAATGTCAAGGAAACTGATTCCTCCGCCTTGCCATTTGTCGTCCACCACGGCATACTTGTCGCCTCCCATATATGTGATACCGCTGTAATTGGCTGGCAACACACCCATATTCGATATGCTCACCTGTTTCAGGACAGACACCTCGCTTATCGTCTGAGAGTATGCGGCAGCCATACCCAGTCCCGCCCAACACAGCGAGAGAGGCAGCACCCATCCAATTACCTGTTTCATTCTGTCTTTACTATTCATCCTTTCAAATTTATATGCAAGCCGCTCTATACCTGCACCATTCTTATAATTCGGCTACAAAAATAGGACATTTCCCACAGTTCCGGACAAAATACACAAAAAGGATGCGGACATATTCGCACCGCCTGCAAATACATCCGCATCCTTCATTCTGCCCTCCAACGGACAACAGGTTATCCTTTTTTCAAATATTTATCTACGGCTTCCGCTGTTTTTCTTCCGCTGGCAATGGCGCGCACCACCAGACTTGCTCCGGAAGCAGCATCTCCCGCCACAAACACATTCTCAGGGAAATCGGGCTGCTGCGGACGAATGAATCCCATAGCAAGTAACACAAGGTCGCACTCTATCACCTCTTTCTTACCGTCAAGTTTCATTATCGGACGTCCGCCTTCGGGATTCTTCTCCCATATCACACCCTCGACCTCTGCACCTGTGACATGCCCGTCTTTCCCGATGAACCGATTCGTATTCAACAGCCAACGTCGCTCACATCCTTCCTCATGGCTGGATGTAGTTTTGAGAATGACCGGCCAGTTAGGCCACGGTGTAGCCGGATTATGCCCCACCGGAGGTTTTGGCATTATCTCAATCTGTGTCACACTGACAGCCCCCTGACGGTTGGATGTTCCTATACAGTCGGAACCCGTATCGCCTCCGCCAATGACAAGTACTTTCTTGCCTTTGGCATTGACCAGTTCCTCATCAGCGAACTCCATACCCGCCAAAACACGGTTTTGCTGCGAGAGCATATCGAGAGCCAAATGTATTCCTTTCAGTTCTCGTCCGGGAACATCAATGTCACGTGCCTGCGGTGTACCTGTGCTCACTACGTATGCGTCATAACCCTCAGGCAGTTTTGCCACATCCACATCCGTATTATATACAAATCGGACACCTTCTGCCTCCATTACCTTTATACGGCGATCGATAACCGACTTATTGAGCTTGAAGTTCGGTATTCCGTAGCGCAACAGGCCACCGGCAGCCTCATTCTTGTCAAACACTGTCACCTCATAACCTTTATAGTTCAGCTGATTGGCAGCGGCAAGTCCGGCAGGACCGGCACCGACAACCGCCACTTTCATGCCATTGCGCTCCGGATGCTCAATCGTAACATATCCTTCGAGAAAAGCGCGCTCCGCAATGGCGCATTCATTCTCGCGGTTGGTCACCGCTTCTCCAGTACTCAAATAAAGCACACATGCTTTCTCGCACAGCGCAGGACATATTCTTCCCGTAAACTCAGGAAAGTCGTTGGTCTTTTTCAGAATCTTGTATGCTGTCTCCCACTCTCCTTTATAAAGAGCGTCATTCCATTCAGGATCTTTGTTGCCGAGCGGGCAAGCCCAGTGGCAGAAAGGCACTCCGCAGTCCATGCAACGCGAAGCCTGCTCTTGCCTGTCTTTTGTATTCAACGTCTGCTCCACCTCACCGAAATCATGGATACGGTCGTTTACAGGACGGTAGCCCGCCTCTTTTCTTGGAACAGTCAGAAATGCTTTTGGATTTCCCATTTTATTTTGTCTTTCGTTGATTAATTACTTCTGTTTCATCATTCACAAGCGCGTCACTTGCCTCATATTAATAATCGCGCTGCATGTCCTTTATCTTCTGTTGCAATTTTGCCATCTGCTCTTCATGAAGAACACGCTTGTATTCAATAGGCACCACCTGTATGAATTCGTCTACATAACGCGCCCAGTTGTCAAGCATTGTCCTCGCAAGCGAGCTTCCGGTGTAAAGATAATGCTGGCGGATAAGCTCATGGAGTTCCTTACGGTAGCTTGCCTCCTCTACAAGATTGATTTCCACCATGTCCATGTTACAGAAATAGTCGAAATTGCGGTTCTTGTCCCATACGTACGCCACACCGCCAGACATACCGGCTGCGAAGTTGCGCCCTGTCTCGCCAAGCACCACAACACGTCCTCCTGTCATATACTCGCAACAGTGGTCGCCGGCGCCCTCAATCACAGCCACAGCACCTGAGTTGCGCACACCGAAACGCTCACCCACGCGACCGTTTACATAGAGTTCTCCGGCTGTAGCTCCGTAAAGTCCGGTGTTTCCGGCTATGATGTTGTCTTCCGCCACAAAGTTCGACCTGACAGGCGGCAAAATAGAGATACGTCCTCCACTCAGTCCCTTGCCGAAATAGTCGTTACACTCACCCTCAAGCTTGACATTCACACCTTTCGTCAGGAACGCGCCGAAACTTTGCCCGGCAGAACCTTTGAATTTTATATTGATGGTTGAATCGGGCAGACCAGCTTCACCGTACTTCTTGGCTATCACACCCGAAAGCATGGTACATACCGCACGATCCGTATTCTTGATAGTAAAGTCGAGATTCACCTCCTCATTGTCATCAATGGCTTTCTTGCATGCCTCGATAATGAGCATATCCTTGACATCCTCCACTTTCGTAAACTCGCGTCCGTCCCAATGAATCCCTTTGTCCTCTCCCATTTGGGTAAGCAGACGTCCAAAATCCATTGTGCCATATTTGGTGGAAGGGTCACACTCCCTCACCTCTATCAAATCGGTACGTCCGACAATGTCATTGAAGTTCCTTACTCCTATCTCAGCGAGATACTCACGCACTTCCTGTGCCAGATAAGTGAAGAAGTTCACCAGATATTCAGACTTGCCCATAAAACGCTCACGCAACACCGGGTCTTGCGTAGCAACTCCCACAGGACAAGTGTTGGTATTGCACTTACGCATCATCACACATCCGAGTACGATAAGCGGCAACGTTCCAAAAGAGAACTCATCGGCTCCAAGCATAGCCATAAGCACCACATCGCGACCGGTCTTCAACTGTCCGTCAGTCTGCAAGCGCACTTGTCCGCGCAAACCGTTCAGCACGAGTGTCTGCTGAGTCTCGGCAAGACCTATTTCGGGAGAGATACCCGCAAAACGCATGGAAGACGCAGGCGAGGCGCCCGTACCGCCTTCAGCTCCCGAAATGACAATAAGATCGGCCTTTGCCTTTGCCACACCGGCAGCAATTGTTCCCACACCGCTCTCTGCCACAAGCTTCACGCTCACCGCTGCCTCCGGGTTTATATTCTTCAAGTCAAAGATTAGCTGCGCAAGGTCCTCGATGGAATAAATGTCGTGATGAGGAGGAGGCGAAATAAGAGATATTCCGGGAATAGAGTTACGGGTCTTGGCAATAATCTTGTTCACCTTAAATCCAGGAAGCTGACCTCCCTCACCCGGCTTCGCGCCCTGCGCCACTTTTATCTGAATCTCTTCCGCATTGACAAGATATTCGGCAGTCACACCAAAACGTCCCGAAGCCACCTGTTTCGTTTTGCTCGACAAGCTCACCCCGTCCACAAATGAATGGTAACGCTCGTTGTCCTCACCGCCTTCTCCAGTATTGCTACGCGTACCGAGCTTGTTCATCGCAAGAGCTATTGCCTGATGCGCCTCGATACTTATGGCACCAAACGACATTGCCCCGACCACAAAATGCTTGACAATGCTCTCAACCGGCTCCACCTCATCGACAGGCACAGGTTTGGCGGCCTTCTTGAATCCGAAGAAATCACGGATAAATATAGGTTTTTCCTTTTCGTCCACCAGACGGCTCCATTCCTTATATTTCTTGTAAGAGCCAAGCCGTGTGGCAATCTGCAAATTGGCAATCGTGTCCGGTGTCCAGGCATGTACGATTCCATCCTTTCGGTAACTGAACAATCCGGTATCAGGAAGGAACTCATTGATTTCCTTCGGCTTGAAAGCCTCATCATGCAAACGTATGGCATCTTTTGCTATATCCCGCAAGCCGATTCCGCCAATAGTCGAGATTTCTGTGCCGAAATATTTCTTCAGCAGCCCCTCGCTCAATCCGATACTCTCGAATATCTTGGCACCGCGATATGAACGGATTGTAGAGATTCCCATTTTCGACATTATCTTGAAAAGCCCCTTGCACACGGCTTTGATATAATTCTTCTCGGCAGTAGCATATTCCTCCTGAATCTTATGCTTCTTCACAAGGTCGTCGAGCACGGCAAATGTCATGTAAGGACATATTGCGGACGCACCATAACCGAGCAGAAGAGCTGCATGCATCACCTCACGTATCTCGCCCGACTCGACAATGAGGGCTGTCTGCACTCGTTTGCCGACACTGATAAGATAGTGGTGTACGGCACTCACCGCAAGCAAAGAAGGGATTGCCGCATGACTCTCGTCAATGTCACGGTCGGACAGAATGATATAGTTCACTCCGTCGTTCACACTCTCCTCGGCTTTCTTGCAAAGCCCCTCAATGGCTGCGCGCAGTCCGCTCTCGCCCTTACTACACTCAAATATCATCGGCAGCTTGACCGTATGGAAGCCCTTGTAGCGAATGTTGCAGAGAATGTCGAGCTGGGTGTTGGTCAATATCGGATGAGGCAGACGCACCATCTTACAGTTCGATTCGTCCGGAGTAAGTATATTTGTACCCACAGCACCAATATATTCGGTGAGTGACATCACCAGTTCCTCACGTATCGGGTCAATTGCCGGATTAGTGACTTGGGCAAACTGCTGACGGAAATAGTTGAAGAATATCTGCGGACGGTCACTGACCACGGCAAGCGGAGTGTCGTTGCCCATCGCTGCTACCGGTTCCGAACCGTTCACGCACATCGGAATGACAGTCCTGTCAATATCTTCCTGTCCGAAACCGAAATTCAGCAGCTTGCGCTCATAGTTTTCCACCGAATTGCTGACTTTGCGCCCGCTCTTCAGTTTTTCAAGCTGTATGCGGTTCGTGGAAAGCCACTGACGGTAAGTATACTCGGCGGCAAGCTTTTCCTTAATCTCTCCATCATAGTATATCTTACCCTCAAGCGTGTCTATCAGGATGATTTTTCCCGGCTGCAAGCGTCCCTTAGCCGTTATCTCGCCCGGCTCAAAGTCCATCACTCCGACCTCACTCGCCACAACCATCATGCCGTTCTTGGTAATGGTATAGCGCGCCGGACGCAGTCCGTTTCTGTCGAGCATACCTCCGGCAAAACGCCCGTCGCTGAACATCAGTGCCGCCGGGCCGTCCCACGGCTCCATCAAGATGGAGTAATATTCATAGAAAGCTTTCAAGTCTTCAGAGATAGGGTTCTTGTCATTGAACGACTCCGGTACGAGAATCGCCATTGCCTGAGGGAGCGAGAGTCCTGACATGACAAGAAACTCAAACACATTGTCAAGCGACGCCGAGTCGGACATATCCGACTGAAGTATAGGGCGTATGTCCTTGATGTCGCCTAACAGCTGGGAGGAAAGCACTGATTCGCGCGCCTTCATCCATCCTCTGTTGCCCCGGACCGTATTTATCTCTCCGTTGTGGCAAAGCAAACGGAAAGGCTGTGCCAGTTTCCACATAGGGAATGTGTTGGTGGAGAAGCGCGAATGCACAAGCGCAAGACCACTCGTAAAATAATTGTTCGACAAGTCAGGGAAATACTGGCGCAACTGTTTGCTCGAAAGCATTCCTTTATATATAATGTTCTTACTTGAAAGAGAGCATATATAAAAGTCTGGATTATCCACGCGGTTCTCTATCTTCTTGCGTATCTTATAAAGCATACGCTCAAACTCATCGAGTTTGTCATCAGGAACTCCGGTAACAAATATCTGTTTGATGTCCGGCTCCACAGAAAGAGCGGACTCACCAAGACAATCAGGCGAGGTCGGCACATTGCGAAGGTGCATCAGGTTCAAGCCCTCACGCTCAATCTCCTCAATCATGACAGACAGTATTGCCGCCTGTTCCGACTCGTCTTTAGGCAGAAAAACCAGACCGGTTCCGTATTTTCCCTTTTCCGGCACAGGAATGCCTTGCAGAAGTATAAACTCATGAGGTATCTGCAAGAGTATGCCGGCACCGTCACCAGTTTTCTTGTCCGCACCCTCAGCACCACGATGCTGCATGTTTTCAAGAACCTTAAGCGCATTGTCAACCAGTTCATGGCTCTTGTTGCCATGAATGTTAACTACCATACCGACACCACAAGCGTCATGCTCGTTCTCCGCACTGTACAGTCCCTTGTTTCTTGGCTGCCTGCATGGAATAATGCCGTTTTCTTTGCTGATTTGCTCTCTTTTTACCATTGCTTTTGTCGTTATTTATGTTTGTTTCTATAACCTCAATGTCAATTCGGCTGCAAAAGTACACATTTTATTTCTTTTTTCTACCATATTTTTACTATTAATTTCTTTTTGTCGTAAAATAAAATGTTTTTTCAGATAAAATACGCTACAAACAAGTTTTCTAAATCTTTTTGTATACAATAGAATATAAAATAATTTTACAAGCTGCATTCCATGCCGTTGTACAATCAGTATGCGCATAGACAAACCACATACAGAACGAGCCAAAGCACTATCAAAAAGACATATAAAACAGAATAAAAGCAGCAAAACGAAATGTTAAAGCCCGACACTCGTAGAATCGCTCAAAATGAACCGAACCTTACCTCAGTTGCAAAAACGCGATTCTACAGAGGGTTTTGACACTCGAAAACCGAGCAGACAAATAGAACAATTCACTCGACTAAAAGACATATATTTTTCCTTCAAAACACACCTTTCCCATCCAAAAGCCCACAAAAAACCAAAATTACAAGGTGCTGAAAATTTATTTACAAGGTACACTGATTTTTTGCGCAAGGTGAACGAAATTTATTTTCAAGGCGCACAAAATTTTCAAAGCCTGTTTTTCGGCCCAAAACCGGGCATTTTCCCAAATCACTTCCCCAAAAAGACAACAACCGTCTTTTCCATGCTCCGAAAAACAAAAATGGATTTTGAACCCGAAAAATGACAATTTTGACAGTGTTTTTACATAACTCACTGATTATCAACATATCCTATTTTGTATCCAACCATTAGTTTTTGGTCTAAAACCGCTTCTTTTTCGCAAAATAGCATCTTGTTGATAATCAGTTATTTACGCATACAACTCTAAAAAGCCAGGCTTCACACAGCCAAAGCCCAAGGCTGAAATGTTAAATTCGTCCTTTTTTCTCAAGTATCATAATGTCACATAAGACGCAAAAAAAGTAAACGGCTGTTTTTGTCTGTACCCCGGCTATATTTCAGACAATGCACAAACAAAAACAGCCACTTGCCGCATCGTGCCCCACACCAGGCGCAACCATATATTCAGAAACCGTCTATTCCCACTGATAACAGCCGGCATCGGGACGCTCATCGGGACGAGGCACACCCAACATATCAAAAGGATAGCCGGAAGAGAATGCCGCATTGCCAGCACCACGAGCGACAGACTGTTCGCTCAGACGGAAGTCGTAAATATAATTGTAGGTATCGACAGTACGGAAATTAGATGCTTTAAATGTCTCGTTTTCCTCATTCTCCAACACACAATCCACATAGCAAGAAGCATATTTCTCGTCCACCTCCGTGTTCAACACACAGTTCTCGAACAAGAAATCGAACGGAACTGCATCGGAAGAAGAGGCATCCGAACCCTGATTGGCATCTCGTCCCGACACATCATCCGCAGAGTTTCCAGTAATTATCGTATTGAAAAAATGAGCTTTTTCCAACGGGTACAGCATGTCGTCCTGAACGTTACAAAAATACAAGGCCGCTCCGTAAAAAGCGTTCCAAGGATAGAACTGGGCAATGGTGCAATGCACAAACTCGGTTTTGCCTCCGAACAGCGACACGCAATGCGTTCCGGAGTTGCTTATCTGGGTGTTGGCAACGAACAGGTCGCCACACTCAACATACAATCCGTTCCCGCTCACATTATGAATTACAGAATTGGTCAAGTCAAGTTTGCGCCGTTCTGTCGTCGCTCCCTCGCAGAAGATGCCATAAGCTCCGCCATGAATGTCCACATAATCAAACACATTTCCGTAACTTTCCGAAAAGACAGCGATTCCGCCCCACAGCGCATCGAGACGGTCATAAGGCAGATAAGGGAAAAGTTTGTCGGTACGGTCGCCCCTGAACACCACCGGCTTGCCCTCCGCTCCACGGCACTCCACTTGTCCGTGTATTCTCATGGAAGCTCCATTATGGAAACAAAGTACAGCACCGGCAGGAATGGTCAGCCGGGCCTCCGGGGCCACCACCAGACTGTCATATATAAGATAAGGACGCGCGGCAGACAGTTCCGTGTCGCCCTGCACCACCTCAGCCCGCATGATGACCACATCTTGTCCATAAGCCTCAAGGATGACATGCTGCCGCAGACCGCTCTCAAGAGTGAACACCACCGTATCGCGTATCAGCACCGGAGCGTCGGACGCCTGTGGAGCCGCTGTCACTTCCACGAAAACGAACATACTGTCGTCATGCAACACCTCCACCCCGGAGACAGAAGTGCCGTACTGACCGTCCACATTGATGCGGAAACCGGATTTGCCCTGTTGCGCAAGCCCCACACTATTCAGGCGTATCCCCTTGTCATTGCGGTTGTAGACCTTGAAACGCTGTGTGGACGATCCGATTGTAGTGAATACCGTATCAAACCGCACCGTATCGGCTGAAAAGCTCAAACGCGCGGACATGTCCGAAGTGAAATCCTCCTCATCGCTGCAAGAGACGGTCGCAAGACCGACTATGCAAAGCAGCCACAACATATAATGCACTTTCTTCATCATCGTCTTTATCTTATATATATAATCAGGCATAAGCCAAACAGTATAATAACGGCAAGCACCACACTTTTATTATCTTCCATCAAATAAGTTTGCAACCAAATGGCGGCAAAGATTCAAGAAACAGTGTTCCATACTTCGATAAATGTGTCCATACAGTTCACAAAATCCTTAAAATCGGTATTAATTCGTAAAATGATAGTATATTTGCACAAATAAAATTTGTATGCGAAGAATATCACGACTCATCATATCGTTTCTTGTGGTCACAGCCACATGCGTCAGCATATCGGCACAGAAGAACAAAGAGTTTGTCGTTGTGCTCGATGCCGGACACGGAGGAAAAGACCCGGGAGCAATAGGTTCGAACAAGAACAACAGGGAAAAGGATATAAATCTTGGCATCGTACTGGAAATAGGACGGCTGCTGAAGGCGAACTGCAACGATGTGAAGGTGATGTACACCCGCTCCTCGGATGTGTTTGTGGAACTTGACAAACGCGCCAATATCGCCAACAAGGCAAAAGCAGATTTGTTCATTTCAGTACATACCAACGCGCTCCCCAAAGGAGCAAGACAAGCCACTGGGGTACAATCGTACACACTCACATTGAGCACAGCTGGCACTAATCTTGAAGTGGAAAAACGGGAGAATTCCGTCATACAGTTTGAGGAAAACGGCGCACAAAAATACAGTTTTGCAAATCCTAATTCGAGCGAGAGCGACATAATGTTCGAGCTGATGCAAGACCGTGACATGAAGGAGAGCGTGAATTTCGCGAAACTGACACAAAACGAGATGGTGAGAACCGGAGGAAGACGCGACATGGGTGTGCTCCAAGCCAATCTTGCCGTATTAAGACTCACTTACATGCCAAGCGTCCTGCTTGAAGTGGGATACATATCCACCCCTGCGGAAGAAAGGTTTCTGCTGTCGAAATCGGGCCAGACAACGCTTGCCAAGTGCATCTATAATGCCATATCACGATACAAGGCGCAATACACAGGACAAATGTCTGCTCTGGAAAAAATCACTCTGGAGGAAAAAGAGCCGCCGACATCCCGTAACGAAGTGGCGCAACGGACTGTGTCACAAGACAAGAATATAACAACCGATGAGGCGACAAGCGGCACAACACAAGAGAACACTGCGGACGCAGACAACGAACAGCCTGTGTTCAAAATACAAATACTGGCTTCTACAAGAAAGGTAATCGAAGGCAGCAGGGAGTTCAAAGGCTTGAAAACCGAAGAGATTCACGAAGGGAAAATGTACAAATACACCTATGGCTCCACCACTAACTACAACGAAATCTTACAGACAAAGAAATCTATCGCATCCAAATTTCCTGAAGCATTTATCATTGCGTTCAAAAACGGCAAACGAATAGAGACTTATAATGCCATTGCAGAATACAAGGCGAAGAAAAATGCGACAAAAAGATAAGAACAAAAGATTCCGAATATTGTTTTAATCATTACACATATATATAACAAGAACAACACCACAAAAAAAAGAGAATATGACTAAGGAAATTAAGATAGCTATTACCGCTATACTTGCTGTAGCAATCATCTATGTCGGGATTATATTCCTGAAAGGACTGAAGCTTTTCGGAAGTGATCACATCTATTATGTAGAAATGAAAGATGTCAGCGGACTGTCCATCTCAAGCGAGGTGCTGGCAAGTGGCATGAACATTGGCACAGTGAAAGGCATTGAGTATGACGCCGCCAAGCAGAATATCACCGTGGCGATAGATGTCAGACCCGATTTCAGAATACCGGAAGGAAGCTGCGCCAACATATCCAAAGAAATGCTGGGAGGTGCCAAACTGAATATTCAATTGGGTAAAAACACAGCCAAGAACATTGCCATCGGCGACACGATAGCCGGCAAACAGACTATAGATATCATGACCGCAGCTGCCGACATGGTGCCGCAGGTGCAGGCATTATTGCCGAAACTCGACTCAATCCTTACTTCTGTCAGCCAACTTACAAGCGACCCGGCACTGACCGCATCCATGAAGAACATGGAATACATCACAAGCAATCTCAAAACAACGACAGACCGCCTGAACGGACTGCTTGCCTCGGATGTTCCGCAACTTGTAAGAAAAACAAACGCAATATGCGCTAATCTGGAGACCACCACCAACAACTTGAAAGAGGTGGACTTCAACGGAATGGCACAAAATGCCAACAAGACAATGGAAGGACTACAAATATTCACCAACCGCCTGAACAACGAAAACAGTACACTCGGCATGTTCCTGAATGACGCAAGCGTCTACAACCATCTCGATTCAACCATGATAAATGCATCTCTGCTTCTACAAGATTTGAGAGAACATCCGAAACGATACGTACATTTCTCTCTGTTCGGGAAAAAAGACAAATAAGAGGCTTTATTTAGACTTTATAAAAATAATGAATAATTTCGGCTATCAGCTGTATGAGATTTATAATAATCAAAGAAACAGCAAGATAGCCGAATCTGTTTTGTACAAGAGCACAAAACTTCCATCTAAGAGTAAAGCATTATAAAGCACTAATTCACAACACATTTAATAAAAACGACAAAAACAAATAGCACAAAACACCTTTTTATATAATATATTGAAACAAAAGGAATTAAAAAGAGAAAATGAAAGCTTAAAAAACACAGTGTTTGGAAAATAAAAAAAATATGGTGAAATTTGCAGTGTAGGAATAAGAGTAGAATAGTAAAAACAGTAGAAAGGATGGAAACCAAATCCCAAATGCTCTGGAAAAAGTGTCTGGAAATCATTCAAGACAACTTGACGAAGGAACAATACGAAATGTGGTTCACCAGTATGGATCTGGTGTCCTATACAGACGGCAATCTGGTATTGAGCGTCCCAAGTCATTTTGTGTATGAATTTATAGAGGCACATTTTGTAGATCTTCTCGGAAAAACATTAAAGCATGTTTTCGGAGGAAATGTACGTCTTAGCTACAGTATTCTCGAAGATAAAAAAACAGGTACAACTATAACGGTAGACTCAGGTCCGGAAAAAGCCACTCCTAACGGTCCTTCCCGCGAGAGAGCAAATACATCACCGACTCCGCTTACGGCTCCGGCTGTACAAGACCTTGACTCCCAATTGAAATTGAGTTACAATTTTGACAATTACAAAGAAGGGGAAAGCAACCGTCTTGCACGCTCTGTAGGAGAGGCTATCGCCCAAAAGCCTGCGTGTACGTTCAACCCGTTTTTTGTATTCGGCCCGTCTGGAGTTGGCAAGACGCATCTTGTAAATGCCATTGGACTAAGAATCAAGGAGCTGCACCCGGAAATGAGAGTGCTTTATGTGTCGGCACATCTGTTCATGGTGCAATGGACGGATGCGGTGCGTCATAACGTCCGCAATGACTTTATCGCTTTCTATCAGACAATAGATGTCCTCATCATTGATGATATACAAGAATTGTCGGGAAAGACCGACACTCAGAACACATTCTTCCACATATTCAATCATTTGCAACTGAACGGCAAGCAGATTATTCTTACTGCCGACCGCCCTCCAGTATCCATTGTCGGTTTGGAAGACCGATTGCTGACACGATTCAAATGGGGACTTCAAGCGGAAATAGAAAAGCCGACCACCTCTTTGAGATATTCAATCCTCAGCGACAAGATACACAAGGAAGGACTGAGCATTCCTGAGAATATCATTACATACATTTCCGAGCATATAGACGAGAGTGTGCGTGACTTGGAAGGTATTGTAAACTCTCTTATGGCATATTCTGTGGTGTATAATTGTGACATCACCATGAAACTTGTCAACAAAATTCTGCCGAGGTTTGTTGAAATAGATGACACCCCTCTGACAATCGAGACAATAAAGGCAAAGGTGTGCGAGCACTTCAATGTGACGGAGGAAGCGCTCTGTTCCCGCAGCCGCAAGCAGCCTATCGTATATATACGCCAACTCGCCATATTCCTTTCAAGCAAATATACGGAAAAGTCTACTATACAGATTGGAAGATGCATTGGAGGCAGAAATCATGCGACAGTCATTCATTCTATCAACCATATACAGAATCTGATGGATGTGGACGAGAAGACCCGCAGGGACATTAATGAACTTGAAGGAAAAATCAGAAGATAAAATACTGACTGGCAAGCTGTTCAGAAGAAAAACATACAAGGCTGCAAGATTTGTTTATCATACAACAATCTTACAGCCTTGTATTTTCATATAAAAGCATCCTATGCTACACCTCTTACATAAAGCCTTGATTCTTTAAAGCATCAAGAAGCGTGGCAGACATAGCCTCATTATCATTTTTCGTATATCTGCAATCTGTAAATACTTGAGCCAGTGTCTCTTTACCATTAACCTCCACAAAATGTTTGTTTTCTTCAAGAGACTCTTTCAGCATGTATGCTTTGTCAATATCCTCAGCAGTGTAATCCCGATACACATCCTCGTGTACCAATGTGCTTACAGGCAGACGATCCGGCTGCGCAGGCTCCTCATCGGGCCACCCCACAGTAATCGTGGCTATCGGGAATGTAAGCTTAGGCAACTTCAATACATCAATAATTCCCTGCGCATTGTATACTGTAGTGCCCAAATAGCATGTACCCAATCCGGCTTCTTCAGCCAATGTACAGAAATTCTGCGTGAAAAGAAGCGTATCTGACATAGCGCATATAAAAGAAAGGAAGTTGTCATAGCCAGGTTCTGCCTTACGCAATCTGCACCAATGCGTGAAACGGTTGAAATCCACACAAAAAGTCAATACCACTGGTGCATTTTTCACCATAGGCTGGTTAAAATGCCATGGAGACAATTCTTCCTTTATCTTCTCGTCACGGGTATTCACCACGCTATATAGCTGCATATTGCCCATTGTAGCAGCTCTTGACGCAGTCTTGAACAAAGTGTCCAACAAATCGGTCGGCACCTCATCATTTTTATACTTTCTAATCGTTCTTCTGTCCTTAATACTTGTCATAATTACAGTGTTTATTACATCGGCAAAGTTAAGCAAGTATCAGTTTTTTAGCAAATTAAAAGAGGAGAAGTTTATGTAAAGTTTTACTTTTTCGACAACTTTACAAATATGTTGATTTGTCAATACGCACATAATCAACGCAATAAGCACATATAACAGAAAACTTATCAACAACAGACAAAGTTTGCAAAGCAAAATTTTGCCATTTCACAAAACTCTCGTAGTTTTGCAAACGTTTTCGTCCAACTACTGAAAATACTATTCACTATTTCTACATTCAACAACAGTTATTTGGACAAACAAAAATTCGTAAAAGGCAGTTGGCACTAATCCGCCAACTGCTTCTTAACACTAAAATCCCAGATCAAGCATCATGGACGACAAACAGATTTACACTTATGAGGAAGCATATCAGACTTCCTTAGAGTATTTTGAAGGCGATGAACTTGCAGCCAGAGTGTGGGTGAACAAGTATGCAATGAAAGATTCTTTTGGCAATATCTATGAGAAGTCGCCCAAAGACATGCATTGGAGACTTGCTAACGAAATAGCCCGTATCGAACAGAAATATGCCAATCCTATTTCCGCCCAAGAATTATTTAATCTGATGGACCACTTCCGCTACATAGTACCAGCAGGAAGCCCTATGACAGGAATAGGCAACAATCATCAGGTGGCATCACTTTCAAACTGTTTTGTCATCGGACTTGACGGTTCAGCAGACTCTTATGGTGCAATCATACGAATTGACGAGGAACAGGTTCAATTAATGAAGCGCAGAGGCGGTGTAGGTCATGACCTTTCGCATATTCGTCCAAAAGGCACTCCTGTAAAAAACTCAGCCCTTACTTCAACTGGATTGGTACCTTTCATGGAAAGATATTCCAATTCAACACGCGAGGTGGCACAAGACGGCAGACGCGGAGCATTAATGCTTTCCGTATCTATCAAACATCCTGACTCAGAAGCTTTCATCGACGCAAAGATGACAGAAGGAAAAGTGACCGGAGCAAATGTGTCAGTACGTCTTGATGATGACTTTATGTATGCGGCAACAGAAGGCAAGATATATACACAGCAATTCCCTGTGGACAGCAACGAACCAACAAGCACTAAAGATGTGGATGCGAGCAAACTTTGGAAAAAAATCGTACACAATGCTTGGAAATCGGCAGAACCAGGAGTGCTGTTTTGGGATACTATCATACGCGAATCTGTGCCTGATTGCTACGCAGACTTAGGGTATAGAACAATCTCTACCAACCCATGTGGAGAAATACCATTGTGCCCGTATGACTCATGCCGCCTTCTTGCTATCAACTTATATTCATACGTGGAGAATCCTTTCACAAAGGATGCAAGATTCGATTATGACAAGTTCCGCAAACATGTGCGTCTTGCACAACGAATAATGGATGACATTATAGACCTTGAGCTTGAAAAGATAAGACTCATCATGCAAAAAATTGAGTCGGACCCGGAAAGCGAGGAGGTCAAGCAATCAGAAATGCACCTGTGGGAAAAGATATACGAAAAGAGCAGCAAAGGACGTCGTACCGGTGTCGGAATCACAGCCGAGGGAGATATGATTGCAGCTATGGGACTTTGCTATGGCACCCCGGAAGCCACATACTTCTCAACTGAAGTACACAAGACAATAGCCGTGGAAGCTTATCGCTCATCTGTACAAATGGCAAAAGAACGTGGAGCATTTAATGTATATGATGCCGAGCGGGAAAAGAATAACCCTTTTATCAACCGTATCAAGAGCGTAGATCCGGAATTATATGAGGACATGAAAAAATACGGCAGAAGGAACATTGCATGTCTGACTATTGCCCCAACCGGTACCACAAGCTTAATGACTCAAACCACATCGGGTATAGAGCCGGTATTCATGCCTGTATACAAAAGAAGAAGAAAGGTCAATCCTAATGACACGAATGTACATGTGGACTTTACCGATGAGACAGGAGACTCATTTGAAGAGTATATCGTGTACCATCCTAAATTCCTCACATGGATGAAGATTAACGGAATAGACACCACAAAGAAATATACGCAAGAAGAAATTGACAGTATTGTGACACGATCTCCGTATTATAAAGCTACAGCTAACGATGTCAATTGGCTGGAAAAAGTAAAAATGCAAGGAGCAATACAGAAATGGGTGGACCACTCCATCAGTGTGACAATAAACTTGCCTAATGACGTTAGCGAGGAGCTTGTAAACAACCTTTATGTAGAAGCATGGAAGTCGGGATGCAAAGGATGTACTGTATATCGTGACGGCTCACGTTCTGGAGTTCTTATATCAACTAAAAAGAAAGAGAAAAAAGAAGAAGAATGTGGCTGCAAGCCTCCGATTGTAACAGAAACAAGACCCAAAAGCCTTGAATGTGATGTGGTCAGATTCCAAAACAACAAGGAAAAATGGGTGGCATTTGTCGGACTTCTCGATGGCTATCCCTATGAGATTTTTACGGGTGTACTCGATGATGAAGACGGAATAGCACTTCCAAAGACTGTGACCAAAGGACATATTATAAAGAATTTGGACGAATCGGGAAACAAACACTATGATTTCCAATTTGAAAACAGACGAGGATACAAGACAACGATTGAAGGACTGTCAGAGAAATTCAACAAAGAATACTGGAATTATGCAAAATTAATTTCGGGTGTGCTGCGCTATCGTATGCCACTGACAAATGCCATTAAACTGATCAGTTCGCTCCAGCTTGAGAATGAGAGCATCAACACATGGAAAAACGGTGTGGAGCGCGCACTGAAAAAATATGTGACGGACGGAACAGAGGCTAAGGGGCAAAAATGTCCTGTATGCGGACATGAGGCATTAGTGTATCAAGAAGGATGCTTGATTTGCAAACATTGCGGAGCCTCACGGTGTGGATAAAAACTTTTTAGAAAAACAAATTCAGTGTAAGTTGCAGCAAAACGGTACTTACACTGAATTTTATCATAGAAAACATGCAATCAATTATACTGAAGGAACTCAAATTTTATTCGTATCATGGTGTCTTACCGCAAGAAAGAAAAGTTGGGGCTTATTTTACCATAAACCTAAAAATAACAACAAAAATCACCGAAGCTATTTTTACAGACGAACTTGAAGACACAATAAACTATGCGGAAATATATGATACGATAAAAAAAGAAATGGCACATCCAGCAAAACTACTGGAACATGTGGCAGGAAAAATTGTGACCAGACTATTTGAGGATTTCCTGTCAATAGAGAGCATTGACTTCTATCTGTTCAAAGACAATCCACCGATAGGGGCAGATCACGGTAAAACAGGATTTGAACTGAATATTACCAGAAAAGAATTTAAGGAATTAAGGAAAAAACTTGATTCGACAAATGTTTTCACATTATTCCAATAGCATATTAATAAAAATATTTTATAGAGAACCATTTTTCTAATTAAAATCTTTAATTTTGCAGAAACTTATAACTAAACAATAAAACCTTAAATAATTATGAGTTCATTACAAACAAACAAGATGACAAATTACCGCTGGGTCATTTGCTCTATGTTGTTCTTTGCAACAACGGTCAATTATCTTGACCGACAGGTCCTTTCACTCACATGGGACGAGTTTATCAAACCTGAATTTCATTGGGATGAGTCCCACTATGGAACCATTACATCAGTATTCTCTATTGTCTATGCTATCTGCATGTTGTTTGCAGGCAGGTTCATTGACTGGATGGGTACAAAGAAGGGATATATATGGTCTATCGGAGTGTGGAGTCTCGGCGCATGTTTACATGCTGTATGTGGAGTGTACACAGAACACCATGTAGGTGTGCATACAGCAGCAGAACTTATGCAGGCGACAGGAGACGTAGCTGTTACAATCGCCACTATCAGTATGTACGCATTTCTTTTCGCACGTTGCGTACTTGCATTAGGTGAAGCAGGAAACTTTCCAGCCGCAATTAAAGTGACAGCTGAATATTTCCCAAAACGTGACCGTGCATATGCCACATCTATATTCAACGCAGGAGCATCAATAGGTGCACTTGTCGCTCCTATATCCATTCCACTCCTTGCCAAACATTTTGGTTGGGAAATGGCATTTATCGTAATTGGAGCACTCGGATTTATTTGGGCTGGACTTTGGGTATTCATGTATTCAGCCCCTGCCAAAAACAAAAATGTGAATCAGGCAGAACTTCTTTACATCGAACAAGATAAAGAAGACCTGACAAATGTCACAAAAGATGCAGAAGAAGATGAGAACGAGCCAAAGCTGTCATTTGGACAATGCTTCAAATACAAGCAGACATGGGCCTTCGCATTTGGAAAATTCATGACTGATGGAGTATGGTGGTTCTTCCTTTTTTGGACACCGTCTTACTTGAACACCCAGTTTGGAATTAAAGCAACTGACCCACAAGGTATGCTTCTGATTTTCATGCTTTACCTCATCACAATGCTCTCAATATACGGAGGAAAACTACCGACAATAATCATCAATAAAACAGGAAAGAATCCATATGCCGCACGTATGCAAGCGATGCTTATATTTGCATTTTTCCCATTGCTTGTACTTACCGCACAACCATTAGGACAAATTTCACCATGGTTTCCTATTATTATGATTGGTATCGGAGGAGCAGCTCACCAGTCATGGTCTGCCAATATATTCTCAACAGTCAGTGACATGTTCCCTAAAACAGCCATTGCAACCATTACAGGTATTGGTGGTATGGCTGGAGGTGTAGGCTCAATGATTCTTCAAAAAGTGGCGGGAGACTTATTTGTTTATGCAGGCGACACAAACATGCAGTTCATGGGGTTTGAAGGAAAGCCAGCCGGATATTTTATCATATTCTGTGTATGTGCTGTAGCTTATCTCATAGGATGGATTGTAATGAAAGTTCTTGTTCCTAAATACAAACCTATCGTCATTGAAAAATAAACATTTATTACTGTACGATAATTGTTTTTGAGGCATAAAAAAATTGGGGCTGGCTCTATTGTAGGAGTCAGCCTATTTTGGTTATTTTGAAATTATGACAAATCAATATAACGATGTGTAGAAGTAGTCATTTTAACGGACAGCTACTCTATGGTCTGGTAATAAAATTACCTGACAAGTCAAACATCCTCCGTTCAGCCAAGAGCAAGGAGGGGGGGGGACGCTACACCAAACACTTCAACAGCAGAAATCATCTGGTAGTAATATTCTATGCCATGTTCATGCGCCACGACTCAATGTGCAGGATAACGACCTCCCTGATGGCAGAGGCGCGCAAGCTTGCACACTTTGGAATTAATATCAAAATCGGACGCAGCACACTGGCCGACACCAACAAAGGCATACTATCCGATATAAGGTTTACATCAGCCGCCACCAACGACTCATTCATGCTAAAGCCTACGACTCTCAATAATGGTCATAGACCGGCATATATTGACTACGAGAAATTCAAGCAGCTTACATAAAGAGATGTTATCTATGTCACAAATTAAATACAATAATTTCTACGAGAGAAAGTGCCAACGCAATCAAAATACAGATATGGGTGACACTGGTAGCCAACCAGCTGCTGATGGTAATGTAGAAAGAACTGCCGCGAAAATGGAACTTTTCCGGACTCGCGACCATGGCGCGTATCACATTAATGCACTACGTTGATTTCCGTAACCTTTTCAATCCCCCAAAGGGTTGGGAAACCATTCTTGGACGAGCTAATGACAGACACTGGAACCATCCCTACTTAGCTGAGGAGATCTGTCTAATGAATAAAATAGACTCGACTGCTGATAATCAGCCGCCGAGCCAGACTTTTTGCCTTTAGTAAATGTCATCAGACAAGTATATAACCACTTTCATACATTATTATTACAATGAAGACCAATGTTTCTACAGGCAAAAGCATAGGTCTTTCAGGAAAGAGCGCGCACTTCGGCACACCTTCAGCCAAGTATTTAGTATATAGGTATGATAAGTGCATCGGGTAAAATCAGTTGTTGGTACCGACCATCATTTTTTGGCCGTTGACGATATAAATACCTGGAGTAAGGGAATCTATGGATTTTGCATTGGTCAGAATCTTAGTACCGTCAATGTTATACACATTGTATCTTTGGGCATCATCATCCGTTACAGAACTGATAGCCGAAGCATTGTTAAGGTCTATAAGTTGATAACGACGGCTACCCAATCCTATTTCTTCAGCATAGTCTACAATATGTGTACCATGCTGGCGGTTGATACGTTGCTGGAGCGGTGTGGCATTGTCGCCGGCATTCGACTGATGATTGAACACAAGGTCAAGACAGGCTTTGTCAAGAGCCACCGGATCAAGCGATGCAAGAATACCGATGTCTCTCATCTGAGGGATGCCTGGATTGCCGTCGCAGTCGCAGTCAACGGAAAGGTTGTTCATAACGTTGATGTAAATCACATTGCCTTTATAATAATCGTGAACGGATTTTGCTGCGGCAGCCATTGACTCGAGAAACGCATCCTGACCGCTCGGATTATTGAACACCTGATTGGGATTGGAGTAGCGTCCGGCGGTATGTATCAGAGTCTTTCCCTCTGGCGATGCCATGCCGATGCTCTGGTTTTTCAGCACTCCGCCGAAACCGCCCATGGCATGTCCCTTGAAGTGAGCAAGGTTGATAAGGAAGTCATAGTTTGATATATGGCTGCCCACACGGTTGAAATTCAGCCACTTGGTGTCGGTCACAGGAATATCAGTATATCCATCTATGTCCATAAGATCAACCGTGGCAATATCGTTGTAGCCTCTCTCGGCTATCGCACGCAGATGAGCCTCCGATGATGAGCGGTTGCCACGGTATGCGGTGTTGCATTCCACCAGCGTACCTTTTACTTCGTCAACGAGATTTTTGATAAAATCCGGGCGGAGATGGTTGCTTCGGGATGATTCGCCCGTACTGATTTTCACAGCGACACGTCCGGTTGCCTCCACACCGAGAGCCTTGTAGATTTTTACAAGTGCTTCCGGACTTATTTCCTGTGTGAAATACACTTTGGAGGTTTCGTTCTCTGTTTGTTGAGCCATTGCGTTGAAGGCTCCGAAGGCGATGATTACCGCCACAAATAGTCTTTTCATCATATTTCTTAGTATTATTCTTGTTTGTCGGTTGCATGGTTATTACTCTGTCAAGGCGGATGTTTATCTCACCAGCACCTTTTTAGTAATTCCATCGTTAGAGCGTATAATGTTCAAGCCCTTTTGAGCATTGGGTACTTCTTTGCCATCCAAAGTGTAGATTTTATATTCATGGTTGTAGGAATCAATCAGAACAGACTCGATGGCAGAGGGTGTATAAGTGTGGTTGTAGGTGTAATCCTGGAAGTTCCCGAAATTCCAATTACCATAGGAAATATTGAAGGATCTTCCTGCCTCACCGCGGTCAATGGCACGGATTGCCGTCATTTCCTCATCGGACAGTTCGAAATCGAAGATACTGATGTTTTCGAGGATATGAGCGGGATTGGTAGAGCCGGGAACCGGGCATAAACCTTCCTGCATGTGCCAGCGTAGAATTATCTGATAGACCGACTTGTTGTGGGCAGAAGCAATCTGTTGCAGTGTGGTATTGCTAACATCTCCTCTGTTATGGTTCAGCGGATACCAACATTCCACCTGAATATCGTAATTATCAGCATAGAGTTGTCGGGCCTCTTTCCTTTGGGCAAGCGGATGACACTCTATCTGTGCCACTTGGGGCTTGATTTCCGCATTTTGCATGATATAGTTGAAAGCGTCCATACGGTTGTCGAAATTGCTTATGCCGAGCGCACGTATTCTGCCGGCCTTATACTCCTTTTCCATCACTCTCCAACAAGCGAGAATGTCTGAAAGAGTGCCTGCCGGGTGGTGGATATATACGAGATCGATATAATCTACCTGCAAGCGTTGGAGCATCCCTTCAAAGGCATTCTGCGCATCCGCAAGGTCTCCGGATATTTTGCTTGTCAGCCAGATTTCTTCTCGTGGGATACCGCTTTCCTTTATTCCCCATCCGGCACCACGTTCATTATAGTAGAACATGGCATCGTCCAGATGGCGATAACCTGATTGTAGTGCCGAGATAACCATACCACGGACTGTTTCGTTAAGTTGCTGGCGTTGGTTGGCTCCTTCCATGCTCTGTACTTGTGTGCCCAGTCCGAAACGGGGCATCATAACTCCATTATTCAGCCTCACAAGCGGTACTCCGGCAACAGATGTTATGTTAGATACAGCCTGTGGACCTCCGTCAGAAGCATCCCCACCAGGTGCGGGCTGGGTTACTTCGTGGTCAAAATTGCCGGATATGCCGGAAGATTCATTTATCGCGCTTATTCGGTTTATCCATGCCTCTACACCATTGGTAGATCCTGTGGTTCCAAGACCTTCAAGATGTCTGGCATCGGGAGTGAGGTCTACAATCTTCTGAAGTGTCTCATCACGATAGGTGGCTGCATAAGTGCAGAACGGGACGACCGTCTTGCCGGCAAAGTCGTAGCTTTCGGCAAATGTAGAGATAATCATCGGTGCCGTATGCCACCAAACAGGACAACCAACAAAAACGATGTCATACTCATCCCAATTTGCCACACTGTTTTTTATCGCCGGACGGGCATCCGTGTCGCGTTCCTCCAATGCCACTTCAGTGCAGGGGGTATATGATATGGGATAAGGATTGACTGGCTCAATCTCAAACAGATCGCCACCGGTAACATCCACTATTGCCTCAGCCATACGGCGGGTTGTTCCACCCCATGAAAAATAAGCAACGAGAACTTTTTTACCATTGAATAAAGCCCCGCCATTGTTAGGGATAAACTGAGGCTCGTCATTCTCGGCTGCACTGCATGATGTTATCATCAACAGCGTCAGAAGTAAAGCTAAATATTTTCTCATATCCATTACAAAATTATGTTTGTTGCGCAATGTTTTCAATTACGTTGCAAAGTTACATGAGCCTGATGTATTGGATATTACATTTTTTCGGTTGTTTTTTCCAAAAAATCAGTTTCGGTGCAAAATCGGAAAAAATGGCAATAGTTACCGAATTTATGTCACGCATATTAGGCTGACAGCCTGTAATTTTGCATCATGAAAAGCTATTTAATAACGAAAAAAGAAAATAAAGATGAGAAAACTTACTCTTATTGTGGGAGCAATCACCGTTATGACTGTATTGTTAATGTCCTGTTCCTTAAAGAAACATGACAATCAGGAGAAAAACGAGAAAGTGATGGTCTGCTATTTCTCAGCGACAGGGACAACAGAGAAGGCGGCACAACGAATTGCCGACCTTACGGGCGGTGTACTGCATAACATTAAGCCACAGGTGGCATATACCGCCGCCGACCTTGATTGGCGTGACTCGCTTTCACGCTCCTATGTGGAAATGCACAACCGTGATTTTCGTCCGGCTCTCAAAGATTCGGTGACAGATATGTCAGAGTACAGTGTTGTGTTCATCGGTTATCCAAACTGGTGGAATACACATCCGACAATCATCAACACATTCATCGAAACCAATGATTTGCAAGGTAAGACTGTAATACCGTTCATGACATCAGGTGGCAGCAACATAACCAACAGTGAGAGTGAACTGCACGAGACATACCCCGGCATCAAATGGGCAAAAGGCCTGCTGATGAACAATGTTTCGGACGATGATATAAAAGACTGGTTGGAGAAAATAGGATTATAAACAATAAAAAGCAGATTATAAGATGAAGAATTTTTTTGTAGTTGCGGTTTTGCTGTTCAGTTCTGTAATTGGAGTTGTTGCACAAGAGAACATATTCTCCAAGGAGGAACAAGAAATCATCAATCTCTCCAATAACAAATGGCAATGGATGTCGGATAAAAACGTGGAGAAACTTGCCGACCTATTCCATGAAACATCACAGTTCGTCCACATGGGAGGATATTGGGGTAAAGAACAGGAACTGAACACAATCAAAGACGGAGGTATCTGGTACAAAAAGGCTGAGATACATGACCAGAAAGTAAAGTTTACAGATAATACAGCCACTGTTTATAGTGTCATACACCTTAATTCAGAAGTCGGCGGCAACGCTGTCCGTTTTCCTTTTATCGTGACAGAAGTGTATGTAAGAGAGAACGGCAACTGGCTCCTGACCTCGCTTGTATTTACACGGACATTGGGCGAATAATTTTTTTCGGAAAAGGAAGTGACATTTGCACCGTGAAATGTGACAATCAGAGTGTTTTGTCACATCATTTAATAACCGTGCCTCGGCACAAAAACAAGATTATATGAAACTTAAAACGATCCTAATCACGGCTGTATCAGCCATTTATTTCGGTACGGCTCTCCATGCGCAGAATAATCCGTGGGGACTGGTTTATGAGCAGGCTATTACAGAAAACGTACCAGGTAAGGTGAATATCACTCCGGTTAAATACAATCTTGACGGCATCGAAATAGCTGCTAATGTATACACTCCTGCCGGTTACAATCCGCTGGAGAAGCAATATCCCGCTATCATTGTCGCACATCCCAACGGAGGAACAAAGGAACAGGTAGCAGGTCTTTTCGCACAGCGGATGGCAGAGAAAGGCTATGTCACCATTGCCGCCGACGCGTCTTATCAGGGAGCAAGCGGCGGTGAACCGCGTCACACAGACCGTCCGGCAAACCGTATCAACGACATTCACGGAATGGCGGACTATATTTCCAAATATCCCGGTGTCAATCCTAAGCGTATAGGCGCATTCGGCATTTGCGGTGGCGGCGGTTATACGCTCGGAGCGGCACAGAACGACAAGCGTTTCAAGGCTGCTGCCACACTTAGCATGTTCAATTCAGGTCGTGTGCGCCGCAACGGCTTCATGGACTCTGCTGTGACTACAATTCAGCAACGGCTCAAACAAGCATCCGATGCCAGAGAAAAAAGGATTGAAACTGGCGAAATAGTATTTACAGGAGATATGAACCTGACCGATGAGGAAATAGAAAAACTGCCGTTCGATCTTTACCGCGAGGGAGCAATCTATTATAACCGCACTCATGCACATCCCAACTCTACTTTCCGCTACACAATGGAGAGCCTTATGGACCTGATGACATGGGACGCCACAGACCACATCGACCTTATCAACGTTCCGTTGCTGATGATGGCGGGAAACAAGGCAGACACTTTTTATATGACATCGGATGCCTTTGAGAAGGCAACAGGTACTACAGACAAGGAGCTGTTCCTCATTCCGGGAGCAACACACATCAAGACTTATTACGAACCGGAGTTCGTGGAACAGGAGGTAGCTAAACTAACTGAATTTTTCGGCAAGAAATTATGAGAATATTAAAACCAATCATTTGCGCACTACTCGCAATGACACCAATAATAACAAAGGCAACAGATATCAACACATTCCGTCAGCCCTATCCAGCAGGACAGGCAATGACAGCCAATCCGAATTTCACGGGGACAGTGTGGATTCATCCCCTGACCAATGAAAAGAATCTCAACGTTCCGATGTTCAATGTGACCTTTGAGTCGGGATGCCGCAACAAGTGGCACCGCCACAGCGGCGGGCAGATACTTATAGCGACAGCTGGAACGGGATATTATCAGGAGAAAGGCAAACCTGCCCGTCGTCTCTTTCCCGGCGATATTGTGGAGATAGCTCCTGATGTGGAGCACTGGCATGGTGCTGCTCCCGACAGTTGGTTTGCGCATATCGCCATAGAGTGTAATCCTGACAATAATGAGGTTACATGGCTTGAACCTGTCAACGACACTCAATATACCGAAGCAACCGCTAATCAGGTGGTGATAAAAGACCTTTCTGACCATCAGCAAGCGATTGTTTCAATCGCATCTTATGCAGCCATTGGCAACACTGATGAGTTGGCACAGGCATTGACGCAGGGGCTGACAGCGGGACTGACCGTTAATGAAACAAGGGAACTGCTGATACAGGTGTATGCCTATTGCGGTTTTCCGCGATCGCTGACGGCACTCGGTATTTTTAATAATGTGTTGTCTGAGCGTAAGGCAAAAGGTATCATAGATAAAGACGGTGAAGCGGCAGCCGTGGTAGATGGCACAGATAAATATGCACTGGGTGCGGAGACATTGAGCCGGCTCTCAGGCATTCCCGTTGATGCTCCGGCACCATGGTATCAAGACTTTGCTCCCGGAATAAACTCTTTCTTGAAAGAACATCTTTTTGCCGACATTTTCGGTCGTGGCATTCTTACATATACTGACCGTGAGATTGCCACCGTTTCGATGCTCATAGCTCTCGGTGGTGTAGAACCTATGGCTACGGGGCATATCGGTATCTGCCGACACCTCGGTGTTACAACAGTTCAGCTCAACGCGTTACTCGACATCGTTGAGCGCAATATGGGCAATCAGCAAGTTGAGCCGATCCGTAAAATTGTGAACAGATGAAGAAATCAGTCCTTTTAGTTCCTGACATTCATGATGATGTCATCATCTACAGAGCTACACGATGCGAAAGGAACCCATTAGGGGCAATACCATAAATCAAAAAGGAACAGACAGATAGAGGGTATCACACCTTTGATGATTACAAGGAGGGGGCACGGGAACTTCTGACGAGTGAGCAGGAATTGAAACACAGAAGCAGCCGACTGGGTTGAGTCGGAAGCTGTGTTTGGGCAAATCAAGGAGTGCGACAAGCTCAGGAGACTAAGGCTGAAAGGTCTGACCAAAACTAAAATCGAGGTCAGCCTGAAAGCACTTGCCCATAATTAGAGGAAACGAACCCGAACATGAAGTGCCCCCAAAAAGTTGTATAAAAACTTTTTGGGGGCACTTCACTTTCATTGTCAGACAGCCACTTTTACATTTGGAAAGCAAAATCATCAATAGAAAAAGACAAAAAGAGAAATAGCATCTGTTCTTTTTCACCACAAACAGCAAATCCAAAAGACTTATTGCATATAATTCAAATAAAAATAAGTAAATTTGCAGCTATCATAAGAAGCGTACTTTTTGATGTAGAATGACAATAT
Source organism: Roseburia sp. (assembly GCA_023665185.1). Taxonomy (GTDB): domain Bacteria; phylum Bacteroidota; class Bacteroidia; order Bacteroidales; family Bacteroidaceae; genus RGIG8745. The sequence goes on from JAMPEL010000013.1 coordinate 44,781, forward strand.
TTACAAGATTCACTCTATTTGATAAATAAATGCCATAGACATTCAAAAAAGACTATTTCAAAGACAGCAAAAACATACAAGTGTAAATAATTAAGGTAAAATAAACAAACAAAACACACTCAAACATGGAAGAATCAATATTCGGAGCATTACAGCTCTTGGTTGTAGGTATGATTACAGTCTTCCTCATTCTAACGATTGTCATCAACCTCGGAAAATGCTTGATCGTACTTGTCAATAAGTTTGCTCCTGCTGAAGAAACCAGTCAGAAAAAGAAACCGACAGCAACAGCAACACCTATTGACGTTAATACGCAAGCTATAATAAAAGCTACAGTTGACAAGCTTACAAATGGGAAAGGTTCTGTAACCAACATCACAAAAATGTGATTTTCCCTATATGGAACAAGCTTTGTAGAAAGGGACATACAAAAAAGAAATTTAATCCAAGTATAAAAATAATCATTATAAAACGACATGAATAAAGAAGTGAAGTTTAGTCTGGTTTTCCGTGACATGTGGCAAAGTGCCGGTAAATACCAGCCACGCGTAGACCAATTGGTAAAAGTTGCTCCAGCAATTATAAAGATGGGATGTTTCGACCGTGTAGAAACTAACGGAGGAGGTTTTGAGCAAGTAAATCTTCTTTTCGGAGAGAATCCTAACAAGGCGGTACGTGAATGGACACGTCCATTCCATGAGGCAGGAATACAGACACACATGCTCGACCGCGCACTAAACGCATTGCGTATGAGTCCATGTCCAAAAGATTTGAGAAAACTGTTCTACAAGGTAAAAAAAGCACAAGGGACAGACATCACAAGAATTTTCTGCGGTCTTAATGACACACGTAACATCATACCTTCTATCGAATATGCCAAAGCAGCTGGCATGATTGCACAGGCTTCGCTCTGCATTACTCACTCCCCTATCCATACAGTAGAATATTATGTAGACCTTGCCAAGCAACTAATCGATGCCGGTGCAGATGAGATATGCCTCAAGGATATGGCAGGTATAGGACGTCCGGAATCTCTCGGAAAGATTACAGCTGGCATAAAAGCATATAAAAAAGACATTATCATACAATACCACTCACATGCCGGTCCAGGATTCAATATGGCATCAATCCTTGAAGTCTGCAAAAATGGTTGTGATTATGTTGACACGGCAGTGGCTCCATTAGCATGGGGTACAGGACATGCAGACATCATAGCAGTACAGGAGATGTTGAAAGACGCAGGTTTCAAAGTTAAAGACATAAATATGGAAGCCTACATGGAAGTACGTACACAGATTCAAGAGATGATGGACGACTTCCTCGGATATTATTGTCCAGACTTGAACCGTCTCAACAACTCCCTCCTTGTTAAGCCGGGACTTCCGGGAGGTATGATGGGTTCACTGATGACTGACCTTGAGGAAAACCTTACTTCACTAAACAAATGGAAAGTAAAACATGGCCAGAAAGAACTTACCACAGATGAAATTCTTGTGAAGCTTTTCGATGAGGTGGCATACGTATGGCCAAAAGTAGGATATCCGTGTCTTGTAACTCCATTCAGCCAATATGTCAAGAATCTTGCTCTGATGAATGTCATTCAGATGGAAAAAGGAAAAGAACGCTGGTCAATGATTGCCGACAACATTTGGGATATGATTCTTGGCAAGAGCGGACGTCTGCCAGGTCCTGTAGCACCGGAAATTATCGAAATGGCAAAAGCCGAAGGACGACAGTTCATGGACAGCGACCCACAGGCTAACTATCCGGATGATCTTGAAGACTACCGTAAGAAAATGCAAGAAAAAGGATGGGAACTTGGAGCAGATGATGAGGAGTTGTTTGAATATTCAATGCATCCGACACAGTACGAGGCTTACAAAAGCGGCAAAGCAAAAGCTGATTTTGAAGCTGATTTGGCAAAACGTAAAGAGGCCAAGAATGCTCCAAAAGGCACTTCCGAACTTCCAAAGAGCATTACAGTCAATGTAAACGGACAAAATTACAAAGTAGACATTGCATACGGCGATGAAAAACCTAACACTCCAACAGCAGCACCAGCTAATGCTCCTGTTGGTGAAGGCGCGGATCTTCTTGCACCGCTTGAAGGAAAATTCTACCGTGTAAAAGATTCTAACGAGACACCGAAAAATGTAGGTGATGCTGTAAAGAACGGTGATGTAGTCGGATATATTGAGGCAATGAAGACTTACAATGCCATCCGTGCAGACCGCGATGGTGTAATTACTGCAATTCTCGTCAATTCCGGTGATTCCGTTGAAGAAGATGATGTAATCATGAAAATCGGATAATCTTAAGTTTTTAAGTTTATAAGTTTGTCGGTTCTTCAATCTTACATTGTCATACAATCACATGTATGTATTGAGAACTGACAAACTTAGGAACTGAGAACAAAAAAATAAAAACTCAAACAAAGACTTACAAACTTAAAGACAAAATGAACGAAATATTCAACAATCTATATGAAATGACGGCTTTCAGCAATTTGATTGCCGATCCGTCTTATCTTATAATGTACGCTATAGCATTTGTACTATTGTATCTTGGTATAGTCAAACATTATGAGCCATTGCTGCTAATTCCCATTGCATTCGGTGTGTTGATAGCCAACTTCCCAGGTGGCGAGATGGGGGTACTTCAAGCAACAGAAACAGGAGAAATCATCAAGGATGGCAAAGTGTACAATATTTGGGAAATGTCACTTCCTGCCATCGCACATGATTTGGGTCTGATGAACTTTCTTTATTACATGTTGATTAAGACCGGCTTCCTTCCCCCAATCATTTTCATGGGAGTAGGTGCACTGACCGACTTCGGACCAATGCTTCGCAACCTCCGTCTTTCCATTTTTGGGGCCGCAGCACAGCTCGGAATCTTCGCAGTGCTTCTATGCTCATTCCTCATGGGCTTCACTTTGAAAGAAGCAGCGTCACTTGGCATTATCGGAGGTGCGGACGGTCCAACAGCCATCTATACAACAATCAAACTGGCTCCACACCTTCTTGGTCCGATAGCCATTGCCGCATACTCATACATGGCACTTGTACCTGTAATCATTCCTTTGGTTGTCAAACTGACTTGCTCAAAGAAAGAGCTTATGATAAACATGAAGGAGCAGGACAAGCTTTATCCAAGCAAAAACGAGATAAAGAACATGCGGGTGATAAAGATTATATTCCCTATCGCAGTGACTACAGTTGTTGCCATTTTTGTACCTTCCGCAGTGAGTCTGATAGGTATGCTTATGTTCGGTAACCTGCTAAAGGAAATCGGTTCTGACACCAGCCGTTTGTTCGACACTGTCAGCAACAGTATCATGAACACAGCCACTGTATTCCTCGGACTTTGTGTAGGTGCGACAATGACAGTACAGGCATTCCTCAACTGGACAACAATAGGCATTGTGGTAGGTGGATTCCTTGCTTTCGCTCTGTCTATCACTTCCGGCATCATGATGGTCAAGGTTGTAAATATTTTCTCAAAGAAGAAAATCAATCCACTTATTGGTGCTACCGGACTTTCAGCCGTCCCAATGGCAAGCCGTGTATGTAATGAAATTGCAACTAAATACGACCCTAAAAATCACGTGCTCAACTACTGTATGTCTTCAAACATATCAGGTGTTATTGGTTCTGCGGTAGCAGCAGGTGTACTTATATCTTTCCTTTCGTAGGAATTGCATATTTATCTTATTAAAAAGGAAGTAAACATCTATAAGCAGATGTTTACTTCCTTTTTTAGGTTCATCCGGCATTTTGAGTGATATGCGATACACTGTGGGATAGCCCTTAATATATTACAGCGTCTCCATATATCCATTGCATCGCTTGTATGTGCTTTAAAACGGAAGTCTCAAACCTGAGCCATTCTGCCGCGCATATTGCAGGACAACAGTATGCGGGCAAGGGCTGTTTTGACATTATGTCACTTTGGACGGAAGGCGAATTTTAACATTTGAGGCGGCTGTCGGCTTTGAGCTGGTACTTGATTTTCGGATGCATTATTGGTAAATAATTGATAATCAGTCAAATATATTTTTAGCGAAAAGTATGCGGTTTTAGACGTAAAACGCATGGTAAGAGTCAAAATAGGACGCATTGATAATCAGTGAGTTATGAAAATTTTGTCTTAAAAAAGTCTTTTTCCGGGTGCAGAATCCATTTTTGTTTTTCGGAGCATGGAAAAGGCGGCTGTCGTCTTTTTGAGGAAACAATTGGGAAAAAAGCCCGATTTTGGGGCAAAAAACGGGCTTTGAAAATTTTGTGCGCCTTGAAAATAAATTTCGTTCACCTTGCGAAAAAAATCAGTGTGCCTTGGAAATAAATTTTCAGCACCTTGTAATTTTGGGTTTTACTGGGCTTTTGGGTGGAAAAGGTGTGTTTGGGGTTGAAATTCTATATCTTTTAGTCGCGCAGATTGTCCTGTTTGTCTGCTCGGTTTTCGAGGTTTGAAAACCTCCGTAGAATCGCGTTTTTGCAACCGAGGTAAGGTTCGGTTCATTTTGAGGCGATTCTACGAAGACGGGATTTAACATATCAAATTGTCAGGAACATTCAATATTTGTCTGCATTTTAACAGTATTGTATTATTGTGTTTGACACACTCCTCCGTCACTTCGTGACACCTCCCCTAACTTAGGGGAGGAACCAAGTTACCGTATTTGCAGAGAAACTAACATATTGATTAACAAGGTATATAGCTCCTACCCTAAGTTAGGGGAGGTGTCACGAAGTGACGGAGGTGTCTGTCTGATTTTATCTAAAAACACACTTACAAAAAGTAAAGGAGTCTGTCTGATTTCATCTAAGACATACTTACAAAAAGTCAAAAAAACTCTGTCCAAATACAAAAAAACATCCGTCAAGAGCATATTTACCAACCTCCCACACATATTACAAGACATCAGTCTCCCCATGAAAATGCCGACAAGAGTGATTGACACTCCTTGCGGCATCAGCGTCGAAACTCAGAAGGTCCAGTTCCAGTATGTTTCTTAAACCATTTTCCGAAATAAGACTGTGTTGGAAAATTCAAATATTCCGAGATTTCTTTTACCGACATATTGGTATTGCCCAAAAGCCTTTTCGCCTCCGCCAGCAAAGCATTGGCAATCCACCAGCTTGGTGTCTTTCCTGAACGGTTCTTTATGATAGTAGAAAAATAACGGGTTGTGACAAACTGCCTTTCGGCATAAAATGCCACCTCATGCTCTTTCTTGTAATGCCGGTAAAGCATGGATATGAACTTCTGCACGACCTCTTCATTTCTGTCTACATGCACTTTATCGGCATCTATGCTGATATAGAAAGAAACAATCTCCAGAAGCAGGCAGTTGCCCAAAAGCTCTGTCTGTAGACTGCTGATTTGAATAGCATGCATTTCTTCCGACATTCCGGCAAACCGCTTATGCTTCTCAATATGCTCACAATAAAGTCTGATATACATTTTCAAGGAAGAAGCCTGACATTCAGTCAGCACCGCCACAGGCTTTCTGCGGATAAGCAACAGACGGTTGATGTCCGACACTTTATATAACAAAGGCTGTACAGTCTCAAAATCGGCATCAAGCACAAATCCTGAGAAATCGGAACTTTTGCTTTTTATATGAATCAATGAATTTGGGAAATATACAATCATCATGCAAGCACTCAGACTGTAATCAATCCCGTCAATATTGAGTTCCATACATCCGGAGGCACAAAACACCATACCAGAGTATTCTATCTGCACCGGATATTCTTCCGCACCAAGAATATCCTTGTCTGTATTGTCCAAAGACCGATATATCACTTTATTGACCATACTACCATTTAAATTTAAAGCAAGAAAAACGGATATTTTCTTTACCTCGAAATATCATTACATACAAAATAACCAAAAAGTCAGGTTTTTCGCAACAAAAAAAACAGATATTTGTTATCATATCATACTTTTTGACCAATGAATAGTATATAATAGCCTTTACAGAAAAATAAAAGTGATATAATTTTGCAACAAGAAAATAAAGCAAGACACAATAAGAGTATGAAAAAGAACTGTTTGGGATTAATTGCCGCAACCACAATACTGTCATTATTCAGTTGTGGAGGAAAGAATGAAAAGGCATTGGAAACCGTATTCGTCAATACGGCAGAAGCCGTAAGCACGGATAAAGTAGGAAAAATGTCATGGCCCGGACGCACAAAAGCTTCCGAGGACATCAATGTGGCATTCCGAGTCAGCGGACCGATTGTCGCCATGCGTGTCAAAGAAGGCGACCATGTGAGGAAAGGGCAAGTCATTGCCGAGATAGACGACAGAGACTATAAGGTACAGCTCGGAGCCACACAAGCTGAATATGAGCATATCAAAGCCGATGCCGAAAGAGTTATGGCCATGTATAAAGAAGGGAACACAACCGCCAGCAATTACGACAAAGCCCGATACGGACTGCAACAGATTACAGAAAAGCTGAACAACCACCGCAACCAGCTTGCCGACACCAAACTGAAATCGCCTATCGACGGATATGTGCAGACACTGATTCACCAATCTGGTGAGACTGTAGGAGCAGGTATGCCGGTAGTGTCAATGTTTACCAGCGGCAACACAGAAGTGGAGATTTTCATCCCTGCGTCCGATTTTTCAAGACTCGAAACACTGGGAGGATTCAAATGCTCATTCGACATCATTCCTGAACAGACATTCCCTTTGGAAATTGTGCGTACAAGCAAAGACGCCAATGCCAGCCAGCTGTATGCCGTGCGGCTTCGCATTAAAGGCGAACTCGACAAAAAGAAAATTACTCCAGGAATGACCACTATGGTCTATGCCTCCAACGAAGGAAACGGAAGCAGAACTGTATCAGTCCCTTCAACCGCCGTATTCCACAAAAACGGCAAGACCGCAGTTTTTGTTCTCGACCAAACTTCCGGCACACTGAAAGAGAAGGCTGTGACAGTCGGAATGCTGAAGACGGACGGCACCACAGTCATCATTTCAGGACTTGCCGAAGGAGAGACTGTCGTGGCGACAGGAACACGTCATCTCACCGAAGGACAGAAAGTAAGCCCGCTGCCTAAAACAACTCAGAGCAACGTAGGAGGAATGAAATAAACCCTGACACAAGCAATCACTGGTATAGGAATGAAGAGGAGGCAAGCAACCTTACTTTCGACAGTTATCAGCCCGCGTATTCCCCTACTCCTATTAATATATCCATATAAACAGACAAATTATGACAGACTACAGTAAATGGGCATTGGACAACAGAAAGCTCATCAACTTCTTTATAATATGCCTTGTCATCGGAGGGATACTGTCGTACAACTCCATGAGCAAGCTCGAAGACCCTGCCATCAAAGTGAAACAAGCAATGGTGGTGACAACCTATCCTGGTGCATCAGCACATCAAGTAGAACTGGAAGTGACTGACATGCTTGAAAAATCAATCAGGGAAATGTCGGGAGTGAACAACGTGCAGAGTCAGTCCTACCCCGACCTGAGCATTATCACCGTAGAACTGGAAACCACCATTCCCAACGAACAGGTGGAACAGCAATGGGACATGCTCAGACGAAAAGTAAGCAATACGCAGACGAAACTGCCTTCAGGAGCAAGCACACCGGCTGTAAAGGACGACTTCGGTGACGTGTACGGAATGTTCTATGCCATGACCGGCGACGGACTGAAAGACAGGGAACTGTCGGACTATGCGGAAATGGTGAAGCGGGAAGTGTGCAACATAGATGGAGTGACACGGGTAGACATATACGGCAAACGCTCCGACTGCATCAACATCGAGTTGAAGGAAGACAAAATGGCAAATCTCGGTGTTATGCCCACAGAGGTGATACAAACCCTGAGCAATCAGAACAAGACGGCATATTCGGGATATTACAACAACGGAAGCAACCGCATACGTGTGACTGTAAACGACAAATTCAGAACGGTGGACGACATTGCCGACATGCTCATTCAAGGACATGATGAAGACCAGTTGCGCATACGAGACATTGCCAATGTATATGAATCATACGAGACTCCTACCCGCAACGAACTGAAGAGAGACGGAGAACGCGCACTCGGTCTGTCAATTGCCTGCTCAGCCGATTACGACATAATAAAAGTAGGAAAGATTGTAGAGGACAAAATCAGTGAGCTGACCGAGACTATGCCGGCAGGAATCGAGTTCCACAAAGTATTCTTCCAGCCAGAGCGTGTGTCCGATGCGCTCAACACATTCCTCATCAACCTGCTTGAATCTGTTATCATAGTAGTGGTGGTACTCATCTTTGCTATGGGATTCAAGAGCGGTGTGATAATCGGTGTGAGCCTTGTGGTCATCGTGTTCGGATCATTCCTCATTCTGCAAGGATTCGACGGCACACTGCAACGAGTGTCGCTTGCCTCTTTCATCCTTGCAATGGGAATGCTTGTCGATAACGCCATTGTCATTGTCGATGGAATACTTGTCGATCTCAAGCAAGGCAAGCCGCGCATGGAGGCACTGACAAGCATCGGGCGCAAAACCGCCATGCCTTTGCTCGGTGCGACTCTCATTGCCATATTGGCATTCCTGCCCATCTTCCTCAGTCCTGACACAGCAGGTGTTTATGTGCGCGACCTGTTTATCGTCATGGCAGTATCACTGTTGTTGAGCTGGCTTCTTGCCCTGCTGCATGTTCCTATTATGGCAGACAAAATGCTGAAGGCAGACAAGGTAGATAACAATCAGGCTGCCTATTCGGGCAAAGCATACGGCATATTGTCGAAGATTCTCAACTTCGGACTTAACCACCGCCTGCTAATTGTCATCACAGCGGTTGTGTTGCTTGCCGGAAGCGCGGTGTGCTACAAATTTCTGAACCAAGCATTCTTCCCTGACATGGAGTACGACCAATTGTATATGGAGTACAAGTTGCCGGAAGGAACCAACTCTACACAAGTGGAGAAAGACTTGACCGAGATAGAAAAATATCTGGGTAGCCGTAAGGAGGTGAAGCATGTGACGGCTTCCGTAGGAGGCACTCCAAGCCGCTACAATCTTGTGCGCAGCATCGCCACTCCTTCACTTTCATACGGAGAGCTTATCATCGACTTCGAGTCGCCAAAAGCACTTGTAAACAACATCACGGAAATTCAGGACGAGCTGTCCAAACGCTATCCTGATGCGTATATCAAACTGAAACGCTACAACCTGATGTTCAAGAAATATCCGATAGAAGCCTGTTTCCACGGTCCTGACCCGGCAGTGTTGCACGCACTGTGCGACAGCGCGCTCCATATTGTGCGTCAAAGCGACGTGGTCTATCTGCCGACCACCGACTGGGAACCTCAGGTTCCGGTACTGACAATCGACTACGACCAGCCTTCAGCACGAATAAGCGGACTCAGCCGCAGCGATGTAAGCATGTCGATACTTGCCTATACGGGCGGCATACCTGTCGGCACATTCTATGACGGAATCCATCCCGAGAACATCTACATCAAATGTACAGACGACAACGGAAATGAGATTGAACGGCTTGACAATGTGGCTGTATTCGGCATATTGCCTAATATAAATAAGGTGATGAACCGCTCTACCGTGCAGAAGCTCATGGCGGGGACAATGGACAAGGAGGAAGTCATAGAGTCTCTCATACAGACCACACCAATGAGACAAGTGGCAAAAGGCATTGACATCAAATGGGAAGAGCCTGTTGTGATGCGTTACAACGGACAGCGCACACAGAGAGTACAGTGCAGTCCTCGTCCGGGAACAGGAACAGAGGCGGCACGCAAAGCCATTGCGAAAAAGATTGAGGCGATAGAACTTCCAGCAGGATACTCTCTGTCGTGGGAAGGCGAAAAGAAAGCAAGCGACCAGTCGCTGCGCTATCTGTTCAACAACTTCCCAATGTCTATTGTCATCATGATTATGATATTGATAATGCTTTTCAAAGACTACAAGAAACCAGCTATCATATTCTGCTGCATACCGCTGATACTCATCGGAGTGATACCTACAGTATTGCTGTCGGGAAAAGACTTCGGATTCGTGGCCATTGTCGGAGTGCTTGGACTGATTGGCATGATGATAAAGAACGGCATTGTGCTCATGGACGAGATTAATCTCGAAATAAGCAGCGGCATGGCACCGAGAGAGGCTTTGATAAACAGCTCGAAGAGCCGTCTGCGCCCTGTAATGATGGCTTCGCTGACCACCATTCTCGGCATGATTCCACTGGTGACAGACTCCATGTTCGGCTCACTTGCCGTCACCATCATGGGCGGACTGTTTGTCGGCACCCTCATCACGCTCATATTCATTCCTGTATTATATTCACTGTTCTTCAAGATAAAATAATATTGTCATGAAAAGATATATCATTTCATCCGTTCTTGTCATCGGACTCAACTATAGCCTTTGCGCACAAACTACCCTACTGTCGTTGGAAGAATGCAGAAGCAAAGCGGTGGAAAACAACAAAGAGCTGAAAGCCTCGCACATCAAACTGGAACAAACCGGATACGATGTAAAAGCATACAAAGCTAATTTCTTCCCGAAAATCAATCTTATTGCCACCGACCTTTACAGCTTTGGAAAAGGCGACCTTACCATATCAGGAGGACATCTGCCCATATACACCCTCGATGCTGCATCCGGCAATTACCTGCCTGCGGTAAAGCCTGACGCAAACGGACAATACACGATGCTGCAATATGCCGACTTTCCAGACCAGAAACTGGAATACAAAATAAAGAATGTGTTCACTGGAGGCATCATGTTTGAGGAACCAATCTATATGGGAGGCAAGATTACAGCAGCATACAATATGGCAAAGCTCGGCAAGCAAATGGCATCGCAAAACATTCGGTTGTCGCAAAGCGAGATTATCATGAAGACTGACGAGGCATACGCACTGGCAGTCAAGGCGAAAGAACTCGGGAAAGTGGCACGGAGCTACAAGCAAACGCTGGACGAGCTGTTGAAGAACGTGGAAAGCGCGGTGCGGCATGGCATGAAAACCAGAAACGACATGATGAAAGTGCAGGTAAAAATCAATGAGGCGGAACTCAACATCCAAAAGGCGGACAATGCCTATCGGCTGGCATGTATGAGCCTGTGCCATGTAACAGGAATGCCATTGACAAGCGACATAGGAGTAGACGAGAATGAATTTTCAGATAAGAAAATCAACAACCATACAGCCCTCGTACAGGACATCAGCGCACGTCCGGAAGTGGCAATACTCGCTGACAAAGTGGAATTGGCGCGCCAAAAAGTTAAACTGACCAAAAGCGATTTTCTTCCTAATGTGGCACTTGCGGGCGGATATACCTACAACAATGGTATAGAAATTGCAGGCAAGAAACTGCTCGACAGCGGCACAGCCTCATTCATGGTCAGCGTAAAAATCCCCGTGTTCAACTTCGGAGAGGGTGCCAACAAGATACGCTCTGCCAAAGCGCAGCAGCGAATCAGCATACTGGAACAGGAGAATGCCAATGAGCAAATGACGCTTGAACTGACACAATGTATAAACAACATCACTGAGGCGGACACGGAACTACGGCTCACCCGGAAATCACTGGAACAGGCTACGGAAAACATGAAGATGTCGAAACAGCAGTATGAGGTTGGATTCGAGCCGTTATCCGATTTTCTTGAGGCACAATCGCTGTGGCAACAGGCCTCAGCCAACGAGGTGGAGGCACGCTGCCAACTGTTCCTTGCCCATACGAAATATCTGAAAGCGGCGGGAAGACTTCAGTAGCATGAGCGACAACCTCTACAAACAAGAACAGAAAAGGCGGACAAGCGAGGTACATCACCCACTTGTCCGCCTTTCTCTTGTCAGAACCGTTTCACGAAAACGGTCAATCCATTATCTGACGACAAATTTCAAAGTCTGCTCATTTCCTGCATCATCCCTTACATATACCACATACACTCCAGCAGGAAGATTTCCCACGTATACAGAAGACTTGCCTGATGAAGAAGACAAGCGGTTTGCCATGCAAGTCTGTCCGGTCATTGTATATATATCCAATGAAGCGTTATACGCGCCACTGCCGCTTACAGACACTGTTCCCTCATGGTAGGCAATGTCGAACACATCGCCTTCGTCCTCACGCGTACCCTCTATCGCATCCGGGATTATCGGCTCCACATACTGTTCCGCATAGCTGGTCATGATGTTCATCGCCCCGATAGTAGGCTTTGACATCACATACACATCACGTCCTCCGTCAGGATACAAACCGACAGACATGTCGCCCGTATGAAGAGGATAATAAAGCGTGTCGCGCCAAGCCTCATCCGAAGCAGACAAAACCACACAGCCTCCATCCTTATCGAGTTTGAAAGAAGTATGCAGCTGGTTCAGCGGCACAAGCTTGTCACACCATATCACAAGATAACCGTGTGGAGGTATCACAGTGTTTATGTCAGAACCATCAGCAGAGATTCTATATTTCGTCAGCTTCGATATATTGTCGCTGATATACATTCCGTCCACATCCACAGGCTCGTCTGTAGTGTTGTATAACTCCACCCAGTCATTCTTCTTGTAGTAGTCGTTTACATATATGCTGTTGTCACCGCTAATCTCGTTCACCTTCACCGGAGCCGCGCCGTTCTCAGCCAGTTCCTCATCAGTCAAACGCTCATAACATGCCATAAGGTTCAAATCACCGTTTGCAGGCATGTCGAACACTTCCTCCTCACTAAGAATATTATCGCTGCCCGCAATAGACATTGTGGTTGCAAGATTGGCATCCCAATAAATATCTGTGGAATTTCCGCTATTGTTATGCAATTCCACGGCAATCACGTTCTCGCCCTTCACAAACAACTCGGCAGGCAACGACACTGTTCCCCTGTCAGGATTTCCGTCTGCGTATGTAGTAGAATAACTGTTGAAAGTCACAGTGCCGGAAGGCATATTATAGCGTGCCGCCTCAACTCCGTTCACATACACGATAAAGCCGTCGTCAGCCACATATCCGAGTCGGAACAAATCGCCTGCCGAAGGCGCATTGTCCAACACGACAGTCTTTCTGAAATAATAAGTAGGCCGCTTGCTGTTCGCATTCGTTCCATACTCAAGGAATGTGGCATAGCCGCGTCCGTTAGAAGGGTCGGAAGTAAAATATCCGAGCGGTGCGTTTCCGCTGCTCCATGCACCCGTATATGACACTGCCTGCCAGTTTTGTGAGTCAAGCGAGCCTTTGTCATAATATTTCCAGTCTGAGCCGTATGAGAACAATTCCTCCATATCGCCGCTCAGGGTCTTCCATCCAACAAACCGGTATCCTGCCGGAGCTTCCGCTGTCAGTGTCACAGGCGGGAACAGTATGCCGTCGAATTTTCCTGTCGGCACAGGCACACCGTTTACAGACAGGCGCGCCTCAGATATATTGGAGGACAAAGATGCTGAGACACCTTCTGTAGAAGTCAGCTTGAAAGCCGAATAACGTTTCAAGGCATTTATCATCGTGCTGTTTCTGTTCGCCAATCTGTTTTTCAAGTCATTGGCTGTGCCGGAAGGCGAAGCGTTCTCGTATGCCATCATGGCAGCCACATTATTTGTCAGACTGTCTATAATCTCCATACAACGTGAAGGCTCAAACACACTTCCGCCCATCAAACAGTAGGTATCGACAAACTGACGGCGGAAACTGTCATTCTTCAACATGTTGAGGAAAATAGTCACCAGCTTTATCTCCGCAGTAATACGGGAATCCGTGTCATAGATATAGTCAAACGTATAAGTCTGCTTGTTGGCAAAAACATTGAACGGGTCGGTAGTGGCAAACGTGCCGTCAAGGTCGAAAAGCACAAAGCGGAATTTTCCACCTTCTGCCTTCGGTTTGAAAGCCTTGACATTATTCTGTGGCCAGTCTGTGGCACCCAGCCAGAACTCCGTAGCCATGTAAGCGATAAACTCATCCATGTCCACCATCTGCCTTATCTCCTCATACACATCATTATTGGCAGCATTTGCAGAAAGCTCGTACCAGCGCAGGAAGCTGTCCTCCGTACCACACATCTGGCAATAGCCTGAGTCAGGACTCATCTCAAACTGGTCTATCTCGTCCGAGTCAAGTCCGTAGTTGGCATAAGCAAAGTGCTTGTTGTTCGGCTCGCGCATATTGATTACACCGATATACTGTCCGTTGATAAAGTGCATGGTTGGCTGATATGCCTGTCCGTCAATATCAATGCCCGATGTGCTGACTATTGTCTGAAGAGCCGCATCCTTTATCCTGCAATAAGTGTCATTGCCACCGTTGCGTATCTGCAATGTCTTATGTTTCAGATAAGGCTTGTCGGCAAAGAACTGGTATTCATAGAAGTTGCGTCCCTCATACACCTTGCTTGCCTTGAGCTTGAATGAATGAGGAGTCCACGCACGGCTCCATCCGCCACACATGGCAAAGTCCACCTCCTGATTGACAGCCATCTCACCGTCAGTAGTAATATATTCAAAATTGACAGGTCTGTCCCAATCCATATTCCAGTTGCACGGAGTCGACTGTCCGTTACCTGTACGTCCATTGACACCTTTTACATATACGCCCAAACTGTCGTCATAAAGATTTACCGGGTCTGTAACCACAGAAATGACCGGCAACTTGTATTCCTTGTCCTCATAAAGGAAAGAGCGTGTCACCACCTCGCTCGGCAGCATTCCGTCCTTGAAGAAGCGGAAACGATAGACTGACGTTTCCCGCACATTGAACAGACCGGTGGCACTTGTCATACCATTTGAAAGTGTCGGAGTAGTTCCGTCTGTCGTATATCGGAGCGTCACACCATCAGGCACATCCACATATACAGACAATGAGCCGGTAAAGAAACGGGAGTCATGGTTCACCACAGGAGCAGCCACTCTGTCTGTGGCAAACGTGCTTTCCGCATTGCTTCCCTGTGGAGTCGGCTCTGCTGTCAGCCCCCATTCACCCTCACCGTCAGCCATGCGCGCATACGATGTTCGTGACACAGCTGCCGGATAACTCTGCTGGGCCACCAAGTTTCCGTCCTCATCCGATATATAGATTGTACCACCATCACAGTCAAGTTTGAAATCGACCTGAGAGGCATTCACCTCATGGTGGTCAAACCATATATTTTTGAAACCTCCCGCCGGTATGGCACCGGTATTGGAAGGGAGTCTGAACTTCTTCAAGTCGTTTATGTCATCGCTCACATAGAAGCGGTTGATACTGGCAGCCTTGTCCGTCGGATTGTAAAGTTCCACCCATCCTCCATAGTTGAAAGAAGGGTCTACAAACATATCCACGTTTGCCGACTGTATCTCATTGATGACAAGCGAAGAGGCGTCTGCCGAGTTTTTCGACACACGGACGATACACGACTTGCTTATGCCGCTGCCGTCTTTTGCCTCCACTGTCACCACCGCACTTCCGGAAGAAAGGGCCACCACCGTACCGTCCTCCGACACTGTAGCCACGGCTGTATTGCTGCTCTTCCAGCTCAAAGTCTTGAAAGTGGCATTCTGAGGCATTATCTGCGCTGTCAGTCTGACAGTCTCGCCTTCCACAAGAGAACAAACCGATGACGAAAGCTTGATGCTTGTTATCAGGACAAGATTTCCATAATATTCCAGACGGAAATTGTCGAACATACACCAGTTGTTTGACGCCCATGCCTCATTCACGAGTCCGAAACGCAACGTACCGTCTGTCACCTCTGTCTCCACACTGTTCTGATACATGTCATACCCGAAACAATACGCGCCGCTTGCCATACCGTTAGGATAATAAGACTGTTGTCCCCATCCGGTTCCCCAGCAGTTGCCGTACACATTTTCCGTCAACGACTCAGAATACACATTGGCAATTGCCGTCCGGTCGGAATTGGCATACAAATATCCGGTCACATTGTCCGTTCCCGCCGTGTAACGGTTATATGCCTCCCTGTTGTCTCCTGTGCGGAAATATGCCTGTACCGAAATCCTATATTTTCCGGAAGGCACGGAAACTGTCTGCCAAATATCAAAAGTGCCATTCCAGAACTCCATGGCATCGTAGTCGACATTCTGGCTCCAAGCGTTGCTTGTAAATGTCCAGCCGGTATTGGAGTTATTGTCGAACCCGGCATTCCTGACATACTCGGATGTCACATCTATCCAACCGGATGTCTGCCCGGCCATAACTGACGGCAGAGCAAACAATATCCCCGCCACCAGACTCATTTTTTTTCTACTCATAGCAATATATTTAAGTTTTTTCTATCATTCAATTTAATATTCGCCTCGCACCTACATATCTCTTTATATAATATGCCATGCGGGAAAAGTCATCAATTACGATTCCCCGGCTTGGCGACGCATGTATAAACTTGAACGTCCTGCCTTCCTTGTCCACACTCACCACCATACCCACATGGCCTATTGTGCGTGAGGCGGCAGAGCCTTTGAAGAAAACCAGGTCGCCCGGCATCAGATTATCCTTATCCACAGCCACCCCCTCCGTATATTGGTCGCGGGAAGAGCGTTTCAGTTTGATACCCAACTGTAAATACACATAGCTTGTAAATCCGGAACAGTCGAACACCATCGGTCCCATAGCCCCTCCGCGATACCGCTTGCCCTGATGTTTCTCCGCCTCGTTTACAAGCTTCAAGGCAAGTGCCCTTGCACTTTGCGACTTTGCATGTATCTCTCCCTCATTGGAGATGAACAAGTCGGACGAGGGAAAATCACGCTCTGTCTGTACCTTCATACGCTTTACAGCCTCTTTCCCTGCATCGAGAACAAGGCGCGACTGCTGCTCGGTACGGCGAAATGAATGGACAAATCCCTCCTTGAACGTGCCGTCGTCAAACACCGACACCTCCACCACCGGAGCATATTTTTTCTCTCCGCTGACAGAGGGCACATAAGGGGCACAGAAACGTCCCATACCATATATGATAAGTCGGTCTTTGTACAAGTCCATCGGATGTACATTCCCGTCTCCGTTGCCATACACAATGTCCGCCCCCGCATCAATACAGAAACGAGCGAAGACTTCCGCATCGGACAAATATGGGGTGTTCACATGCCCGCGTCCGTCAATGGAGTTGATATGGAATCCCTGAGGCCGGAAACTGAATGCCACGACCACAATGTCGCATTCCTTGTCAAGCATACTGACCACCCGCTTTATGTCCACCGTATCGCGCATGTCCGATGCGTGAACAGCAGTGCCGAAAGCGGCAAATCCGTATTTCATTCCGCGACGCTCAAATATCTCATACTCATGAAGCGACTTTATACCCGCAAACCTCAGATGGTTGTCGCGCATGGCATTGGTGGTGGAAGTAAGTCCTTCAATACCAAAGTCAGCCACATGCTTGTCCACCAGGCTCACTCCCGTGAATCCCGCTCCCGACAATACCCGGGCATACCACTCCGGCATACGCATCAGACGTTCCATTCCGTTCATGTTGCTTTTGTTCGGAGTTCCGTCCACATCCATCAACACCGTCCCGAGAGTGGTAAAGGTGGCAGACGCGGATGCAAATATCTCTTTTGCGAAATCATATTGCCTGTCATATTCAATATTCTGCGGTGCTTTCCTTCGATAATTAGTTCCAAAATTAACTTCTCCGGTAAAGACGAGCTTAGACACCCGTTGTGCCCAGACACAACAGCAGGAAAATATGGCAAGCATAACGACAATTATATATCTAATCATTATTTTCTTATCCCTATTTGACTGATTTGCAAATATAATCATTTTACTCCAACTACCTTCCGACAACTCCCATTTATCACACAACTTTAACAAGTTCAAACAATAAACCATGCCGGATCACAGATTATATATCCCTGCCGAATTCGGAAATCCGCAGAGCAACCACCCAAACGGAACGCTCAGCCGCCATCGTCCCTCGCCCGAACCCGCCTTGCAAAATCAGCGTGCTGACAGATGGGCGGTATAATAAAAGTGTCCAACCTGCCGTTATTTTACTGACAGCATTTACACAAACTCAATTTTTGTAAGCCCAATGAGACAAAAAATATTCATCAGAATAATTTTCATTTTCGCCGGCCTGCTGTTTGGCGGCTGCATGGACGACACCCAGAGCGACAATACGGATTTTGAATTGAAGGAAGGAGACAGGCTGCCTTCATTCCGCATAGAGAAAAATGATGGAGACACAATTGCCACAAACGACTTATACGGCAAAATCAGTGTCATCATGCTTTTCAACACCTCCTGCCCCGATTGCAGACAGGAGATTCCAAGAATGCAAGAAGTCTACAACTGGTATTATGAACACCCGGAGGTGGAGTTTTTATGTATCAGCCGTGCAGAGGAGCGGCTGTCTGTCGAAAAGTTCTGGACGGAGAACAACATCACCCTCCCCTTCTCGCCTCAAAGCACAACGGATGTGTTCAAGCTGTTTGCCGACTATACAATTCCCCGCATATATGTCGCCGACAAGACACTTGTCATACGTGCCGCATTTAACGATAATCCTATCGCCACGGCTGAGGACATAATCCGGAATATAGATGAGCTGCTAAAGTATGATGTTTTTGGTATGCTCAGACAGACTCCCTGACTTTTTGTAAGTATGTTTTAGATGAAATCAGACAGACTCCTCCGTCACTTCGTGACACCTCCCCTAACTTAGGGGGAGGAGCT
>JAMPEL010000014.1 GCA_023665185.1 Roseburia sp.
ATTTATTTTCAAGGCGCACAAAATTTTCAAAGCCCGTTTTTCGGCCCAAAATCGGATATTTTTCCGAATCACATCCTCAAAAAGACGACAGCCACTTTTTCCATGCCCCGAAAAACAAAAATGGATTTTGAACCCGAAAAAAGATCTTTTTAAGACAAAATTCTCATAACTCACTGATTATCAACACATCCTATTTTGACTCGAACCATGCGTTTTACGTCTAAAACCGCACATTTTTCTCTAAAAACACATTCAATTGATTATCAATAACTTACCAACAAAACACCCAAAAATCAAACACAAAGTCAAAGTCGGCAGCCGCCCCAAATGTTAAAATCCGCCTTCCATCCAAAGTGACATAATGTCAAAACACCACTTGCCCACATACTGTTGCCTGCAATATGTGGGCAGAATGGTTCAGGCTTGAGACTTCCGTTTATAAAGCCGTACAAGCAATGCGATGGATGTATGGAAACGCTGCAATATATTCGATAAGGGCTATACCCACAGTGTATCGTACATCACTCGAAATATCGGATGAAGCAAGAATATTCTAAAGCCCCACATTCCACTCACCCTTTCAGAGCCTCCTCCACACGATTTGTCAGAGCGACAAAGTCAGCCACAGAGAGCTGTTCAGGTCGCATAGTCATCACAGCATCGTTGAACAAAGGGGAATCCTTAGGAAGAATCTGTCTCATACCGTTGCGCATCATCTTGCGGCGCATGGTGAAGACAGTCTTTACAATGCGACGGAACAGCTTCTCATCGCAACCAAGTGTCTCTGTAGAATTGCGGGTAAGACGGATGACGGCACTCTTCACCTTTGGCGGAGGGTTGAACACATTCTCATGCACGGTGAACAGATACTCCACATCATACCATGCCTGCACAAAAACACTCAACACTCCGTATGCCTTGCAGCCGGGAGAGGCAGCCATACGTTCTGCCACCTCTTTCTGTATCATACCCGTACAACACGGTATGAGGGCACGGTTCTCAAGCATTTTGAAAAATATCTGGCTCGAAATGTTATATGGATAATTACCCGTCAGCACAAACTGACGGCCTCCGAACACTTTCTCAAGGTCCATCTGCAAGAAATCAGCCTCAACCACATTGTCGCCCAACTCCGGAAAATGCTCATGCAAATAGGGCACGGACTCAAAATCAATCTCCACCACCTTCAGCTCACGGCTCTTCTTCAGAAGGAATTGTGTCATAACCCCGGTGCCGGGACCAACCTCAAGCACAGGAATCGAAGGGCAGAAATCAACCGTGTCCGCAATGTCACTCGCAATCTTCATGTCCGTAAGAAAATGCTGACCAAGAAATTTTTTAGGCTTTACTTTATCCATTATTCAATCACAATATGGGCAAAGCGCGAAAACAGACCGGGAATATCGCACAGACAAAAACCGACAGCACGCACTTTTTCGTTTCTTTTATTTCAATCTTATTTCGTCTTTCGCTATATTTGCAAGGTATTTCGGTTTTGAAAGACATGCCGGCAAAAGACGGCGGCAAAGATAAAGAATTTTAATCAGTTGATCATTGAACTCAAACAAGATTATAAAGAAAACATCTAACATCATACTCCCTATTCTGCTCGGAGGAGGTATCTTGTACTGGATGTACCGCGACTTTGACTTTTCAAGCCTGCGCCATACTTTTTTTCATGAAATGAACTGGTGGTGGATGATGTTCTCACTCGTATTCGGAGTGACAGCCCAATTGTTCAGAGGACTGCGGTGGAAATCCACCCTTGAGCCACTGGGAGAGTATCCGCGCAGGTCCGACTGTGTACACGCGGTATTCCTGTCGTATGCGCTAAGTATTGTCATCCCGAGAATCGGCGAGGTGGCAAGATGCGGGATTCTGACAAAATATGACGGGACTTCCTTCCCTAAAGCATTGGGAACAGTGGTCACGGAACGTATCATCGACTCACTACTGGTCATGACCATAGCGGTATTGGTGTTTTTCATGCAGATAAAAGTGTTCGGCACATTCTTCGACGAGACGGGAATGAGCATCCTTGAGATTCTGCGGGGATTCACAGCCACCGGATACATTGTGACCGCCGTATGCACCGTCACCACCATCGCCTTCCTGTATGTAGCCATACACAAGATGGCGATATTGTCGGGAGTGAAAAAGGTCGTATGCAATATAAAGGAAGGAATGACCTCGCTCAGGAACGTAAAGAACAAGCCGCTGTTCGTATTCTACACACTGGCAATCTGGGTAAGCTATTTCCTACATTATTATATTACATTCTACTGCTTCGACTTCACGGAGCATCTCAGTCTGACAGCCGCGCTTGTCTCTTTCATCGTAGGCAGCATATCGGTCATCGTCCCAACTCCCAACGGAGCCGGACCGTGGCACTTTGCGGTCAAGACTATCCTCATACTATATGGAATAGCAGAGAACGACGCCGTCACCTTTGTGCTCATCGTACATACCGTGCAGACAGCCCTTGTGCCGCTATTGGGCATTTACTCAGCCATTGTGCTACAGACAAGGGACAAGAGCGCGGCAGTGATGAAGAAGGAGAGAAATGTGAGCACGATGGCGGCAAACTAAACAAGAACAATGACGAGCCGGAGCATGACCTCGCGTCACGGACAGAAGCCACCGCTGCGGTATCGGACATTATAATACAAAAAGACTAAACGAATATGGAAATTTACGATTTAGAGCCAAAGAATGTCTGGCGCAATTTCTACACATTGACACAGACTCCGCGTCCGTCGGGACATACAGAAAAAGTGGCTAACCTGCTTGTCGACTTCGCACACAAGAACGGAGCCGAGGCTTTCATCGACGAGGCGGGAAACGTGATTATGCGCAAGGCTGCCACACCGGGATATGAGAACCGCGAGACGGCTATATTGCAGGCTCACATGGATATGGTGCCGCAAAAGACAAAGGACAGCGAGCACAATTTCGAGACAGACCCTTTGCAGGTGTACATCGACGGGGAATGGGTGAAAGCCAAAGGCACCACTCTCGGCGCGGACAACGGAATGGGTGTGGCTGCGGCTATGGCGATTATCGAGGACAAGACGATAGAGCATGGTCCGATAGAGGTGCTCATCACCAAAGATGAGGAGACCGGCATGTATGGTGCTTTCGGACTCAAGCCGGGCATACTGAACGGCAAATACTTGCTCAACCTCGACTCTGAGACTGAGGGCGAGATTACTATCGGATGTGCCGGCGGCATGGACGTGGTGTGCTCAATGGAATATCAGGAGCTTAATGTGGAGAAAGAAGGAATGAAAGCCTACAAAATAAGCATCAAGGGCTTGCTGGGCGGACACTCCGGACTCGAAATCAACGAGGGGCGCGCCAATGCCAACAAGCTCATGGCAAGGGTGCTGTTTGCTTTGGTGAATACCCAGTGTGCATGGCTCAGTTCATGGCATGGGGGAAACATGCGCAACGCTATCCCACGCGACGGAGAGGCTGTCATCTTCGTTCCGGAAGCGAAAGAAGAGGAGATGAAAATTCTTGTCGACAAGTGCCGCAAAACATTCAACGCTGAGTTTGCCGACATTGAGAAAGATGGTGTCACACTCGAACTGGAGCCTTGCGACCTTCCTTCAAAGGCTCTGCCTGAGGAGGTGCAGGAGAATCTCATCAATGCCGTCATGGCAGCGCACGATGGTGTGCTACGCTACATCCCGACCATACCGGAGGTGGTGGAGACCTCGTCCAATCTTGCAATCATCAATGTGGCTGACGGAAAGGCTGAAATATCCATTCTTGCCCGCAGCTCGTGCGACAGCATGAAACTCTACTTGTGCAACTCGCTCCTGTCTTGTTTCTCTATGGCAGGAATGAATGTGAAGTTTGAAGGCGGATACGGCGGATGGCAACCGAACACCAAGTCTCCGCTTGTGGCAGAGATGTCGGAGGTATATGAAAGAATGTATGGCACAAAACCGACAGTGCAGGTATGCCACGCAGGTCTTGAATGCGGTATCATCGGAGTGGCTTATCCTGAGATGGATATGGCTTCGTTCGGTCCTACCCTGCTCTCCCCGCACACGCCGAATGAGCGTTGCCTCATCCCTACTGTGGGACGATTCTACGACTACGTACTCGAAATATTGAAAAATATTCCGGTAAAGAAGTAATAAATATAAGAGGAATCGACAGACTGACGGAGAATGCCTCCGCCAGTCTGCCGATGAATCTTTCCGCAAACCGCCCGTCTATCGGTATTGTCTATCACAACAGAAATGGCACTAAACACCAACAAAGACCTAAAGCTCTATTTTTCCATCAGCGAAGTGGCACAGATGTTCAATGTCACGGAAACATTGCTGCGATATTGGGAAAGAGAATTTCCAAGCATCACACCTCGAAAGGTGGGACGCGGAATACGCCAATATACAAAAGAGGATATAGAGGAGATACGGTTGGTGTACCATCTGGTGAAAGAAAGGGGGATGACACTGCAAGGTGCCCGCGACATGATTAAGCGCGACAAGGGCGGCACAAACAAACAGATTGAGGTGATTGAGCGGCTGAAAGCAATCAGAGACGAACTTCAGCTTATCAACAGAGAACTGAACGAACTGGTATAACAACAGAATCTGTCTGTCCCTTTCTATGCGGCCTGCTTAACGGACTGTATTCTTTTTACTAATATGCAAGTCAGGTGATTGTTCTTGTTTCTGCGCAAAAGGGTGTATGACAGCAAGAAAAGCATTCTTTTTCTAAAAGAAGTTCCTTAAATCATTTTTTATTTGTAATTCATACATAAAAGGCCTATATTTGAGGTTGTTAATGACAAAATAAAAGTCAAGACCTTTGGCACAAGTTTATAATAACCTTATAAAATATATCTATTTATGACTAATACCATCCTAAAAAACATGTTCCGATCTCTGCAAGTCAGATACTTGCTTATACTAATCTGTCTCGTCATCTTTACGACAGCGGCATATTCAGAGAACGACTCCATAACCTCAAAGAATCGGGACGCGGCATCAATCATTGAATATATCAGACATGCCATGATGTTCAATGCACAAACCCCACAGGAGAAAGTGTACCTGCATTTTGACAATACCGGATACTTCAAGGGAGAACGGATATGGTACAAGGCATACGTTGTGCGGGCAGACAACGGCAACGCCACCGACATAAGCAAGGTGCTGTATGTGGAGCTTGTCAATCCAAGCAGCGATGTGGTGGAGACACAAAAGCTGCCAATAGAGAACGGGACAGCCAAAGGCGACATAGCTCTTGACAGCATTCTCGGCACAGGATTTTATGAGGTGAGAGCCTATACAAGATATATGACAAACTGGGGAGGCAACGGAATCTTTTCCCGAGTCTTCCCCGTTTTCCGCGCTCCTAAAACAGAAGGGGACTATACCCAACCGATTATCGACCAGATAAGCTACAAAAAGAGAATGCCCAACGCACGAGTGGCAGACGACTCCATACTGGCTGAGGAGGCAAAAATACAAGAGTTATACAGCGAGCAAAAAGGAAAGAAACCGACTGTGCGCTTCTACCCAGAGGGAGGCGACATGGTGAAAGGGCTGCGCAGCCGTGTGGCATTTACCGTGACGGACGAGTTCGGCGCGGCTTTCGCCACATCCGGCACACTATCGGACGAACATGGGAACCATATCGCAACAGTAGTGACCGACTCACTCGGAAGAGGTGTGTTTGAGTACGTTCCAAACGGACAGCCACTTCACCTGTCGGTAAGAGACCACAAGAACAAGCTGCATTCCTTTGAGACACAACAGCCCAAAGACAACGGGTGCGTGCTGCGTCTTGACCCGCTTCGGGATGACAATGTCCGGATGACAATATACTCATCGGACAATATGAGAAACAGACTTTTGGGATACACCATCACACATAACGGAAGCATTGTAGAGTGTGACACATTCACTGCCACACCGACATTCCAAAAAAGTTTCCTGCGGCACAACTGCCCTGACGGTGTAAACCAGCTCACCATATTCGACAGCAAGGGACAGATATATGCCGACAGGCTGTTCTTCGTGGCTCCCGCCCTGCGCTCCGATGAGGACCATATACAGGTAAAGGCCACCACCGAAAGGCTCACCCCCTGCGGAAAAGTCAGGCTGAGCATCACCTCTGTGCCCAACTCGCAGTTGTCGTTCTCCGCCATAGACCAAACCACAATGACAGGAGGAAAGCGGGGGAACATATACACATGGATGCTATTGTCCTCGGAAGTAAAGGGATATATTGCCCATCCGGAATATTATTTCGAGAAGGATGACGAGGAGCACCGCCGTGCCGCCGACATGCTGATGATGACTCAGGGATGGAGGAGATATGACTGGAAAATAATGGAAGGAGCGGAGACATTCGGAAGGATACAGCCGATAGAAGACAGCCTGTATATTTTCGGAAGACTGACACCTTACAGAAAAAGGAACACGGTGGACAATGTTGGGTTGAGCGTGTTCATGTACAACTCGGCAGGACAAAGCATGACGGGCAAGACAGTAACTGACAAATACGGAAACTACGCTTTCTCGCTCCCCTTCGTCAATGGGGAATGGAAGATGCAGATACATACCGCGAAGAACGACAAGCGAAAGACATACCGTATAGGCATTGACCGCCGATTCTCTCCGCAGGCAAGATACATCATTCCTGACGAGACACAATTCATACCCAAAGTCCTGCCTAACATATTCAATATCAAAGCCACAGATATCAATGCGACATACAGCGACACAACCTGGCAGGAGGTGGCACGCAGGGAAAGGATACTCCCGACTGTGAAGGTAAAGGGCAAAAAGCGGTATTTCACCAACGATCAGGATGTAAGATGGTATAACGAGCATGACGGAAGATACTATGCCTCTATCTACTATAATATAGACGAGGAGCTGGAGCGGATTTTAGACAAGGGAGAGGAGATACCCACCACATTCGATTTCCTTTGTAAAAAGAATCCTTTGTTTCAAAACCCGGAATGTAAAAACACACCACATCTTTGTCATGTTAGTTTAATGGACAATGGAATAACCGAAGAACTGTTTGAAGGCTACATGGCTTATCACGGAAAACGCATTGCATGGTATATAAACAACGAATATGTCGGATTAAGCAATCGTTCCTATACGAAAGTGAAACACCGAACACTCTCATTCCCTTACTACCTGAACGATGTCAAATCCATTTATATACAAGACTATAATCCGGAGGAGTATAAGGGTCACACGCGCATATACGTTTACACCCATCCTGTCCGCTCATCAGAAAGCAAGAAGGGAATCAGGGATTCCTACTTTCAGGGATTCAACGCGCCGTCCACATTCAAGACGGATGATTACTCCGTGCTTCCGCCAATGGAGGATTTCAGACGCACCATATACTGGAATCCGGACATAAAGACTGACGCAAACGGAGAGGCGACGGTGGAGTTCTACAACAACTCAAGCTGCACCCGCATGTATGTGTCAGCAGAAGGAATGACCGGAGACGGACGGTTTGTGGCAAACCCATAGCGAATACACGGACTGCACATCAAGACAGTACTGATTCCGAATGATATTTTGTTGCGTTTTACCGCACAAACCGCATAGAAGGTGGGGCAGAAACAAAAACCACAAACAAATTTTGCTGTTTTGGGAAATAAATATGTATTTTTGCAACATAAAATACATATATTGTGTGATGTACACTATTCATACAAGACAAAACAACAATTAAACAAATAGAACATGAACGAAATGGATTGGTCTGGTTTGGGATTCGGATACCATAAGACAGATTACAATGTCCGCTGCTATTATCGTAACGGAAAATGGGGTGAAATAGAGGTGTGCAGTGAAGAGACAATTCCATTGCACATGGCAGCTACAAGCCTCCACTATGGACAAGAAGCTTTTGAAGGACTGAAAGCATACAGATGTCCGGACGGCAAAGTGCGTGTATTCCGCATGGACGAAAATGCCGCACGCCTGCAAAGCACATGCCGTGGCATTCTGATGCCGGAAGTATCGACTGAAATGTTTGAGGATATGGTGCGTAAGGTCGTCACACTGAACGAGCGTTTCATTCCGCCTTACGAAAGCGGTGCTTCTCTATATATCCGCCCGCTCTTAATCGGCACAAGCGCACAAGTAGGAGTACACCCTGCTACTGAATACCTGTTCCTTATGTTCGTCACCCCGGTAGGTCCTTACTTCAAAGGTGGCTTCTCAACAAATCCATACGTCATCATACGCGAGTTTGACCGCTCGGCACCATTAGGTACAGGTGTGTACAAAGTGGGAGGAAACTATGCGGCAAGCTTACGCGCCAACAAAATGGCCCATGACCTCGGCTACTCGTGCGAGTTCTATCTTGACGCAAAAGAGAAAAAATACATGGACGAATGTGGCGCAGCCAATTTCTTCGGAATCAAAGACAACACATATATAACTCCGAAATCGACTTCAATTCTTCCTTCCATCACCAACAAGAGCCTGATGCAGCTGGCTGAGGACTTGGGCATGAAAGTGGAAAGAAGACCAATTCCGGAGGATGAGCTGGCTACATTTGAAGAGGCTGGCGCATGTGGAACTGCCGCTGTGATAAGCCCGATTGAGAAAATTGATGACCTTGAGGAAAAGAAGACCTTCGTATTCTCAAAGGACGGCAAACCGGGACCAGTATGTACCAAACTGTACAATAAACTCAGAGGTATACAATACGGTATAGAACCGGACATACACGGATGGACAAAAGTAGTCATTGAGTAATAAGACAAGCAGTAAGGGATAAGATTCCGGACATGGAGCACAAGCATACGCTTCCTGCCGGAATCTTATGACCTTTCAACGCAAAAAATCATAACCTAAAACAATATATGGGAAAAGGCAAATTAGCTAAATTTGAAGATATGGCAAACAACCCTCTTGTTGTAGAATGTCCCTATTGGCAACTTCAACAAGAGGGTTTTGCAATGCAAGGATGTTGGCACACCATTTTTTTCAAGAACAACAATCCTATCGTACTTGAATTGGGTTGCGGACGAGGCGAATATACGGTTGGACTCGCCAAGAAATATCCGGGAAAGAACTTCATAGGGGTGGACATTAAAGGCTCACGCATGTGGCATGGCGCACAAACAGCACTTGAAGAAAAGTTGGACAATGTGGCATTTCTCCGCACAAATATCGAATTCATACATGAAATGTTCGCACCCAATGAAGTTGATGAGATATGGCTGACATTCAGTGACCCACAGATGAAGAAAGCGACCAAACGACTCACATCCACCTTCTTTATGGAAAGATACCGTAAGTTTCTTACAAACAACGGTATCATACATGTAAAAACGGACAGCAATTTCATGGCTACATACACAAAATGTATGATAGAGCACAACAAACTGCCTGCCGATTTTATCACATTCGACTTGTACCACAGCGGCATAGTCGATGAGATTCTAAGCATCCGCACATATTATGAGGAAATGTGGCTGGCGAGAGGTCTGAGCATCAAATACTTAAAATTTCATTTGCCCCATCATGCGGAACTGTCGGAACCGGAGGTGGAGATTCCAGTAGACGACTATCGCTCATACGGACATGAGGTAAGAAGCACACGCACTGTAGGAAGATAGAGTAATCCACATTTTATCTTCAGAACAATGCTGTTCCGTATGTGTCAGGCCCTTTATCCATATTATACAAAGGAATGCCTTTGACTTATGCGAACCGCAAGAAAACAATCTTCCCCAAAACGAACAAATACTTCATCTTACAGACATGAAAGCTCACTGATTTTTTCTAAATTTGCAGACCTTATTGTAAAAGAAATACGGTATCATGACGGAGCAGAAAAAACATACAGAAGACAAAACAGGAACAGAGATGCTTGCAGAGATAGGCAGACTACTGTTACTTCTGTTATGGAAGATGGTGCGCAGCATATTACGCATCATCATCAAAAGCGTCATACTGCTCATCCGCCTGATAAAGCAAGGTGTCAAGCAATGCGTCGATTTCTGGAACGATAATAACACACAGGAAAAACTGCGTAAGGCCAGAAGAAGTATCAAACACGGTAGCAAAGTGTTTGCCGAATGGATGATGATAGCATTGCATACGATCATACGGCTCATCATCCGAGGAATAAAAAGCACCATACAAGGCATCATACACCTGAAACCAACGATTATCAAGGCTGGCGAATATGCCAAATACGCATGTATAGCTTTCGGCAGATTTATGAAAAGGGCAGGACGCGGAATACGTCTATCACACATCAAACGAAAACGGGCATACAAAAGATTCCGCAAAAACAAAGGATTCAAAGGATTACTTAAGGATTTGACGAATCTGCTAAAGACCCTGCTGCAAAACTACATGGAGGAAGAACAGAATGAAGTGTCACCAGATGCCGTCACGGAAGATGACATTATCATGGAGGGTATTGAAGGCAAAAGCAAAGCCTACCTCACCGGAAAGAAACTTTTTTCCTCTGTCAGGAACATTGTAGACATTGATGAAGAGGAAACAGGAAAATGATAGAATCAATGGAAGATAAAGTCTCAAAAACGAAAAATAACAGCGAAAAGAGAAAAAAAAACGGTTAAGTGAATGGGAAAAGTAAAAAAAGTATTACTTTTGCGTCACATCGTGGGAAACAATAAAAAACATATAATCTATGGAAATCAAAAAATCAAAGAAAGCAGATCTTGAAGGGCAGAAAGGTACTGGTCTTCTGATTGGTTACATCGTTGCACTTTCTGCAATGTTTGCGGCTTTCGAATGGACGACACGTGAGCATATCGAAACGGAACCGGTTGTCTATGCCGCATACGCTGCGATGGAAGAGGAAGTTGTTCCTATTACACAACCTATCTTCACAGCCGCACCGCCTCCACCCGCTGAAGCTCCTCAGGTAGCTGAAATCCTTGACATTGTGGATGATGACACAGAAATAGAAGAAGAGACAATCGAATCTTCTGAGTCTACAACAGAAGCAATATCTGGTCCGGTATCTCAGCACACAGGTCCTGTAGCTACTGGCCCTGTAGTTACAGAGGAAGAATCTGACGAAGGAACAGTCTTTCAGGTCGTAGAACAGATGCCAGAGTTCCCTGGAGGTATGGAAGCGTTGATGAAATATCTTAGCAAAAACATCAAGTATCCTTCAATGGCATTGGACAACGGAATACAAGGACGTGTGCTTGTTTCATTCACAGTAAATAAGGACGGTTCTATTGTTGATCCGGAAGTCATGAAATCTGTAGACCCCGCACTTGACAAAGAGGCTATGCGAGTTATCTCAACTATGCCTAAGTGGAATCCGGGAAAACAGCGTGGCAAACCGGTACGAGTAAAATATACTGTTCCTGTTGCATTCAGAATACAGTAATATAACATAGACGAAATCAGCAAACTATATAGGCACGACCTACATGAACAGCCCAGAGGCAAGAGTCATGTGGTTCGTGCCTAAAATATGATAAAGAAGAATACAAATAGCAGGTATCATAAAATCCAGAAATATGTTCACGAACAAACAACTACAAGAAAAAGTAAATACATACATAAACAACATAACATACAACACCCAGCCAGAGAACCTATATTCACCTATCAAATATGTATTGGCACTGGGTGGCAAAAGGATTCGTCCAGTATTGATGCTAATGGCATACAACCTATATAAAGAAGATGTAGACAACATAATGCCTTGTGCCATAGGACTGGAGACATACCATAACTTTACACTATTGCATGATGACCTCATGGATTGTGCGGACATGAGGCGCGGTATGCCAACCGTACACAAGAAATGGGATGACAACACAGCTATTTTGTCAGGAGATGCCATGCTGATATTGGCATACAAATTAATGTGCGAACATCAATCAGAACACATACATAAAGCACTTGATACATTCACAGAAGCCACTTTGGGTGTATGCGAGGGGCAACAGTATGACATGGATTTTGAAAGCAGACCTAATGTAAAAGAAGACGAGTATATGGAAATGATTCGTCTGAAAACATCGTTATTGCTTGCCTGCGCACTGAAAATAGGAGCACAATTGGCAAATGCAAAAGAAGAAGATACCGAGAACCTATATATATTCGGAGAAAAAATGGGATTGGCTTTCCAGCTTCAAGATGACTTGCTTGATGTATATGGTAATCCGGATGTTTTTGGAAAGAAAATTGGAGGAGATATTCTTTCCAACAAGAAAACTTTCATGTTAATCAATGCTCTGAATCTGGCAGAAGGAAAGACAAAAGAAGAATTAAAGAGTTGGACTCTCAAAAAAGAATACAACCCGGAAGAAAAAATCGCAGCTGTCACTCATATATATAATATTGTTGGAATAAAATCTGTATGCGAAGCCAAAATCAAGCAGCTTTTTGCCGAAGCTATTGAAAGTCTTAATAAAGTAAGTGTAGAGGAATACAAAAAACAGGAACTAAGAAACTTCGCAAATAACTTAATGGGAAGAGAACTTTGATAAGGCAATACAAAACCACTTATCCATAATCAAGCTATAAAAATATGTACAATATAATTGATACACACGCACATCTTGACGGTGAGGAATTTTGTGATGACATTAGCGAAGTTCTTTATAGAGCACAAACAGCAGGTGTAAAAACCATATTAATACCAAACATAAATGGTGCGACAATTGACCACTTAATGGAGACATGTAAAAAATACAAAGAGATTTTACACCCCATGATAGGTCTGCACCCAGAGGACGTGAAAGGTCAGGAAAGTTGTAACATTATACTGGACCGCATGGAAACGATGCTGAAAGAGCAAAAGACTTATGTCCAAAATCAAGTGTGCAGATTTATAGCCATTGGAGAAATCGGACTTGACTTTTACTGGGATGACACATATAAAGATGAACAAAAATATGTGTTCGAGCGACAAATAGAATGGGCAGAGACTTACAATCTTCCATTAATGATACATTCAAGATCCGCACATACAGAACTTGTTGAAATAATGGAAACGCATCGGCAGAGCAATTTAAAAGGAGTGTTTCATTGTTTTACAGGAAATGCAGAAGAAGCAAAAGCTTTGTTATCTTTTGAAGGATTCATGCTTGGCATTGGAGGAGCTGTGACATTCAAAAAATCAGAGTTGCCGACAGTTTTAAGCTCAACCGTACCAATGTCACGCATTGTACTTGAAACGGATGCTCCATACCTAACTCCTGTCCCCTATAGAGGGAAGAGAAACGAAAGCGCATTTATAGTCAATACCGCAAAGAAAATAGCCGACATATATAAATGTACAGTAGAAGAAGTGGCACAAACGACCACAGAAAACGCGATAAAAGTATTCGGTGCATCCATTCTTTACTAATCGGAGAGCAAATATTTCACCAAAAGAAGACCATGCAATGGAAATACTTCAAAAATCAGTCTCACGACACTTATAAAGGTACATATCAAGAGTAAAAACAGACTGAAAACCTGCTCACGATGCCGAAAAAGCACTTTTTTATGCAAAAAAAGAAACTTTGCAAAGCTTTGAGATATTTCATAACAAAAAAATGATTATTTTTGTTGCTGAATTAGCGTCTGAATCGTAAATAATTCGTAATTTGCAGCCGTTTTAAAAGATACCGTGAAAAACGGCAAAGAAGGAGAGATGCTCGAGTGGCTGAAGAGGCACGCCTGGAAAGCGTGTAAACGTCCAAAGCGTTTCGGGGGTTCGAATCCCCCTCTCTCCGCACAGTAAAAACGAAATCAAAATACTAATAAAAAGATAAGAAACAAAATAAATAAAGTATTAATCTTAAAAAAATTAAACACACAATGAAAAAAGTATTTGCAATTATTGCGATGATGGGAGTCTTTACTTTTGGTACGACTCAAGCAGTTTTGGCTCAGGACGAAGTTTCTGATGAGACATCAATGGAGCAGGTTGACTCTGCTGCTGTAGATTCTCTTGCAGCTGACACATTGGCAGAGGAAATTGTAGAAGAGACTGCGGCACCTGCACCGGAAGTACAGGAAGGTGGTATGTACAAGACTATTAAGACAAAGTTTATCGAAGGTGATGCAGGCTTCATGGCACTTGTTGCTATCGCACTTGTGCTTGGTCTTGCTTTCTGTATCGAGCGTATCATTTATCTTGCACTCGCAGATGTAAACGTAAAGAAAATGATTGTTGGTGTTGAGAACGCACTCATCAGTAAGAGCGATGTAGAAGCTGCTAAATCTGTTTGCCGCGAAACTCGTGGACCTATTGCATCAATCTACTATCAGGGTCTTATGAGAATTAACGAAGGTGTTGATTCTGTTGAGAAATCGGTAGTTGCATACGGTGCTGTACAGGCTTCAAATCTTGAGAAGGGATGCTCATGGATTACACTCTTCATCGGTATGGCTCCATCTCTCGGATTCTTGGGTACAGTGATTGGTATGGTACAGGCATTCGATGATATTCAGGCTGCAGGTGATATTTCTCCAACTGTCGTTGCTGGTGGTATGAAGGTTGCCCTCTTGACTACAATCTTCGGTATCGTTGTCGCACTTATTCTTCAGGTATTCTACAACTACATCTTGGCTAAGATTGAAAGTCTTACAGCTCAGATGGAGGATTCTACTATTACTCTCCTTGACATTGTTACAAAATACAATCTCAAGAAATAATAATAGAAGGTAAAATACAGAAGTAAGTCTAAAATTTTAATCTATATTGAAAATGGATATTGAAAAGATTTCAAAATATGTGTTGACAGGACTTATGGCAGTCAGCATCATCATTTTCATTCTTTTCTTCGCTATAGGATACGACACACCTTATGAAGAAAACCCGAAAATGAATAACCCACAGTTCTTGGATGCATTGTGCATATGGACATATATTCTGATTGCAGCAGCAGCTATATTCATGCTTTGCAGCTTCGTGATGTTTATTGTACAGCACGGATTGAATAAGTCAGTAATGTACACATGGGGATTGCCAATATTATCTATTGCAATCGGTGCAGGCATCGGTGTCTCCAACCAGAGCGAGACTCTCCTCATTAACGGTAAAGAATGGAACGACCCAACAAGCATCATACTTACAGATGCTTCAATGGTATCCATCGCAGTTCTTGCAGTCATCGCTATTGGAGTAACGGCTTGGAGTATGGTTTCGGAAATTTCAAAGAAGTAACAAATAGAAAGGAGTAATCATGGGAAAGAAAAGAAAAATGCCGGGACTGAACACAAGTTCAACAGCCGACATCTCATTCATGTTGCTCATCTTCTTCCTTGTTACCACATCTATGGATACCGATCAGGGATTGGGACGTACACTACCAAAACCACCAGAGGAAAACCAAGAAAATAACGAAATCAAAGTAAAGGAACGCAACATCTTAAATATCCGTATAAATAAGGATAATTACCTTATGATTGGAGAAGATTATGTTTCGATTGATGACGTGAAGGAGAGAGCAAAAGAATTTATAGCTAATCCGGAGAACAAATCAACTCTCCCGGAAAAGAAACCAAAAAACATTAAGCTTCTTGGCCAGCGTATGGTTACAGAAAACCATGTAATATCAGTACAAACTGACCGTGGAACAAGTTATTGGGTATATTTTGCAGTACAAGATAAATTAGTACAGGCATATAATGAACTCCGTAACGAATTAGCAAAAGAAGAGTTTGGTTTCAAATATGAATTCTTGACAAAAGAACAGCAAGAAGCTATTCGCGAAGTATATCCTCAGAAAATTTCTGAGGCAGAACCTAAAAAATATGGAGCAAGTTTATAATGAGCAGATTTAATAAAAATGGCGGTCGCGAAATGCCTGAGATGAATACTTCATCTCTTCCTGACTTGATTTTTACTATCCTGTTTTTCTTCATGATGGTAACAACTATGCGTGAAGTAACATTGAAGGTCAAGTTTGAAAAACCGGTAGGAACTCAGCTTGAGAAACTTGCACGTAAGTCTTGTACTTCTTTTATCTACATTGGTAAGCCGACTGATGCATTGAAGTCACAATTTGGAGATGGAACACGTATCCAGCTTAATGACAAATATGCGGAGGTAAATGAAGTTTATGATTATGTAATGACAGATCGTAACGAATTGGCAGAAGTTGACAAACCGTTTTATACAGTTTCACTCAAAGTAGATAAAGAAACTCCAATGGGTATTATAACAGACGTAAAGCAGGTTCTTCGTAAATCTTATGCTCTTAAGATTGTTTATTCTGCAAATAAACCTAATTAGTAAAACTAAATTACTCAAAAGGATATAGCAAACATTTTTATGTTACTGTAAGTTTGCAAAATTATATATATAAAAATAGGAGATAAATACTAATTATCAGAGTATTTATCTCCTATTTTTTTGCATTACCACCTTTGCGAACAAATCTACTCTCATTTCTATTGGTAGTATTTCACAGAGTGTGTCTGAGACATGTTTGCCTCAGGAGTGATGATGCAAAGTTAATTGAAAAATTGTATCTCATGCCAAATTCGTTAATATTGTAATGCTACTGGACGAGGAAACGGGCACTACAGAGAAACGACCCGCCAGCAACAAGGCTGCGCCTATACTGATTGCCGAAAGGCATCGGGAGTCGTCCTGCTGTGCAGATTCTTTTGCAGTCAGACAGGTTCCTCGGCTAATAAAACCAAGTTCCGTCAGTCCAAGAACAATGTTTTGACATAGTATCCATCTATTCGCATATAGCTTTTATTGGCCCAAATTAGTAATGTTGTACCTAAACATTTTGGAAAAAAGTATCCTCAAATTCATTTTTTTTGAAAAAAAACGCTCTTGTCGTGAGCAAAATTAAATACAGTTTGTTAATAAGTCAGTCGAAAGGCAAAATGAGATTCATGCCAAAGACAAAACAACATCGATTATTAGCAATAAAAATATGTCTAACAAAAAACCTTTACAATTATGAAGAAATCGACATTAACCCTAACAGTTGCACTCGGTGCATGTGCATTAACCGCCAATGCTCAAAACAATCTGACAGAAAGCAAACTCACAGACAATTGGTTTATAGGTATTAGTGGCGGTGTTTATGAGCCTACAGCAGGTTCGAAATTCTTTGGCGACATGCGTCCTTCCATCAAATTAGAAGTAGGCCGCTATCTTACTCCCGTATTTGGTCTCTCTGCAAGCGTACAGACAGGCATCAATGATAATAACGGCAACAGCCACTCACACCTATTTTCAAACCATCATGGAGGAAATGCAGCCTTTGACTATACCAATGTAGGTTTGAATGGACTCTTCAACATCAGCAACTTCTTCGGAGGATATAATGGCGCACCACGTCCTTTTGAATTGGTAGCAGAAGCCGGAGCAGGATGGGGGCATTTCTATGGATTAAGCTCATCCGATTCTCCAAAGAAAGATAAGAATTTCATAAGTGTAAACTTTGGACTCGGACTGAACTTCAATGTCTCTGATGCTCTCCAGATTAATGTAAAGCCAGGCATCACTTATGCCCTGAACGGCAAGAACGGCAACAACATGAATGTAAACTCTTCATACCTTACGTTCATGGCGGGTGTGACGTACAAATTCAAAAACAGCAATGGCACTCATAACTTCCAAATCAGTGACAAGCAATATACCCAAGAGCAAATTGACGAGATGAATGACCGAATCAACCGTATGAGAGGCACATACGAAAACGTCATTTCTGATAAGGACTATGCTATCACCAACCTGAAAGCACAGTTAGCCACAGAAAAAGCGAAAGACAAGACTGTAATTGTCAACAAGACAACAACACAGCTTGCTCCAGTAGTTATATTCGATCAGGCAAAGAGTGTCATCAACAAGTCACAACAACCATCAGTACAGATGATTGCAACATACATGAAAAATCATCCGGAAAGTACTGTAACGATTAAGGGATACGCTTCTCCTGAAGGAGACAAAGATTTCAATCAAAAGCTGTCAGAGAAGCGCGCTACAGCTGTTTACAACATGCTTGTAAATACATATAAGATTTCTCCGGATAGACTAAAGACTGAAGGTCTTGGAGCCACAAATGAAGTATTCAGCGAAAGCGACTGGAACAGAGTTTGTGTGTTCTTGGAAAATAATACAAGATAGTTCTATCGTACATAATCAATCATGTAGGAGGCAAGTGTCTATCACAGGATGCTTACCTCCTGCTTTCATTATTATTTCATGAATACACACATTCCCACCTTATTTATCACTGGTTGCAACCTCCAACTTTCATTATATTTACAGAAAATGCCACTATCAAAATCCAACTCTTGCCAATGTGCGCCACTATACCACCAATGACATTGCCGCAAGTTGAAAATAAAAATCCAATACACTAAAAAAGTATTTTCAGGACGCACAAGCCTCTCCTTTCAAAATGCACAAATCAAAAACTCAAGACAAACTAATCTTAAGTGTACACCTTTCGGACTAAGACTATGTATAAAATATAGAACATCCATCATGATTGACGTCTGGAAATCTCATGCAATATTGCAAAAGTTCAAAATGTCAGATTTTATCCCCAACTCATATATTGAGATTTATCTATGCTTATTTTTGAACAACTAAACGCATACAAGTGTCCTTGCATGGTTTAGCGAACAAATATAGAAATGTCCCCAAAAGTTTCAACCAAACCTTTAGGGACATTTCCATCTATATAAAACAGATGTATCCGCAATTCATATTATAACAACGCACATAATATAGAATCATCACGCTTATTGAATACACCAATTATTCAATAGAACCAATTAGATTCTTGCCACAACCTTTATGTTAGGAATAGTCTTTAGATTGTCCATTATATTTTGAATGTCACTCGTATCATGAACAAAAATCTGTATCCGTCCTTCAAAAAGTCCTTCGTTAGACTCTATTTCAAGCCTTCTAATATTGACATTCAACAATTGTGATATTACCTGAGTAATCTGATTTAATAATCCCATCTTATCAAGCCCCTTCAAATAAATATTTGCGGGAAACAGAAGCACACGATTCATATCCCAATTAGCACCAAGCACACGATTTCCATAATTAGCTTTCAGCCTCTCCGCATTAGGACAACGCAACTTATGAATTGAAATCTGATTATCATCATCAACAAAACCCATCACAGAATCACCCGGTATAGGCTTACAGCAAGTTGCCAATGTATATTTATTTTGAATTGAATCTTCCGTCAAAGAAAGAATCTTTTTTCGATCTATTGAGTCAGCTGGTTTAACCTTACGTTTATCCTCATCTTCCCTCTGTTTCTTACCAAACGGAAAGATTTTCTTCCAGATTACAGAAGAATCCTTCTCCTTCAAACAATTAACATCATCATCTCCAAGCTTGAATTTGCCTTCACCAATAGCCACAAAAAGAGCTTCTGGCTTAGTAAAACCATGTAGATTACATATACGCTCTATATTTATTGTGTTCTTAGTTATATCTTCCTGCTTGAAGAACTCATCCAAAATATTCTCCCCATTTTTACGTGCTTCCCTTTCTTCACGACGTAATATGGCAAGAATCTTTGTAGTTGCCTTAGCTGTCGTTACAATATTAAGCCACGACTTTTGTATGTGCTGTGATTTTGAGGTCAGAATTTCCACTTGATCCCCACTACTCAACTTATGGCTCATCGGCACAAGCTTGTGATTGACCTTAGCTCCAATACAATGACTTCCAACAAAAGTATGAATAGAAAAAGCAAAATCCAAAGCTGTAGACCCAGCAGGCATAGTACGTATCTCGCCTTTTGGAGTAAACACAAATATCTCAGAGGC
The DNA here is from genome assembly GCA_023665185.1 of Roseburia sp. Lineage (GTDB taxonomy): Bacteria > Bacteroidota > Bacteroidia > Bacteroidales > Bacteroidaceae > RGIG8745. Next base: position 19,776 of record JAMPEL010000014.1, read on the forward strand.
AAAAAGATTCAGTTTGATTGTATCAAGAAAATCCATCGCATCAGGCTGAGGATCATCTAGTATTTCCTTGATTGTTGTAAGCCATTTGTCAAGTTCATTCTCACTGGCAAGCTCAGTTTTATCTCCTTCCTTATATTTCCAATGAGCGGCAAATCCCTTTTCAGCAATCTCGTCCATTCTTTGACTACGAATCTGTACCTCTATCCACTCTCCCTTATTACTCATCAGAGTGACATGCAATGCTTGATATCCATTAGCCTTTGGATGGCTAACCCAATCTCTTAACCGATCCGGATGTGATGTGTATATCTTACCAATCGACACATAGATATTAAAACACTCATTCAGTTCTGATTCCAACTCTCGAGGCTCAAATATTATTCTAACAGCAAGAATATCATATATTTCCTCAAAAGGAATATGCTTGTTCTGCATTTTACACCAGATAGAATATGGTGATTTTATACGCGCTTTAATCTCATAATTAATACCCATAAGATCAAGCTGTTTCTTAATTGGATCCGTAAATTCATCAAAGACCGTATTTCGCTCGTTCTCTGTAGCCTCCAATTTTTTTTGTATCATGGCATATTCTTCCGGATGCTCATATTTGAAACTGAGATCTTCCAGTTCTGTCTTTATTGTATTCAATCCAAGACGGTTTGCCAATGGCGCATATATATAAAGAGTTTCTCCTGCAATTTTATACCTTTTATTCACCGCCTGTGAGCCCAAAGTACGCATATTGTGCAATCTGTCAGCAATTTTAATAAGAATAACCCTTATATCCTCACTCATCGTCAACAGAAGTTTCTTGAAATTCTCAGCCTGTGCAGAAGCATGATCACCAAATATACCACCTGAAATTTTGGTAAGACCGTCCACAATTTGCGCAACCTTTGCACCAAACATGTTTTCGATATCCTCCACTGTATAATCCGTATCTTCAACAACATCATGAAGAAGAGCCGCACAAATAGAGGTAGACCCCAAACCAATTTCCATACAAGTTATCTGCGCCACTGCAAGCGGATGCATAATGTAAGGTTCTCCGGAAAGACGACGTACTCCTTTATGAGCATGTCTTGCAAAATTAAATGCCTTAGTAATTATGTCTACTTTCTTGCGATGTTTAGTAGCAAGATAAGAATCAATCAAATGCTGGAATGCGTCATCCACCATTTTAGTTTCCATTTCCTCTTTTGTAAGAATGTCTCCCATAATCATTACATTTTAAACAAAGAAACTCTTTTATTTTACACGTAGCTTCTGCCCCGGATGAATCATATTTCCTCTTAGCCCATTAAGTTTTTTCAATCTTGCAACAGTTGTACCATTACGTTTTGCAATAGTAGATAATGAATCACCATTCCGAACAGAAACTGTTTTTCCCGCCGTACTCCCATTACGTTTCTTAGTTGATGCAGAAGAAACATTTTTCCCTTCTATATCTTCCGTGACACTCCTCCGTACAACCATATCTCCAACCTTTAAGCCATAAATACTATCCTCATTGAGAATGAAGGCCTCAATAGACTGAGAGGGCAATCTTAAAGAATAGTTCATAGGAACAATGTCATGCCTGTATTGTGGATTCAACGCACGAAGCTCATCCACCGTAATATTACATACAGATGATATTTGTTTAAACTGCACATCATTGGTGACAACAATCGTATCAGATTGCGCTGGCAAATGCGCCTCCATTGGAACAATCCCGTGGTCACAATAATATGTCATTATATAATTGGCAGCAATAAAAGCAGGTACATATCCACGAGTCTCACGAGGCAGTCTATTATAAACAGACCAAAAATCTTTTACCTCCATATCTCCTGAACGGAGCAAAGCTTTCTGAACATTTCCCTCACCACAATTATAAGCCGCAATAGCAAGTCCCCAATCACCAAACATACCATATAAGTCCCGAAGGTATCTGGCAGCCGCATCGCTCGACTTTACAGGGTCTCGACGTTCATCAACCAATGTGTTCACCTCCAAACCATATCGCTTTCCTGTCGTAATCATAAATTGCCAAAGTCCGGCTGCACCAACACGAGATGTGGCAGAAGGCCGAAGCGCAGACTCAATAACAGGTAGATATCTCAATTCCAAAGGCAATCCATATCTTTCAAGCGCCTCTTCAAATATCGGCATATAGAAATTCGAGCTGCCAAGCATAACAGCCACAGAAGCACGCATTTTATTACAATACCTCTCTATAAATTTCTGCGTCACATCATTAAAGGGCATCTCAATTGTTGTCGGTATTTTGGACAAACGATTTACAATAATAGAATCGTCATAAGAAAGCACACGCACTTCCCCACTCCCTACCGTAAGATTATTCTTATTTATATAATCATTCAACAGTTCTTCTTCACTAACTATCAGTCCCTCTGGCATGTCTATAGCTTCCACTCGTCCACTATCAGTTACAATCTCTTGTGCCATAGAGCTGTATGTTATCAATGAAGAAACGCACACTATTATAAACGTCTTATTCATTACTCTTTTCATTTATTATTAAGTAGCCTTATTCCATAATCAACCTTTGCAAAAGCAATACAAAAATTTATCAGAAACGCAGACTACACTGCAATCCATAAGAATTTGACATCAAATTATTCTTTTTTCCTCCCTCCGCATTGTTTATTATTGTCGGCTTGACTTTCATGCTCAAATCATGACTGATATCAAAACTCGAAAGTTCCGCATCTACATAAGCATCAATAATAGACAAAGCATATACACCTATCATACAGAAGATACTCAAATCTCGATAGCGGCGATAATAATTTTTTTTCCTTCTAAACAAATCCTGAATGCGAGTAAGATTCTGGTCCACATTATAAGACGGAGGAATAAAATTCTCATAACTCTTTGTATTAGGATCATCATCCATTATATCAATATATGCCTGTGAATAATCACGATACATTGTATTATTCCAGTTCAAGGCATATATACATCCAATAAAGCCACCATAAATAATTGGCAGTTTCCAATACTTCTTATTATAAATCTGTCCGCCTCCAGGAAAAACAATCGCAAGCCACATTGCTTTCTTAGGATTTGGCACCCACCTTTCTTTAAGAGAGTAAATTGCCGATATATCGACCGAGTCCTTCAACAAGGATATAACATGTACCGAATCTTTCGAAAGAATAGAATCCGCAATATTCACCGCAAGCAAAGAATCCGACAATTCATCTTCAATGCCTACCATGTACGTACTGTCATTTTTAGGATAAGCACTCTGCCCACCTTCACGATGCGCCCGTGCCTTCGGAACAGGCAATGCCAATGTATCTTGCGCACAAACCTCTGCCACAAGTCCTATCAGCAATCCTAATACCAATCCTATTCTATATGTAAAAATCTTTGCTGTCACAAACAAACAAATACTATTTATATTGTAAAAGTGATACTATATGGCGCAACTCATCAATATTCTCGAAAGAAAAAGACACCTTGCCTCCACCCTTTGCCGTGCATGTCATCTTTACTTTTGTACCCAGATTTTGAGACATCTGCCTCCTTAGTCCGTCATACTCCTCATCGAGAACCTTTGAAGCAGTCTGTTTCGATGTTTTCACAGTCTCCTCTCCTGCCTCATTGATATTCTTAATAATCTCTTCTACTTTTCTGACAGAATATCCTTTTTGCTGTATCTCCTTAAAAAGCCTCACTTGCGCTTTTGGATCATCCAAAGCAAGCAACGCACGTGCATGTCCATTGTCAATCTCATGATTCTGCAAAGCAACTTGTACAGGTGCGGGCAATTTCAACAACCTCAGATAATTTGCCACCGTTGTTCTTTTCTTTCCCACACGCTCACTCAGCTTTTCCTGAGTCAGCCCATATTGGTCCATCAAGTGCTGATATGCCAATGCTATTTCAATGGAATTAAGGTCCTGACGTTGTATATTTTCAATCAAAGCCATTTCCATGACATTTTCATCATCAGCAGTACGGATATATGCGGGAATGCTTGTCAATCCAGCCAACTGTGAGGCTCTCCATCGACGCTCACCAGCAATAATCTGATAACGTCCATTATTAAGTTCACGAAGGGTGACAGGCTGAATTATACCTATCTCAAATATAGAGTCTGCCAACTCCTGCAATGCGTTCTCGTCAAACTCACGGCGAGGTTGGTTTGGATTCGCCTCTATTAAATCTATATCAACCTCATTTATTGTAGAAGAACCTTCCGTATGTACATCTTCCGTGGAAATTAAAGCATCAAGTCCACGACCAAGCGCACTATATTTTTTTCTTACAGCCATAGTTTACGTTCTCTTATTCATTTATTTTCCACATCATCATGTCCTACAACCTCTTTTGCAAGAGCTATATAGTTTTTCGCACCTGTTGATGTTGCATCATAAAGGATACATGGGATTCCATGGCTCGGTGCCTCGCTCAATTTCACATTACGTTGTATGACAGTCTTAAACACAAGTTCTTGAAAATGCCGTTTCACCTCCTCATATATCTGATTGGCAAGACGCAACCGGGAATCAAACATAGTTAACAAGAACCCCTCAATTTCAAGACGTGTATTCAGCTTCGACTTTATGATTTTTATTGTGTTAAGCAGTTTACTGATTCCTTCCAGCGCAAAATACTCACACTGTACTGGTATTATCACTGAGTCTGCGGCACTCAAAGAATTGACTGTAATCAGTCCTAACGAAGGCGAACAGTCAATAAATATATAATCGTATTCTTTACGTAAGGGTTCAAGCACTCTCTTCAGCACCTTTTCACGACCGTCAATATTAAGCATCTCAATCTCAGCTCCTACAAGGTCGATATGGCTCGGTATAATATCCAACCCGTCTATATCAGATGTATAAATAGCCTCATGAGGGTCTACATTGCTTATGATACAGTCATAGATGGAAGTATCCACCTGCTGTATGTCCACTCCAAGTCCGGACGATGCGTTAGCCTGCGGATCAGCATCCACAACAAGCACCTTCTTTTCAAGCGTAGCCACGGAAGCAGCCAGATTTATAGCTGTCGTTGTTTTACCGACACCACCTTTCTGATTAGCCAAAGCTATGATTTTACCCATAAACGTTCTATTTTTCCATTCATTTTCACAATATCATGCTAAGCCTGTATATTTATGAAATACAATATTCAAAAAAAACACGACTACACATTTTCACGATGGCAAAGGTACTGTTTTTCTATGGGACTATTATAGTTTTACTATTTTTTTTATCCACAAGTTATTGACAATATTATCGGCAGAATGTTAGCTACTTAGTGTCCGAATACCCACTCGCACGAAGCAGTTCTATAACTTTGGTCTTGAAATCGCCCTGAACGACAATCTCACCGTCTTTTGCGGAGCCTCCAACCCCACATTTCACTTTCAGCATCTTGGAGAGTTCTTTCAAGTCCTCATCCCTACCTACAAAGCCCTTAACCAAAGTCACGGTTTTTCCGCCTCTTCCATTTTTCTCGATATTTACCCGCAAACGCTGTTGCTGCTTAGGCAATGTCTCAACCTCGGTATCGCCCTCATACTCATAATCAAACTCCTTATTTGTAGAATACACCATACCAAGACGTTCTTTCCAATCGTTTTTCTTCATAAAACCAGCTTTATATTCCAATGCAAAAATAGCATATTATTGACTCTTATGAAAATATCAACACAGATAAAAGCAAAACCATCACACAAAAGAACAAAGGGGAAATATGCTTTTCACAGCATACCTCCCCTTATTTCATTTATAAGGAACTTATCCAGCCCCTAAATGCAGCAACAATTATCTACCGCTACCACCTGAGTGACCAGATGTATCAGGCGTTGTGCTATCAATTGTTACAGTTACTGCACCATAAACCTTTGCAGTAAATGTTCTCTTAGTGCTTCCTTTTCCTGATTCAAAAGTATATGTCTTCACAGCCTGCTTTACTGTATAGTTAGCAGAACCAGTCTTGTCTGATGTTACATCCACAGACTTGCTGACACTGCCAGCCTTACCGAACTGATTAACAAGGAAGTTTGCAATCAAACCACCATTCTGAACACCTGTAGCCTCGAAACCATACTTCTGAGTATAAGAAATTGTATTCTTACCATTAGCCAAAAGAATAGAACCGCTCTTAATTGTCTCATCCTGCTCCTGAACAACCTTTGTAACAGTCGCTTTCAACACAAAGCTCCATACAGAGAAGTGATCAACCTGAGCAGACACAGATTTACCGTCTGCACTAACAGTAGCTGTTTTGCTTTCAGTACCATTTACACAAACAACTTCACAACCAGCAGCATCTGTTGTTGTTGCAGTAAGAGTTACAGGCTCAGTAAACGAAGCACCACTTGGTGTACACTCAAGTGCTAAAACAGGAAGTTCAACATTTGCGTCCTGATTTAGATTCTGCTCACCAGCTTCAGCAGGAGTATAAGCAACAACTGAAAATCCTTCCTCACTACCTGTCAATGTAGTACTTGCAGGAACTTCAATCGTAGCAGTTACACCTGTAGCAGTCTTATTATCATTGCCATTCTGAACAGATGTACCCTTAGCTACAGCCTGATCAACTTTATCTTTATCAGCAACAGCCTTAACCAACTGAACATCTACAGACAACACTGAGTTTTCACCAAATGTAACCTCTACGTTTTGAGTAGTATAACCAGCAGCAGAAACCTCTGCTTTTGCAGTTGTACCAGAAACAGCAAATGTTGTAGCTGTACCAGTCTTAGACTGGGTACCCACCTTAACAGTAGCACTTACATTAGTATTTACTACCAATGTATTCTCACCCAAAGAAGGCACTGTCACATTTGGATTCAGAACAGCGTCGTCATCACTCCAATCGCAAGAACTCAAGAGTCCGGTTGCTGCTACAGCAAGAACTCCAAAAAGAAAATTAATTTTTCTCATAACATTTTGAATTTGTTGATAATTAAAAATTTAAACTATTAAATACACCCCTCATTTGCAGCATTCACTTTATTTGTCCATCTAAGAACTTCTGAAGATACTGCTCCACATATCGTGCCTGCCAATAATGCGCGGAACGATTCTTGTCAGGTCTTTCCTCATACTCCTGCCCCATTCTTTCAAAAGAATACTTGAAGTACGAAACCATACTATACTCCCAGTCAAAATACTCAGGCAGGCGCAAACGCAAAGCCCCTTTTCTTTTCTGGCTACGTCCTCCAAACGGAATGGCAAAATGAAAACCCGCATTGTGCTCTCCACCCGTGAGCACCCCATAAAGCCCTATCGCATATTCGCCAAAATGACGTGTACAATCAAGCCGCGCCCCATAATCTCCATACACAAATCTGCCGGCTGCAAGACTACACTGCAATCTGGTATTCGGCTCATAATAATCCGCTTTCAACATAAAATTGAACCTATCCGGTTTGGATATATCATAACCATCCGCATCCACAAACGCATCCCCTGTCAGTCCCAATTGCAGACTCAGACTCAGGTTTTCCGTTGTTCTATATCCAAGTTTGGCATGTACACCAATTTTGTCGTACTGGAAAAAGCCACCCGCCATATCCAGATACCATTTATCCGTATTCAGAAATCGCTGTTGCAAACTTGCCACACCCAAGTGTACATACGAGTCAGAACTGCCTTTTGCCACATTCCAAGCCAAAGGAAATATAGGCTGGACAGTCACCCTGTTACCTTTCCACAAGGTTGTCTCAAACGAAGGCGCAAGGCTAACCACATATTCACAAAGTTTGTCCAAACGATGGTTATCCACTGATACTATCGGATAAAAGGTCACATCCACTTTTCCCGTTGAGCTTCCTGTCTGTTCCGTCAATCTCAAACGCTCCATCACATTTTCGACCGCATAATCCACATCCACAGCCCATGCCTCGTTTTCCCTCACAGCATGCACATGAATCTCCGGAACTTTATATTCAAGTAGCACAAGCTCAAAATCACGAACATCAGGATAATCAGCAGCAAGTTTTTTCAATGCGACACCCGCGCCCCTGAAAGTACCCCTATATGCAGCAGCTTCCACAGCAGCAAAAACCACACCATCAGCAACCTCCACCCTGACATTCTCAAACCCCATATCCGTCAGAGATACAGCCGGTCCGGATGTAGCATCGCTCTTAGCATACACCACTGCTACATTCAAAGCAAATGCAAGTATAACAATCAATCTATATATCATGTGGCTAATATCTTATTGTGTATTGATAGCTAACTCCGGCACAAACACCAGAAAACTCACGAGTGAAGCACATCAGATTAAGATGCTTGAACAGCTGAAGAGAAGCTCCTAAATTAAAGCCACGTGTATCATATTCAGCCATCACACTTGCGTTAGGTGCAACAGCAGGAGTAAAACACACTCCTCCAAGCACACCATCATACGCATCACCTTTGTCAAAAGCTTTCGCAAACCCTGCGGTTATTCCTAACTTACCAAATCCGCCAAAAGAAAGATTCTTGGTAACAACCCCATAGACTGCCGCATAACTGCTGGCACCGTGGTCTGAGTATATATCATTCACACCCACCACCAAAGAAGGCCACCACTTTTCTTCCTTCTCTTTAAGCGGGCGCACACGCAAAGTAGTAGATCTGTCCTGCTGATAGAAGCCGGTTTTATCCCCCTTACGCGTTTTCAACAAAGTCTCTCTGAAAGTAATTTCCATGAATGAGAAAGGAGTAAAGTCTATATAATATATACCCGTATTATAATTGAACTTATCGGAAAGCAGTTCTTTTTGAACAAGGCTTACACCCCCTTTGAATGTACCAGAGGCATACATTTCAGCAGAAGGAACATTCATCAATCCTGAAGTTCCCAGCAATTGTTGCGCCCTACATGTAGCACATGCCGCGAGCAAAACAACCGTCACCAAAATCGTTTTTGAATACAATTCTAAACAAGAAATTCTATTGTCCTTCACTCTATTCTACACATCTAAAGGGATTTACATCAGTACCTCTATCCTATGTGGAAGCAAATCCCCTTTTAATCCTCCACCAATCCGCTCTATTTTTTGACAAATTTAAGCATTTATATCCAACAAAGCCTGCCACCCCATACATTTAACACTAAATTAACATTCACTCCATACTATTCAAGTCATTAATTGTCAGAAAGTCAACAAATTAGCACATTTCTATTCAGTGTAAATTCCATGTTATAATCATTCTCACCCAAGCGTCTTAACACAAATCGAAAGAACACCTGAAGAAAAAAGAAAAAGTGGACCAGACTTTCATCTAATCCACTCTATTCTTAGTGGGTGTTGACGGATTCGAACCGCCGACCCTCTGCTTGTAAGGCAGATGCTCTGAACCAGCTGAGCTAAACACCCTTCTATGTCGGGGCAGCGTGACTCGAACACGCGACCGCCTGGTCCCAAACCAGGAACGCTACCAACTGCGCTATACCCCGGTGCTTTTTCAGAACTACCACATCAGGCATTAATGCTATCCGCTTTTAAGATATGTCGGGGCAGCGTGACTCGAACACGCGACCGCCTGGTCCCAAACCAGGAACGCTACCAACTGCGCTATACCCCGTCATAACATCAAGTTCGCAAAAGACTTCACTAAGTCCTTTTTTCTAAAGCGTTGCAAAGGTACGTTTTTTTTATATTCCGGCAAAATAAAGACTGCATATTTTTCATACATATCCATAAAAAACGCTCTTTTTCTACTTTTTCACCAGTCATATCAACCAAAAGAACAGCCAAAATATGCAAGAAGCAAGCCCCGCACCACAAAATGCCCCAGAAGAAGATATGCCAACCACGAATTTAGAGTACCTGCAAACACTCACTCTCCCAAAACATCCACACCAAACATCCTGCCTAAAGAACCCGAAGAATACAGTTGAACCCCAATAGGCACAAAAGAGAATAGCATCTCAACCACACCTTAGTACAAAAAGAAAGAAATCAACCTCCCGCTTGCCCAAACCGGCATCACTTGCCGCACCTTAGCACAAAAAGAAAGGAATCATCCGATTACTCAAAGAGCACGAATGATTCCCATATAATTCAATCAGTAAACAAGTATAATACTATACTCCTTACCCTTACAATTATCTCAACTCAACAATAGCACGACGGTTGAGGTTGTATGGAGTTACGTCATTAACACCACCAATACCCTTCACTTCAATCTTGTCGCGGCTGACACCCAAGTTTACGAGTTCGTCAGCAACAGCTTTTGCACGAGCCTCAGAAAGTTTCTGGTTGTAAGCAGAAGTACCAGTCTTGCTATCAGCAGTACCAGTAACAACAACCTTAGCATTAGAGTTCTTTGCAGCAGCAGCTACAGCCTCAAGGTTGATAAGATCCTTCTTAGATACAATCTTAGAAGAGTTAATGTTGAAGAATACAGAAGAAGCTGCGCTTGTGATTACATTCTGAGTTGCAGCAGCAGTGTTCTTAGGAGCCTTAGCAAGCTGAGCCTGAAGGTCTTTGTTTCTTCTGCGCTCTGCATCGAGGTCTGAACGAAGTTTAGCAAGAGCCTCCTCGCTTGATGCAGCAAGTGCGTTGTATGCGTCAACAGACACAGCCTTTGTCCAAGTGCTCTTTCCAAGATTGAACTGAACACCGAGGTCTACAGAAAGGATTCCGTTTGTATGTGTGCTGCTTGGGTCGTTGTCAACCACAGAGTAAGCACCTGTAGTGAATGTATATGCAGCATCGAGATAGATGTTCACGAGCTTGCTCACTTTCCATGTGTTCTCCAAACCAACACCGAGAGCAGGAGTATAGCAGTTGTTCTCGTAGTTGCGGATAACACCCATACGAGGATATGCTATCAGGTTCCAAACACGGCTTTCATTGTAACCGCAGAACAAGTTGCTAAGATTAAACTGAGTATCGAAATATATACCGAGGTATCCACCCTTGTCGCCGTCAGAAGTCCAGAAGTTGTGAGGACGGTTAGCCTGAAGAAGACCATTCTCCCAATTCACCTTACCGCGAATACCGATACCAGGAGTAAACCACTTACCAATAGCAAGGTTTGCACCGAAAGATTTTCCGTTAGGGAAAACATCAGAAAAGTCCTTGCCATAAGGATTCTGTAATGACATGTCAACACCTACCTGGATATACCAGTTGCTCCAGAAGCTATTTGTAGCAACAGTATACTTTGAAGGAGTCTCAATTGAGGTAGACTGTGCATTAGCAGCAGCACCCATACCAGCAAAAGCCAGCGCAATCATTAACTTTTTCATAAATACTTTTTTTTAATAAAACAATAATTCCAATTTTAATCAATCCATATACAAAGAACAATTAAAAAGCGATTATGTTCATCACAAATCCATTTTGAATTGTCCTTTTTCAAGCAAGCTGCCAACAGCTTAATGTTTTCATAAACAAGCCATCCCACAAAAGCCAACCAAACACAGTCTTGTCTTGAAAATTACTGCAAAAATAAGGTTTTTATTTTATAAAGAGCAATAAAATCAAGAAATATTTATATATCAAGCATTTTTATCCCGACAAAAGAAAAATAAGGCTCAATAATACCTATTTCATGATTACAACACGCATTGGAATGACGCAAGTCAAGTAGTCATCGTGTTATGCAAGAACATTTACAAATACCCCTTACCGAATTATTTACAGAAAGCCACAAGACACATCACAGGCTTCTATAAAAGCATCACTTTATCCCCTATTTCACAATACATATACAATAGAAAAAGGGATGCCTGTTCAGCATCCCTTCTATATAATGCAACAGTTGCCGATATAAAACCGGCGGTATTAATCTCCGCAAAAGAAATTACTCAGCACGAAGAGTATAACGCTTGAAATCAGTTACAGTAAGTTCCTTGTCAATGCTCTGAAGATACTGAGCTACAGAAACCTTGCTGTCATCAATATAAGCCTGATTAAGAAGGCAAACCTCCTTATAGTACTTATTAAGACGTCCCTGAGCAATCATTTCAATCTTCTTGTCGTTCAGGCTCTCACGGGCAGAAGCACTTACAGTAGCGATAATCTCGCGTGCCTGATTTGCCTGCTCCTCTGTGATATAGCCCTTTGTAGTATTTGAAGCGATATGGTCTTCACTGTCTACGTGATTAGGGTTGATACCAGCCTTCTTGATAGCCACCTCAACAGCCTTCTTCACCTCGTCTTCCTTTGTCTTCTCAATGATAGATTTCAGCTCTGCTGCCTTAGCCTCATCAGAGATAGCAGACTCATCAAGAGCGATTGGAGACATTGCAGCAATCTGCATAGCCACATTCTTGCCGACAACAGCGTCAGCAGCCTTGTTGAGAGCCACGAGAGTGCAAAGGAAGTTGCCATTCATGTGGTTGTAAGCAATAACCTGCTCACCTTCCACAGTAGCATATCCGTCAAGCTCCATCTTCTCGCCAGTAACACCAGAGCGGTTTACTACAGCGTCAGCCACTGTCGAGCCATCAATAACGAGTGCCTTAACCTCATCAAGAGTCTTGCACTTGTTAGCCAAAGCCGCATCGATGATAGCATTTGCGAGCGCAACGAAATCAGCATTCTTTGCAACGAAGTCTGTTTCACACTTGAGCGCGATCATCACACCGAAGTTGCCGTTTACCTTAGCAAGAACACAACCTTCAGCAGCCTCACGGTCAGAACGCTTTGCAGCAACAAGCTGTCCCTTCTTGCGAAGGATTTCCATTGCAGCTTCCATGTCTCCGTTAGCCTCAGTAAGAGCTTTCTTACAGTCCATAAGACCAGCCTGTGTCTTCTGACGGAGCTTATTGATTTCTGTTAATGTAATAGCCATTGTTTATTCTTTTAGTAGATAAGCGGGTGATTGGCAAGCAGCCTCCATAAAGGTGTCCTAAAACGGAGTACCATCTATATCAAAACGGCAAGCCACTTGCCAATCCACCACTTATTTATTATTCGTTTACTTCTTCTTTAGTCTCTGCCTCTGCAGCAGGAGCCTCAGCCTGCTTCTCTGCACGAGCCTTGCTACGGTTTCTGCGTGGTTTAGCCTCGCCTTCACCAGCAGCCTCCATATCAACTTTCTCAGCCTTGCGTTCCTCGATACCCTCTGCGATAGCAGCGCAGCAAGCGTCCATGATAATCTCGATAGACTTTGTAGCATCGTCATTAGCAGGGATAACGAAATCGATATTGTTAGGGTTTGAGTTTGTATCTACGATACCGAAAACAGGAATACCAAGACGGTTAGCCTCGCGAACAGCGATATTCTCCTTCAACACGTCCACAACGAACAATGCAGCCGGCAGACGAGAGAGGTCAGCGATAGAGCCGAGGTTCTTCTCAAGCTTTGCGCGCTTGCGGCGAATCTGCAAGTTCTCACGCTTAGAGAGCTTGTCGTATGTACCGTCAGCAATGAGCTTGTCGATATTAGCCATTTTCTTTACAGCCTTACGGATTGTAGGGAAGTTAGTGAGCATACCGCCCGGCCAACGCTCGATAACGTAAGGCATTGTTACTGATGCAGCCTTCTCTGCAACAATTTCCTTAGCCTGTTTTTTAGTAGCAACAAATAAGATTTTCTTTCCGCTCTTTGCTATCTGCTTGAGAGCCTCTGCCGCATTGTCTATCTTTGCGACAGTCTTATGTAAGTCGATAATATGAATACCGTTGCGCTCCATAAAGATATAAGGAGCCATTGCCGGATTCCACTTTCTTTTGAGGTGACCAAAGTGGCAACCTGCTTCGAGCAATGTATCAAAACTTGTTCTTGACATATTCTTTTCTTTGTTTAATAGCCGGACACATCCGGCAGAATGTTTACTTTCTTTTTAGTTTTAATTAAAACCAACCGCAAAGTAATCTCCTGATATAAAGGGAAAGTCGATGCGATTTAGATGCTAAACGATATATCCGTATTAATGCCCGAATATTAACGCTTACTGAACTGGAACTTACGACGTGCCTTCGGCTGTCCTGGCTTCTTGCGCTCAACAACACGTGAGTCGCGAGTGATGAAGCCTTCTGCGCGAAGAGCCTTCTTGTCCTCTGCATTAACCTTTACAAGTGCGCGTGCGATAGCAAGACGGAGTGCCTGAGACTGTCCTGTATAACCGCCACCATAGAGGTTAACCTTTATATCATACTTCTCTGCTACATTAAGAAGGTTGAGCGGCTGCTTTACAACAAACTGGATAAGCTCAGAAGGGAAATAGTCCTTGAGGTCACGTTTGTTGATAGTAATCTTTCCTGTGCCTTCAGTCATATAGATGCGCGCAACAGCACTTTTACGGCGGCCCAATGCGTTAATTACTTCCATATATCTTATTATTATTTTAACAGGTTAATATCAATTGTCTTAGGACTCTGTCCCTCATGCTTATGCTCACTTCCGACATATACATAAAGGTTTTTGAGAACTTTAGCACCGAGACGGCCCTTAGGGAGCATACCCTTTACAGCGTGACGGATAATTCTCTCGTAACCCTGATACCTCTTTGTGAAGTTTTCATAAGTAACTCTGTGCTGACCGCTTGGGTAACCTGAGAAAGTGATATATTCTTTCTGTGTAGCCTTGTTGCCTGTTACAACAATCTTGTCTGCGTTGATGATGATAACATTGTCGCCACAGTCCTGATTTGGTGTAAAACAAGGCTTGTACTTACCGCGAAGAATCTTCGCAACCTTTGCGCTAAGACGTCCGAGAACCTGACCTTCAGCGTCTACCACAACCCATTCCTTCTTTGCTTCTTCTTTTGTAGCAAAATGAGTTTTGAAACTTAAAGTGTTCATTCCTTAAATCTTGATTTGTTTTTTCTACTAATTGTTTTATTACTTTTTTTCAGTGATTCTCAGACCGTGTTCCCGGCTAATAGGATTTCACTATCTACACACTGATACGGAGACGGTTTTCCGCCTCCTGATAATAATCGGCTTGCAAAAGTACATCTTTTTCATGACATGACCATCTGTTTTCTTGTTTTTTTCGTTTTATTTCTACGAGAAGCTCAAAATACATGTGTTTTTTACAGATTATGGGTACAAAAAGTCTGTTGTGGCACTTTTTTCTATGTTATATTCGTGTCCGTTTCTGACATTATGTCAATTTAGTCCGACTACAAATTTTTAACATATTGCATCATTATTTGAATCTGACTGCTGATTGATTTTTGGACACTCATTGATAAACCGCTGATAATCAGCCAAATACATCTTTCGCAAAAATCATGCGTTTTTAGATACAAAACGCATGGTTAGAACCAAAAATAGGATGTATTGATAATCAGTGAGTTATGAAAATTTCGCCTTAAAATCGTCTTTTTTTCGGGTTCAAAATCCATTTTTGTTTTTCGGGGCATGGAAAAGGTGATTGTCGTCTTTTTGAGGAAGTGATTTGGAAAAATGCCCGATTTTGGGCCGAAAAACGGGCTTTGAAAATTTCGTGCGCCTTGAAAATAAATTTTGTTCACCTTGCGAAAAAAATCAGTGTGCCTTGGAAATAAATTTTCAGCACCTTGAAAATTTGGGCTTTAGTGGGCTTTTGGATGGAAAAGGTATGTTTGGGAGAAAAATTATATATCTTTTTGTCGTCTGGATTGTCCTGTTTGCCCACTCGATTTTCGGGGGTTAAAAGCCTCCGTAGAATCGCGTTTTTGCAACCTCGGCGGAGTCCGGTTCATTTTGAGGCGATTCTACGGAGGTCAGATTTTAACATTTCAATTCAAACAGAAAGAAAGCGAAGACACCTGATGCCCGACATTTTATCAGGATGCAAAGTATTACACGTTCTATTTATCAACACACAAACTCATCTTCATACAGTGTGGCAAACATCTGGGGGGGGGTAAGGTATGCCGTCAGAAAATTGACACACGCATCAATAATCCATATTTCCCACCGCAAACATATACACCCGCCCAACATACACTTTTTATATTTATATATAATTGATATATAATTGAGGCATAAAAAGCCCCAAATTACGACCGACAGGACAAGACGGATAGTAGAATAATAGGTATTTTATATCCAAATAAATCACAGAACAGGATAAAAAGAAAATTTTTTTTGTCCAATATGCAACATTGACTATTTTTGCACCAGAAAAAGCGGAAGTAAAAAGCAACGGCTTTTTCAAGAAAATAAAGTCACACAAAAAAAGGGGACACACCCCACACTATCATGAATAAGAGACAAAGGTATATGATGAGACTTCAGATGCTGGCAGCAGCAATGTTCATTACACTTTGCGCAGGAGCACAAGCCAAATACGAGAGGCTGACAAACCTGCCTGCTGTATATATAAGAACATACGACAATGTGCCTATCACAAGCAAGACGACCTACGTGCTTGCCACCATGTGGTATGTGGACGAGAACGACCAAGTGACGCAGTATGACTCACTGGAAATCAGAGGACGCGGCAACTCCACATGGGGACTTGCCAAAAAGCCGTACAAACTGAAGTTCCATGTAAAAGAGAAGTTTCTTGGCAACGACCATGCTAACGCAAAGAAATGGACTATGCTTGCCAATGCAGGCGACAAGACGCTCATGCGCAATGCCGTCACCTCACTCTTGGGGGAATTTACAGGACTCCCGTTCAATCCGGCAGCAAAATTTGTCGACCTCACCTTGAACGGCACTTATATCGGCAACTACCAGATAAGCGACCAAATAGAGGTGAAGAAGAAGCGTGTCCACATAACAGAACAGGATTATCCATTGAGCGAAACAAGCGACATTACCGGCGGATACCTTCTCGAAGTGGACGGTTTTCACGATGGCAATTGCTTTACGACTGGCACCGGACGGGTGGGAATACGCATACACTACCCTGACGATGAAGAAATTGCAACAAGACAAACCCTGTATATCCGCACCTATATAAACAACTTTGAGACCGCGCTTATGGGGAACGACTATCTGGACGCGGAAAAAGGATACAGGCATTGGGTAGACTCCGTTTCTCTTGCCAATTGGTATATCGCCACAGAAGTCAGCGCAAATATAGACGGATTTTACAGCACCTATTTCTATAAGAATGCGCAGGACTCCTTATTATATTGGGGACCATTATGGGACTATGACATCGCATACGGCAACGACACACGCAAGGGCGACACCAGCCGCAGCCTGATGACGGACGTAGGATATGGCGACACACGGGTGTGGATGAACAGGATGTGGAACGACCCATGGTTTGCCAACCTTATCAACCGCCGCTATCGCGAGCTTGTCAACAAAGGAATGGAGGATTATCTCCTCGGGAAAGTAGACAGCATTAACACGCTCATACAGGAGTCGCAGGAACTGAACTACAAGAAATGGGGCATCAACCGCAGAATGTATAACGAGCGCGTGCTTTACTCATCATACGACCAATATGTGAATAATTTGAAATCGTTCATATCCACACATATAGAGTATCTGCAAACAGCATTCCGGACTAAGAGACCGGCAGGACCGACACCGGCTTTTGTAGCAGAAAACTATTACTACAGGTTCACCAATGCCAATACGACCAAAGCCATTGACATTGTAGGACAAAGCGAGAACTCCGGTGCGGGAATATGCACATGGAGCAACATCAAGGGACGCGAGAGCGAAGACTGGGTTATCACTCCTGTCGGCGAATACTTCCATATTACAAACAGGAAAAGCGGAATGGCACTGAACGACCCGACGACGGGCAACGTAGGACCAACCACTAATGTGGGCACACAGCTGAACACAGCAGAGCCAGACTCGCTTGACGACAGACAGCTGTGGCTCATCACTCCGCAAGGAACGGCGGGATATTATAACCTTACGAACAAGCACAGCCAGCACACAGCCAATCTGAACGGTGGAAACGCAGCCGACGGCACACAAGTGCTGAGCTACACTACAGACAGCAAGAATACGACCAGCCTCAACCGACTGTGGTATATCATCCCGGGAGATGACTTGCCAATCATCGAACCGGATGCAATTGCCGGCATTGAGCCGGAAGAGTATGCGTTGGCATACAACGCGGACTCGAAAACCCTCCACTTCGGCTCGGAGACTCCGGAGCTGCTTGTGTTCATGGCAAACGTGTACGACACCAACGGACGCAAGATTCGCACATTCCGTGCGGATGAGACATGCTCCGTAGAAGATTTGCCAAAAGGGACGTACATCGTATCATGGAAGTGCGGCAACAAAGTCCGCTCCGTAAAGTTCATGAAATAAATGAATAAGGCAAGATATAACGAGTTCGGGCCGTGGCTGAAAGCACGGCTTGGGATGAAAGTGCAGAAAATCTCCATCAATGCCGGATTCACCTGCCCGAACAGGGACGGCAAAGTAGGAACGGGCGGATGCACATATTGCAATAACCAAACATTCAATCCGTCATACTGCCGTACAGAGAAGTCTGTCACTCAACAGCTTGAGGAGGGGAAGCGTTTCTTCTCAGGGAAATACCCCGAGATGAAATATCTCGCCTATTTTCAGGCATACACAAACACTTACGGAGAATTGGCGGAACTGAAACGGAAATACGAAGAGGCGTTGAGCGTGGAGGACGTGGCAGGCATCGTCATAGGCACCCGCCCCGACTGTATGCCCGACGCGCTGCTCGACTATCTTGAAGAACTGAACAGACGGACATTCCTCCTTGTTGAATACGGAATAGAAAGTACTGACGACCATATCCTGCAACGTATCAACAGAGGGCACGACTTTGCCTGCACAGCCAATGCCATACGCCGCACACACAAGCGGGGAATACTGACAGGCGGACATGTCATATTGGGATTGCCGGGAGAATCGCGGGACGGACTCATGAAAACTGCCGCCGACTTGTCGGAACTGCCGCTCGACACCTTGAAACTGCATCAGCTGCAACTTATTCGCGGAACCCAAATGGCAGCGGAATACTTCGAGTCACCTTCCGACTTCCGTCTATTTGGAGTGGACGAATATATCGACACCGTAATTGACTTCATAGAGCGTCTACATCCGGACATCATACTTGAGCGATTCGTATCACAGTCGCCAGCATCCCTGCTTGCCGTTCCCGGATGGGGACTGAAGAACTATGAATTTGTAGAAAGAATACGCAAAAGAATGGAAGAAAGGGATGCGTGGCAAGGAAAGCACTATACAAGCACAAGCTGCCAATATTGACAAAATGTAATCTTAGCGAATAAAACATCCATAAAATTTTGTAGAGGAAAAACATTTTTCTAATTTTGCAGATATAAAACAATTACAAATTGTCATACTAACTACAAAATTATATACTATGGATATTAAGAAAATCATGGCACATCTTGATGCCAAACATCCTGGAGAATCAGAATATCTTCAGGCTGTTCACGAAGTACTTCTGTCAATAGAAGAAGTGTACAACCAACATCCCGAATTTGAGAAAGCCAAACTGATAGAGAGACTTGTCGAACCGGAAAGAATCATCACATTCAGAGTTCCGTGGGTGGACGACAAGGGCGAGGTACAGGTAAACCTCGGCTACCGTGTACAATTCAACAGCGCGATAGGCCCATACAAAGGCGGACTGCGTTTTCACGCTTCCGTCAATCTTTCCATCCTCAAGTTCCTCGGTTTCGAGCAAACTTTCAAGAATGCCCTCACAACCCTGCCTATGGGTGGAGGAAAAGGCGGCTCCGACTTCTCGCCTCGTGGCAAGAGCGATGCGGAAATCATGCGTTTCTGTCAGGCATTTATGAACGAGTTGTTCCGTTATATCGGTCCGGAAGTGGACGTTCCAGCAGGAGACATCGGTGTGGGAGCACGCGAAGTGGGCTATCTGTTCGGACAATACAAGAAACTTACCCGCGACTGGAGCGGTGTGCTGACAGGTAAGGGACTCGAATATGGCGGCAGCCTTGTCCGTCCCGAGGCAACAGGCTTTGGAGGTCTTTACTTCGTCAGGGAAATGCTTGCCGACAAGGGTATAGATATAAAGGGCAAGACTGTGGCAATCAGCGGATTCGGTAATGTAGCTTGGGGCGCAGCACGTAAAGCAACGGAAATGGGCGCAAAAGTCATTACCATCTCCGGTCCGGACGGATACATCTACGACGAGACTGGTATCAGCGGCGAGAAAATTGACTACATGCTGGAACTGCGTGCAAGCGGAAACGACATATGCGAGCCATATGCAGAGGAATTTGCAGGTGCAAAATTTGTGGCAGGCAAACGTCCGTGGGAGGTTAAATGCGACATAGCCCTGCCTTGCGCGACCCAAAACGAGCTGAATGGAGAGGATGCAAAGCAGCTTATCGCCAACGGCTGTATCTGTGTGGGAGAAATTTCCAACATGGGATGCACACCGGAAGCTATCGACACATTCATCGAGCATGAGATGCTATATGCTCCGGGAAAGGCAGTCAATGCTGGAGGTGTTGCCACATCTGGATTGGAGATGAGCCAGAACGCCATGCATCTCAGTTGGTCGGCAGAAGAGGTAGATGCCAAACTTCACGGAATCATGCACAACATACACGAGCAATGTGTGAAGTATGGCCGCCAGCCAAACGGCTATATCAACTATGTGAAAGGCGCCAATGTGGCAGGCTTTATGAAAGTGGCGAAAGCCATGATGGCACAAGGTATTGTGTAAGCCGCACTGTAAAAGAATAAAATAGGAAGACCGCAAAGTGTCGTAGCAGGATATTACTCATATTTATCCTATACTCAACACATTGCAGTCTTCCTTATTTTTTATCCACTTTCCTCACAAAACGGTAAATTTGGTACTACAATCCGTTATTTGTATAATATCATTACAAAAGACATACCGTAATTTTGCAAGCGAGAAAACAGATTATACAAATACATATCGGACAAATAATTTACCACGATGAAAGAGGCACAGACTATCAAACAAAGCATTCTGTTTTTTGAAAGCGACCAAGAGGCAGGCGAGAGGTTCTATAAAGGATTCATAGAAGACGGATACTTATGCAACTGGTACACAGAAGCTGTATCCATCCCCCAAATCTTTGCAAAGAACCATTATGACATCTGCATACTGAACAGGCAACTAAGTTTTTCGTCCGGCATAGAACTTGCCCACGAGATACACTCGTTCTCCCCTCACCTGCCGCTTATCATGCTAAGCCCGGAGTATTCTGTTGACAATATCGATGAAGCATATAAAGCAGGAGTTGATGCTTATGTCCCACTTTCCATCAGCCATAAGGAACTTCTGCTCCGAATAGGAGCCATACTCCACCGAACTCAAAAACCGGTAAAAAAGATGATTACCTCTATCCGATTGGGCAAGTTTGTTTTTACTCCTGCCACAAAACAACTTGTCTTTAACCACGAGTCAACGACCCTGACAACCAAAGAATGCAGTCTGCTCTCCTTATTCTGCCATTTTGCCAACGAAATACTTCCCCGCAGTTATACCTTAACAGAAATATGGTCGGCGGACACCTATTTCAACGCGCGTTCAATGGATGTGTACATTTCCAAACTTAGAAAACATCTTAGCAAAGACCCTGACATCGCAATTATCAACATACATGGAAAAGGCTATAGGATGATTGTACCTATCATACAGACAATTTCCACAGAAAGCGGGACAAAATAATATATAACGAACTGATATATACTCAAAAACTTTTCTCTTAGTACCTTTATTTACGAAAAGAATCGAGTTCTATTCTGAGTTTTGACACTCTGAATACGAACTCGATTCGCATTTTACTCTTATACACATAAAAAACGGCTGCAAAAAGAACCGCTTCTTTCAATGCCAAAAGGGCGGAAGAAAGAGGCAAGCCGGATATACGGTGTACCCTTTCCTCATTCATTTTTCCGCTCTACTCTCGGTCTGAAACGCGCCTCATACCCCAGTTTGCCCAACAACTCAGACAGTGCGTTCTCGGCATACCGCTCTGCCTTCCGGCGGTTCTCTTCCGTATCAAAGCGGTGTCGAATCTTACGCTCCACCTTTGCTTTCAGCTCATTGGTGCTTGGCAGTTCCTTTATCCAGAAATCCTCGTCATCCGATATAAAAGGCGAGCTTTGGGTTGATGCCGTGTATTCCACAGGCGGCATCTCCACAATGATTATGTTAAGCGTATCAAGTGTATACCTTACCTTGTCGAGATTAATTTTATAACTGATTTTCTGCCGAAGAATTTGTATGCACGAATGTTTCTCCGGCAATATGCCCAAGTGCATTTCCGTCCGACGCTCCATCGCATAATCCTCTACAAGCGAGGAAAACACGTATATCTCACCACGAGGCCTTACTTCCTCAATCTGTATGGGAGTATCCTCCAAAACGATGTCCATACGCTTTCTGGGCATAGAGCCACAATGGCCTGTAATTACTACTGACGCAATGATTACAACTACCATACCTATCATGGCAGCAGCCCATCTCCATCTCAGCACCACAACATGCCATAATCTTCCCATAAAGGTTTTCTTCTGAGGGTTCTTATTGTTTTCCTTATTCATTTCTACCATATTGTCGTTTATCTTATGTATGGTCTACGATGTAGCAGCATCGGTTCTTCAGGTTCTTTTCCGAGGTCGCTCATGTCCAATATCCGTACAGAATCGAAGCCCAGACTACTAATCATCGAGCCAAGCAACACCTTCGCATTCTGCCTCACATCCTCACCTATCACACTCGTCAGGTCTTCTTTCAGCACAGCCTCATACCCTTTCCGGCGAATCTCCTCCTCCAAAGCATGACCAATCTCAGAGCGCAGTCCGGTGGAAATACTCACCACTGTTCCCTCATCAATATACGTATTATAATTCGCGTCTATTATTTTAGGACTCGGAAGAACCACCACAATAGCGGTACTGTCCTTTGTCAGCAAGACATGGTCAATGCTCAGTTCCGACAAATCATATCCGTATTTGATATGCACTTCCACAGGAATCACGCATTTGCGGTCTCCATACTTCCACGTAGACGGATTCTTCCACGAGAAACGCTCGCTTTTACTTGTGTCGTAAAGCGCAATCTTGCGGACAGTCACTTCTGTAGTCACTATATCTGCACTATTTCTGATATAGGTCAGAACGTCCTGCTTCGTCGGCAACTCATGCTTGACAGGCATCTCTCCGGCCTGTTCATCATTCTGCGGAGCATTTTCGCCACCACAGCCCATACAGCCCATACAAATCCACCCGGCAAGCCACAGCACAGTTATGCGGAAAATCTTTTTGTACTCCATATTCATTTTTTATTCTCCTTTTATCAACAATCAATCTTATTTTTGTGATTCGTTTTCATATAAAAAGTTTACTTTTGCGGTGGAAAAATAAAAAAAATACTTGATATGAAGAAATTTCTAACCGTGGCATTATGTTTATTAGCCACATTTTGCGCCATTGCTCAAGAAATAAGTCTTGAGGATGTAGTTTCCGGTCAATTCAGCCAACGCAGCATCAGAGGAATCCGCCCTCTGGCAGACGGAGAGAGTTACTCACAAATCAGTGCCGATGGCAAGCAAATCCTGCGCTGCTCATTCAAGACAGGCGAAGCTATCGAAACCCTGTTCGACATATCGACAGCACGCAACCACAAACTTAAAGGATTCAGCGGATATATCATGTCGCCGGACGAGAAGAACATTCTTATCGAGACCAACCGACAGCCTATCTACCGCCGCTCATTCACTGCCGAGTACTATATATATAATGTAAAGAACAGGACGCTCACCCCCCTGTCGGAAGGCGGAGCGCAAGAATGCCCGAAGTTCTCGCCCGACGGCAACGTGATAGCCTTTGTGCGCCAGAACAACCTGTTTCTGGTGAAGTTGCTCTACAACAACGCAGAGAGTCAGGTGACCAAAGACGGAGAGATGAACAAAGTGCTGAACGGCAAACCCGACTGGGTGTACGAGGAAGAGTTTGAGTTTAATTGCGCATACGATTTCAGCAGTGACAGCCAGATGCTGGCATGGATTCGTTTTGACGAGACAAATGTAAAGACTTTCTCTTTCCCGATGTATCAGGGAAGCAATCCGGCAATGACACAGTACAAGCTCTATCCCGGCAACTACGAGTATAAATATCCAAAGGCTGGAGAGGAAAACTCAAAAGTCAAGGTACTCACTTTCGACATAAAGAGCCGTGTCACACGCA
This sequence comes from Roseburia sp., assembly GCA_023665185.1. GTDB lineage: Bacteria > Bacteroidota > Bacteroidia > Bacteroidales > Bacteroidaceae > RGIG8745. The sequence continues at coordinate 43,825 of JAMPEL010000014.1, forward strand.
CCATGCAGATTCCTATCTTAGGGGACGGATACATCCCACGCATCCAGTTCACAGGCGACAAGGACAAACTTGCCGTACTCGCACTAAACCGTCATCAGGACCGTCTCGACATCTACATGGTGAACCCGCGCTCCGCATTAGCAACTCTTGTAGTACGCGAGCAGGCAGACAAATATGTGGACACCAAACTTTACCACAACATAGACTTCTCTCGCGACAAGTTTGTCATTCTCAGCGAGCGCGACGGATACCAGCATCTGTATCTGTACACCATCGGCGGACAACTCGTCAAGCAGCTGACCAAAGGCAACTATGTGGTGACGAACTTCTACGGTACAGACGCTACCGGACAAAACTTCTACTATTCGAGCAACGAGGGAAGTCCGCTTGAGCAATATATATATAAGGTGGATGCAAAAGGCAAGAAGACCCTCCTCACCAAGAACAAAGGATTCAACAGCGCAACCTTCAGCAAAGGTTGCCGCTACTTTCTGAACACATTCTCCGACATCTCAACCCCTACCGTCACCTCGCTCTATTCTTCAGCAGGCAAGCAGCTGAAAGTGCTTGAGGACAATGCAGAGCTGAAAGCCAAACTGGCATCGCTCCCGCTTGGCAAGCAGGAACTGTTCACCTTCAAGACACAAGAGGGTGTGGAACTGAACGGTTGGATGGTAAAGCCGAAAGACTTCAACGCCAACAAGAAATATCCGGTATTGATGTACCAATACAGCGGTCCGGGAAGCCAAGAAGTTCATAACTCGTTCTCCAACGGATTCTTCGGAGGACTGGTATGGGAACAGCGTCTGGCACAGAAAGGATATATCGTAGTATGTGTCGATGGAAGAGGCACAGGAGGACGTGGAGCAGACTTCCAGAAGTGTACCTATATGACAATGGGTGACAAGGAATCCAAAGACCAGGTGGAGACAGCCATTTATCTGGCCTCCCTTCCATACATAGACAAAGATAGAATAGCCATCTGGGGATGGAGTTTCGGCGGTTTCAACACCATCATGTCGATGTGCGAGGGAAGACCTGTATTCCGTTGCGGTGTGGCAGTAGCACCTGTAACAGACTGGAGGTTCTACGACAGTGCGTACACTGAAAGATATATGCGCACCCCACAAGAGAACTCCGACGGTTACGACATTTCTCCTCTCCACCGCTACCACCGTCTCCACGGCGATATTCTGTTATGCCACGGTTATGCCGATGACAATGTACATTTCCAGAACATGGCGGAGCTTACAGAGGGTATGGTTCAAGAAGGCATACAGTTTGAAAGCCAGTTCTACACAAACAGAAACCACAGCATCTATGGCGGAAACACTCGCCGTCATTTATTCACACGCATCGAAAACTTCCTCGACAAACATTTGTTGAAGTAAGAAAACGACAACCATCCTCGCTTGAATGTCCTTGAACGGACAGGAAAAGACGAGATAGAAAAGGGACATGCCATACACAATACGCATGTCCCTTTTTATACCCACACCACAAAACCACAGGTTGTGATTCGGAAAAAACAGTCCTAAATTTATCTGAGACAGCACACAGGATTTTCAAATCAGCACTGTAGATTAGAGAAATTCATGCAGTGGATTTGAAAAAACAGTGAGAAGAAAACGAATTTCTTGCGCATAAAAATCTCTGAACCGCACTGCGGTTTTAAAAATTTCGTGGGAAGAAATTGATTTTCGACAGCCATCGTTTCATGTTCAATTGCCCTCCATAATAACCTAAAATGAAAAAGAAAAGTTTTGGAAACAGCATGTGGAACATTGAAATATAAGAGGATTAGCATTCGTCTTTAGAATCGGGTTTCCGGGGTTTGCATAAGTTCAAGCAAATATCCGCCTATAAACCATGCAGCACATTTAAATATTTGCAGTACCTTTGCAAGGTAAAAGCGTTTAGGTATGTGCATAACGGTAAATTTAAATAGAACGCTTTATCCCAACAAAAAAACAGAGTGACATGACAGATAAAACAACAAAGCCAAGAGCGGAAAGAAACAGGACTCTTACCGTTGGACTGGAAGAAATATCTACATTGGAAAAGCTTATTTCTGGATGTAACGACTTGGCAACAAATTTTCATGATGACATGGTTGTCAATGGAGATTTACTCGATTGTCTGGACAACATACCAGACAATTATTTTGACTTGATAATTATTGACCCGCCATACAACCTTGACAAAGATTTTCATGGAAGGACGTTTTCAGCCATGAAATCAGAAGCATACGAGGATTATCTACGCAGCTGGTTCTATCAAGTCTGCAACAAGTTGAAGGATTGCGGTTCCCTATATATGTGCGGAGACTGGAAATGTACATCTTTGATGCAAAGAGTGATAGAGGAGAAACTGACCGTGATAAATAGAATCTCATGGCAGCGCGAGAAAGGAAGAGGTGCAAAATCGAATTGGAAGAACGGAATGGAAGACATTTGGTTTGCGGTCAAGAATCCCAAAAACTATTATTTTGATGTCGAATCAGTCATGATGAAACGCAAGGTAATAGCCCCATACAAGGTAGACGGGAAACCAAAAGATTGGGAAGAAACCGACTCAGGGAATTTTAGAATCACCTACCCTTCAAATTTCTGGGATGACATAAGCATTCCATTTTGGTCAATGCCTGAAAACACAGACCACCCTACACAAAAACCGGAAAAGCTGTATGCAAAACTTGTGCTGGCATCAACCAAGCCCGGAGACAAAATTTTTGACCCTTTTCTCGGCAGCGGGACCGCAGCGGTAGTTGCCCGGAAATTAAACCGCAAGTTCTTGGGAATTGAAATCAACCGCGAATATTGCCTGTGGGCTGTCAAACGACTTCTCAACGCTTTAAGCGACCCGACAATTCAAGGATACGCAGACGGTGTGTTTTGGGAAAGAAACTCTTTGGGCGACCAAAAGAAGCAATCAAAGTGCCCAATCGAGCATGATGAATATCAAGAGCAACCTTGACAGCTCTGGTATAAAAATAAAATCCCACCTCGTCACCTCTTACAATCTACAACAAAACGGGCTATGACCGGCAAATGATCGCTGAACCCGCCAGAATACTTAAACCCTCGATAAGTGCGCTTCGGACGCATACCGCCATTTGCGGCATCCTTCTCCAAAAGGAAAGGGAACGACAAGATTCCAGAAGAAGCATACGAAGTGTGTATAGAAGAAGACTCTATCAGCAAATTGCCGCTTACTATAATATGATCAATCACACTCCACTGATTGCGGTATTTATAACTGCCCTCTTTTCTTCCAGCCATCAGATTATATAAAGAATAGGGCATGTAATTCTCGCCAATTCCAGCAGAAGAGACTCCCATTACTTTGGAAAAGACAGCAGAGGAGGCTGACGTATTAAAGTCGCCCATAATAATAATGTTAGATTTGGTACGCACGCGCATTACCGAATCAACATCTGCACAGACCTGTCTCATTATTACAGCCCTGATCACATCACTCTGAAATCCATTCAGTTTGGACGGAAGGTGTAAAGCATAAAAGTCCAGAGTGTCACCGCTGCACACCACTCCCGATACAAACAGAATGTCACGGGTACGCACCCCTGCATCGGGACGGATGCTCCGCACCTCCACTGGACGAAATGTAAACGGCGAATACATCAGTGCCACATCAATTCCACGAGGGTCATCCGAGTCGGTCATGACATACCGGTATCCCAAATTTCGCAACGGAGTGCGGGTCGTAAGCCAAGTCATCACTGTGTCATTCTCCACTTCCAACAAGCAGACCACATCCACAGGGCGCACAGTATCCGCAGCCATGACCACCTTGCCGATATTCTTCAATTTATGGTATAAACGGGAACGGCTCCAGCGTCGGACACCTCCAGACAAATACTCATAGTCGTCATGTCCCTCGTCATGACACGTATCAAAAACATTCTCGCAATTATACGACATCACCGTAAATGGAACCTGCCCACCTGCATTTAAAAGGAAAGCTTCTCCAATCATCCATAAAAGACACAAAATAAACTTGTTCACCCACATATCACAAAAAATAAATTGCACATACAAATGTAGATTATTTACACAAAAAGCCACGCTTGTATGCAATAAAATCATAAAATTAGCGCAGAAAATTGGCAAATAACTGATAAAGTCGTATTTTTGCACGAAATAGTGCTTATAGCGCATTGCAACATCTAAAGCAAAAGCACTTGCCTATTACAGAAGCAACAAATAAAAAACAAAAACGAATTTATATAAAAAACATTGCAGAAGAATGAATATTTCATTGCAAAACACAGACAAACTGAATGCTGTGATAACGGCAGTTGTAGAGCCGGCAGACTATGAAGGAAATGTGGCAAAAGCCATTAAGGATTTTAGCAAAAAGGCAAATATGCCGGGCTTCCGTCCCGGAAAAGTTCCGGCAGCACTTATAAAGAAGCAGTACGGAAAGTCCATCATCGTAGAAGAAGTCAACAAGATTCTTCAGAGCAGCCTTTACAACTACATCCGCGAGAACAAGATCAACATGCTTGGCGAGCCGCTTCCTGTAGTTGAGAATGATGGAATCAACATTGCTGAAGGCGAGACATTCACATTCAAGTTTGAGATAGCTCTTGCACCTGAATTTGAAGTGTCACTCACCAATGAGGACAAGCTCAACTATTACAATGTTGAAGTACCTGAAGATATGGTCGAGAACCAAATCATGATGTACCGTCAGCGCGGCGGAAGCTACGACAAGGTTGAGTCTTATCAGGACAACGACATGGTCAAGGGTGTAATTACAGAACTTGACGAGGCAGGCAGCGCAAAAGAAGAAGGACTGACAGTAGAAGCTGTTGTCATGTTGCCTAAATATTTCAAGAACGATGATCAGAAGGCTTTGTTCGCAGAGGCAAAAGTGGGCGACATCATCAAGTTTAACCCATCAGTAGCATACGACAACAGCGAGGTGGAAATCTCCTCACTCCTCAAAATCGAGAAAGAGAAAGCTGCTGACTACAAGGGCGACTTCAACTTCCAAATTAATGAGATTACACGCTTCGTACCGGGCGAGTTGAATCAGGAATTGTTCGATGCCGTATATCCAGGCGGAGAAGTTAAGTCGGAAGAGGACTTCCGCACCAAGATTAAGGAAGCAATTGTAAACCAGTTCAAGAAGGATAGCGATTATAAGTTCATCCTTGACTTGAAGAACTACCTCAAGGAGAAAGTCGGCGCACTTGAATTCCCTGACGAGAAGCTCAAGCGCATCATTACCGCCAATGCAAAGGACCCGTCAAAAGTAGACGAGAACTATGCCAAGAACATAGAGGAGCTTACTTGGCATCTTATCAAGGAGAAGCTTGTTGAGCAGAATGGCATCAAGGTTGACGACAACGATGTAATAGAAATGGGTAAAGAAGTAACAAGAATGCAGTTTGCCCAGTATGGTATGCTCAACATCCCAGAAGAGTATCTTGACAACTCTGTAAAGGAAATGATGAAGAAGAGAGAGACTATCGACAACCTGATAGACAGATGTATAGAGGTGAAACTTGGTGCTGCTCTCAAAGAGAAAGTAACACTCGAGGAGAAGAATGTAACAGTGGAAGAGTTCAACAAAATGTTTGAATAAGCAGCCATTGTAACAGACAAAATACATCCAACATTAAAAAACCAAAAAAGCCGCAAGTATGACAGTATACTTGCGACTTTTTTATATCTTTGCCATTCAAAACAAAAAAAAGCTATACAAATATGATGGACGATTTTAAGAAATATGCTACGAAGCATGTGGGACTGAACAGCATGGTACTCGATGATGTGATAAAGGCGCAAGCAGGCTATCTCAACCCCTACATTCTTGAAGAACGTCAGCTAAACGTAACACAACTCGACGTTTTTTCGCGTTTGATGATGGACCGCATCATTTTTCTCGGTACTCAAATAGATGACTATACAGCAAACACTTTGCAGGCACAGTTGCTCTATCTCGATTCTGTGGACAACAGCAAAGACATCAGCATATATATAAATTCTCCGGGCGGAAGTGTCAGTGCGGGTCTCGGTATATACGACACAATGCAGTTCATAAACAGCGATGTGCAGACTATTTGTACAGGCATGGCAGCCTCTATGGCAGCAGTACTCCTTGTGGCTGGTCAGGAAGGAAAGCGTGCCGCCCTGCCACACAGCCGAGTGATGATTCACCAACCTATGGGAGGAGCACAAGGACAAGCCAGCGACATCGAAATCACAGCACGTGAGATACAGAAACTTAAGAAAGAGCTTTATACCATCATAGCAGACCACTCACACCAGCCATTTGACAAAGTATGGCAAGACAGCGACCGCGATTATTGGATGACGGCCAATGAAGCGAAAGAGTACGGTATGATTGACGAGGTATTAGCAAGAAAGAAATAGGAATAAACATGAAGGAATATAGAAAATGTTCTTTTTGTGGACGCGCTGAGCAGGATGTGAACCTACTCATCTCAGGCATTAACGGATGTATATGCGATGAATGCGCACAGCAGGCAAACGAAATTGTGCGTGAAAACAAGAAAACAACGCAGGCTTTTAATCTTGACAAACTGCCTAAGCCTAAAGAAATAAAAGAATATCTTGACAAATATGTCATAGGACAAGACGATGCAAAAAAAGCAATGGCGGTGGCAGTGTACAACCACTATAAAAGACTTAAAAATCCGGGGTCTGACGAAGATGTAGAACTGGAGAAGTCGAACATAATCATGGTAGGAAGCACAGGTACAGGAAAGACACTGCTTGCACGTACAATAGCCAAACTTCTGGTTGTCCCGTTTACTATTGTTGATGCCACAGTCCTGACAGAAGCAGGATATGTAGGAGAAGATGTGGAAAGCATCCTGTCGCGCCTGTTGCAAGTGGCAGACTATGATGTAGCCGCAGCAGAAAGAGGCATTGTATTCATTGATGAGATAGACAAGATTGCACGCAAAAGCGACAATCCGTCCATCACACGTGATGTTAGCGGAGAAGGAGTACAACAGGGACTACTCAAACTGCTGGAAGGCTCCATTATCAACGTACCGCCTCAGGGAGGACGCAAGCATCCTGAGCAGAAATTTATCCAAGTCAACACCAAGAACATTCTCTTTATATGCGGAGGCGCATTCGACGGAATAGAAAAACGCATCGCACAAAGACTGAACACACACGTGGTGGGATATGGAGCGTCAAAGAACAGTGCGCAGATAGACAAGTCGAACATGATGCAATATATTGCGCCGATGGACTTAAAGTCGTTTGGACTAATCCCAGAAATCATCGGACGTATGCCAATACTCACCCATCTTGAACCGTTGGACAGACAGGCTCTGCGCTCTATTCTGACAGAACCGAAGAACTCTATCATCAAACAGTATGTAAAGATGTTTGAGCTTGACGGTGTGAAATTGTCATTTGACGACAATGTACTCGAATACATAGTTGACAAAGCTGTAGAGTATCGTCTTGGAGCACGCGGGCTTCGCTCTATTGTAGAAGCCATCATGATGGAACCAATGTACGAGATTCCTTCCAAACGTATAAAAACATATTGCGTAAACATTGATTTCGCAAGAAAACAAATTGAGAAGGCAAATATGGAGGTTCTGAAAGAAAGAGAAGAATAAAAAAGATAACAGGAATAAAAATACGGCTTTTTCCGAAAAAAATGCACCGAAATATTTGCGGATTTAAGTTTCGTATATAACTTTGTTACGAGCAAACAAAAGTCTTTAACCGGAATGAATTATGAAGGCGCATAAACCACTGAAAGAATCACTGAAATATTATTTCGGGTTTGACACATTCAAAGGCGATCAGGAAGCAATCATCAGCACTCTTCTTGAAGAAAAGGACGTTTTTGTCCTTATGCCAACAGGAGGTGGCAAATCGTTGTGCTATCAACTGCCAGCCTTGTTGATGGAGGGGACAGCCATTGTCATCTCTCCGCTCATCGCCTTGATGAAAAATCAGGTTGATGCAATAAAAAATATCAGTGAGGAAGACAGCATTGCCCATTTCATCAATTCATCACTCAACAAAGCTTGTATCGAACAGGTAAAGTCCGATATTGTTGCCGGCCGCACAAAATTACTGTATGTTGCTCCTGAATCGCTCACAAAAGAAGAATACATAGAATTTCTTCGTACCATAAAAATCTCATTCTATGCCATTGACGAAGCTCACTGCATATCTGAATGGGGACACGATTTCAGACCTGAATACAGACGAATACGTCCTATCATCAACGAAATAGGAAATGCCCCGGTTATTGCCCTGACAGCCACAGCCACCGACAAGGTGCGTGGAGACATAAAGAAAAACTTGGGAATAACCAATGCCATAGAGTTCAAGTCGTCTTTCAATCGTCCAAACCTGTACTATGAAGTACGGCAGAAGACAAAAGATGTGGACAAAGACATCATAAGATATATCAAGTCGAACACTGGAAAAAGCGGAATTATCTATTGTCTTAGCCGGAAGAAGGTGGAAGAATTGGCAAGCATATTGAAAGCCAACGAAATCAAAGCTGCCGCATATCATGCAGGCATGGATTCCGCCACAAGGACCGCCACACAAGACGACTTCCTCATGGAGCGTATAGATGTAATTGTCGCGACCATCGCTTTCGGTATGGGAATAGACAAACCTGATGTACGCTTTGTCATTCATTATGACATACCAAAAAGCCTTGAAGGATATTATCAAGAAACCGGAAGAGCCGGACGTGATGGAGGAGAAGGACACTGTATAGCTTTCTACACCAATAAGGATCTTCAGAAACTTGAAAAATTCATGGAAGGCAAACCGGTAGCCGAACAAGACATAGGACGGCAACTGCTAAAGGAAACAGCAGCATATTGTGAGTCTTCTGTATGCCGACGCAAACTGCTTCTTTATTATTTCGGTGAGAACTACGAATCGGATAATTGCGGAAATTGTGACAACTGTTTACATCCTAAGAAGAAAGTGGAAGCAAAAGAATATTTGATATTGGCACTGAAAGCCATTATCGCCGTAAAAGAAAATTTCAAAGAAGATTATATCATAGACTTGCTTAGAGGCAATGAATCGGAAACTCTGCTTGCACATAAACACGACAGTCTGGAAGACTTTGGTGCAGGAGCCGATGTAGAAGAAAAAATGTGGAATGCAGTGCTCCGACAAGCTATGATTGCAGGATACATAAAGAAAGACGTAGACAATTACGGTTTGCTCAAAATAACCAAAGACGGCAAGAAATTTTTGAAAAAGCCTGTATCGTTTATGATTGTCGAGGACAATGATTTTGATGAGATACCAGAAGATGCTCCAGAGGGAGGAGGAACCGGAGTGGCGGATGAGGCTCTTTATTCCATGTTGCTTGACTTGCGCAAGAAGCTATCCAAACAAATGGAAATACCGCCATACGTCATCTTCCAAGATGCCTCACTTGAAGCAATGTCTACTTTATATCCCGTCAACATTGATGAGTTGCAGAACATTCCGGGTGTCGGTTCAGGAAAGGCTAAACGATACGGTAAAGAATTTTGTGAACTGATAAAGCGTCATTGTGAGGAAAATGATATTGTGCGCCCTACCGATATGCGAGTGCGAACAGTAGCAAACAAATCAAAGCTCAAGGTCAGCATCATACAAAGCATTGACAGAAAAGTAGCTCTTGACGACATAGCAATGGTAAAGGGCATTGATTTCAGCGAGTTGCTTGATGAAGTGGAAGCTATTGTATATAGCGGGACAAAACTCAACATTGATTATTTCCTTGAAGAAGTAATGGACGATGACCGTATTGATGACATCTACGAATATTTTCGCGAAAGCGAAACGGACGACCTCGATACAGCTCTTGACAATTTGGATCCGGATTATACAGAAGACGACGTGCGTCTGGTCAGAATAAAATTCATATCGGAAATGGCGAACTGATACGCGTAATAGCCCTATAAAGATTTATCTATTGAGAAAAGACACAAGACTGCGAATCCGATGAATATACTTATAAATTATTCATCAGATTCGCAGTCTGACTTTAACCGCCATGACAAACATGGTGCATACGACTATAACTTTCCGGCAAAAAAACTTTCGCATGTCCAAAATTATATATACCTTTGCACGCAATAAAATTCAATTATATGTCATCTTTTATTGCAGACAAAGTCGTAATGGAAGGATTGACCTATGATGATGTGCTGTTGGTACCAGCATATTCGGAGGTTCTTCCAAGAACAGTTTCACTCACAACTAAGTTTTCAAGAAACATCGAGTTAAAGATTCCTTTTGTCACAGCCGCAATGGATACAGTGACAGAAGCCCCTATGGCAATAGCCATTGCCAGAGAAGGTGGAATCGGAGTTATTCACAAGAACATGTCGATAGAGGAGCAGGCAAGACAGGTTGCCATTGTAAAACGTGCGGAAAACGGCATGATTTACGATCCTGTGACGATTAAACGTGGCTCAACGGTAAAAGATGCCTTAAACATGATGGAAGAATATCATATCGGAGGCATACCAGTTGTAGATGATGACAATGTGCTTGTCGGTATTGTAACAAACCGCGACTTGCGTTTCCAGCGTAACTATTCCAAACTTATCGATGAAGTGATGACAAGTGAGAATCTCATTGTCACCCACCAACAGACAGATCTTGAGTCTGCATCTCAGATTCTTCTTGAGCACAAAATAGAAAAGCTCCCTGTTGTAGATGATAAATACCACCTTATTGGCCTCATCACTTATAAGGACATCACAAAGGCGAAAGACAAGCCAATGGCTTGCAAGGATTCTAAAGGTCGTCTTCGTGTAGCAGCCGGTGTAGGTGTGACAGCAGACACTTTCGAGCGTATGGAAGCATTGGTCAAGGCTGGTGTTGATGCCATTGTCATAGACACCGCACACGGACATTCCAAATTTGTCATCGAAAAAGTTAAGGAAGCTAAGAAGAACTTCCCTGACGTAGATATCGTGGTAGGAAACATCGCTACTGGCGAAGCTGCGAGAATGCTCGTCGAAGCAGGTGCTGATGCCGTAAAAGTAGGTATTGGTCCGGGTTCAATCTGCACAACACGAGTCGTTGCCGGTGTAGGAGTACCTCAGCTTTCAGCCATATATGATGTGGCTTCAGCTCTTGAAGGCACAGGCATTCCTTTGATTGCAGACGGAGGACTCCGCTATAGTGGTGATGTAGTCAAAGCTCTTGCTGCCGGAGGCTACAGTGTAATGATTGGCTCACTTGTTGCCGGAACGGAAGAAGCACCAGGAGAGACAATTCTATTTAATGGACGAAAGTTCAAATCATACCGTGGAATGGGTTCTCTTGAAGCAATGGAGAACGGTTCTAAAGACAGATATTTCCAATCAGGAGTTGTAGAAACCAAGAAGCTTGTCCCGGAGGGCATTGCTGGACGTGTTCCATATAAAGGAACCGTACAGGAAGTTATCTATCAACTTGTAGGAGGGTTACGCTCTGGAATGGGCTATTGTGGAGCAAATGACATAAGCACTCTTCACAATGCAAAATTCACACGCATCACTAATGCAGGTGTACTTGAAAGCCACCCACATGAAGTAATCATAACAAGTGAAGCACCAAATTACAGTCGCCCACAATAATAATTGCAAGTATTTACTTTTCAATTGTTAAAAAACTATTATAGAAGCGGTTGCCAATATATACGGCAACCGCATTTTGCTTTTTTTTGAGTAACTTCGCATCCAAATTTAAGACAACTACATACAACAAAAAGACAAAGCAAAATATGAAGAAAAAAAATATCATTGTTGCAGCATTCATGCTTGGAATCAATGCTATGGCGCAGACAACAGACCCTATACTGATGAAAATTAACGGGAAGCCTATCACCCGTTCAGAATTTGAATACTCTTTCAACAAAAACAATGCAGACGGAGTGCTTGACAAAAAGGAAATAAATGATTATGTTCCATTATTCGTAGATTTCAAGCTAAAGGTAGCTGCTGCTGAAGAGGCACAAATCGACACACTTCCCAACATACGCAAAGAACTGCGCGGATATAAAGAACAAATGCTTTTACCTACTCTTGTCGACAGCAACTATATAGAAAGAGAAGCAAAAAAGACATACGAAAATACAGCCGCAAGATTTGCTGGAGCGGATTTGCTAAAAGCTTCACATATTCTAATCTTCTTACGCCAAGATGCGACTGCTGAGCAACAGACTAAAGCAAAAGAGCGTATTGATTCAATTTACACAGTATTGAAAAACGGAGCAGACTTTACAGAAGTTGCAAAATCATGCTCTGAAGACAGAGGCTCTGCACAAAGGGGCGGTGAGCTTGGTGAGTTCGGCAAAGGAATGATGATACCTGAATTTGAAGCTGCTGCATATTCACTTAAAAAAGGAGAGATGTCAGAACCAATAAAAACATCTGTCGGGTATCACATCATAAAACTGACAGACCGTCATCCGTTTGAATCATATGAGTTTCATCATGAAGCCATCATAAAGTTCCTAAACTCACGTGGTATTAAAGAAGCGTCAGCCAATGCGTTAATAGATTCTCTTGCAAGAACCAACGGACAGACTCGCGATGAAGTAATCAATGACTTGACCGAGAAAATGCAAGAAAATGACTCAGACATGAAAAATCTGTCACAAGAATATTATGACGGGACTTTGATGTATGAAATAAGTAAAAGCCAAATATGGGACAAGGCGGCAAAAGACGAACAAGGACTGGAAAAATATTTTGTGACAAATAAGAAAAAATATGCTTGGAAAGAGCCTCATTTTCGTGGAATAATTATCCATGCAAAAGATGAAGCTACTTTGGAAGCCGCAAAAAAATCACTGAAAAAGATTGATGAGGACAAATGGGCAACCACTCTTACATCTAAATTCAACAACGATTCAGTAAAACTTGTCCGCATAGAACGTGGTATATATAAACAAGGCGAGAATGCCAACATAGACCATCTTGTATTCAAAAGCGGTGAGGGCAAGCCATTGAAAGATTTTCCAGTAACAGGTATATATGGCAACAAAGCGAAGAAACCACTTACCTATAAAGATGTTCGCGGACAAATAACAACTGATTATCAGAATGAGCTTGAGCGACAATGGATTGAACAGCTGAGAAAGAAATATACAGTTGAAATAGACGAGTCTGTTTTATCCACAGTAAATAATCATTAATACAACTACAAAATAACCGTCAAATGAAATTTGGCATTCTTACATTCTACATAGTTGCATTTTGCACTCTATTGTTTCCATTCTCTGTAACAGCCCAAAACAATGTGATAGATGAAGTGATATGGGTTGTTGGTGACGAGGCCATCCTAAAATCGGATGTTGAAATGGCACGTATAGAGGGACAATCCCGAGGACAACGTTGGGACGGTGATCCTTATTGTATCATTCCGGAACAATTAGCCATACAAAAACTATTTCTGCATCAGGCGGCAATAGACAGTATAGACGTAACGGAAAGCGAAATATTCCAGAGCGTAGACCAACAAATAAACTATCTCATCCAAAATATTGGTTCCAAAGAAAAAATGGAAGAGTATTTTGGCAAAACATCCACACAAATTCGTGAACAACTTTACGATGTGGTGCGCAATGAGAAATTAGTGACAGAGGTACGCAAGAATCTGGTATCCAATATAAAGGTCACACCGGCACAAGTAAGAAAATTTTTCAAGGACTTGCCAGAAGACAGCATACCATTTGTCCCAACCCAAGTAGAAGTACAAATACTCGTACAAAATCCAGTCATATCACAAGAAGAAATCGACAGAGTAAAGAATGAGCTTCGAGAGTACACAGACAGGATTAATTCTGGCGAATCAAAGTTCTCCACACTTGCAATATTCTATTCAGAAGATAAAGGAACAGCACAAAGAGGAGGAGAAACCGGACTGATTGGACGTATAGAAGTTGTCCCCGAGTTTGCCAATGTTGCCTTCAATCTTACAGATACAAAAACAGTATCGAAGATTGTGGAAACAGAATATGGTTTTCACATTATACAGCTTGTGGAAAAACGAGGTGATAAGGTTAATGTCAGACATATTCTACGCAAGCCACGTGTTTCAGATGAGGAAATAGAAAAAAGCATACATTTCTTAGATTCTGTGGCTGATGAACTGAGACGTAATCTCTACACTTTTGACGAATGTGCGCCATATATTTCTCAAGACAAAGACACCCGAAACAATTATGGAATCATGGTCAATGAGGAAGACGGCACATCAAAATTCGAGATGAAAGACCTTCCGGCAGAAGTGGCAAAAGTCATAGCCAACATGAATATCGGGGAAATATCCAAACCTTTTGTCATGATTGACAAAAGAGGAAAAGAAGTTGTAGCCATTGTCAAGTTGAGAAACAAAATCAACGGTCACAAAGCCACTATGGCAGACGACTACCAACTTCTGCAAAATGTAGTCCTTGAAAAGCTTAGTTCGGACAAAATTGAAAATTGGATTAAAGAAAAACAGAAAACGACCTACATTCATATAAATGATGAGTGGAAGAACTGTGAATTCAAATATTCCGGTTGGATAAAATAAAAAATAAGCAATTAGTATTGTGTCAGTATCAGTAGATTTCAAACATAGAATGAACAGATATGTGAAGCAGTTCATCTGCCTCATATATCTGCTCTGCTTTTGTACAGCCTGGACATACAACAATCAAGAAAAGACTGCTCCGGGCACTGAAGACAAATCAAGAATTTATCTTCTACATTCCGATGTCCTTTATAAGAATCAGCAAGACCCTCGCGCAGAAGTGCTTGTAGGCAATGTAGCTCTTAAACATGATGGAGTTTTCCTTTATTGTGACAGTGCAAAATTTTATCGTGAGGACAATTCATTTGACGCTTTTGGTAATGTCAAGATGCTGCAAGGCGACACCTTGACTCTTGCCAGTGACACACTTTTTTATGAAGGCTATGAGATGCAAGCTCACGCACGCGGGAATGTAAGACTGGACCATAAAAAAACCCGCCTTGAAACAGAAAATTTAGATTATGACAGGATATATGGTATAGGAATGTATCTTGAAGGAGGAACATTGTATGATGGCGACAATATATTGGTTTCAGATTGGGGACAATACACTCCAGCCACACATGAGGCTTTTTTCACCGACAACGTACAACTAACCAACCCGCAATTCACGCTCATTTCGGACACTCTGTATTATTATAGCGATACAGAAATAGCACGTATTGTCACTCCCACAAACATAAACTCAAAAGACGGTACTTTTGTCTACGGGGAGAAAGGCACTTACGACACAAAGAACGGGAAAGCCTACTTGCTCGACCGCTCATACATAATAAAAGACATGCGCAAGATTGTCGGTGACAGTCTGCACAGCGATAAAAATACCGGCATTGATGAAGCCTTTGGCAATGTAATCCTTACAGACGATGAGAATTTCTGCACTTTACTTGGAAATTACTGCCGCTATGAGGAACAGACAGGAAATGCAATAGCAACAGACAGTGCCGTAGTCATGGAATATTCCAGTCCGGATACTCTGTATGTACATGGCGACACCCTAAAATTATTCACGTTTAATCTTAATACAGACTCCATATACCGCAATATTCATGCCTACCACAAAGTACGCATGTACCGTACAGATGTACAAGCTGTATGCGATTCCCTCGTCAGTCTTGAATTAGATTCATGTACATATCTTTATGGGCAACCAATCTTATGGAATGAGTCCCAACAAATATTCGGTGAGGAAATAAGAGTATATAATAACGACAGCACCATCAATTGGATTCACATCATCAATCAAGCCATGACCATTGAGGAAATAGATTCCGTGTCATACAATCAGGTGGCAAGCAAAGAAATGTTTTGCTATTTCAAAGATGGAGAAATTGAACACAACGAAGCAAAAGGCAATGTATATGTGGCATATTTCATGGATGAAGACGATGGCAACCGCATAGGAATGAATTATACGGAGACCACAGAACTGAAACTCTATATGGAAAACAAGAAAGTAACCAAGATATGGATGCCCGCTTCTACAGGACAAATGTATCCTGCACTTATGATACCTTCAGACAAACGCTACCTGCAAAACTTTGCATGGTTTGACTATATACGTCCAACAAGCAAAAGCGACATTTTTGAATGGCGCGGCAAGGACGAAAAGAACATACTGAAAACGACTCAGCCACGAAAAGTGCCGCTTCAGAAACTGAAAGACATAAAATAGTCTTTCTCTCCCAATGACCGTCTCATATACATCTTATTATACATAAAAATAACTGATAAAAACAATTATATAAACATGAACTTTTTCAGAGTGAACAAGCCACGCGGCTTCCAGCATACATACATCTATTATGACGAGCGTAAAGAAAAGCTCTCTCAAATAGAAGAAAAAGCCAAACGAGATTTAGGTATGCTGCCTCCCAAAGAATTCATGCCCGAAGATATTCGAGGAAAATTCGTTGGAGCAACCAAACATCTCAAGCGCCGTAAAGAAAGCGGACACAAACCTGTCTCATATGGAGTGCTCATCGCCGCCATCATAGCCCTGCTTCTTGTAATGCGCTGGCTTTATACTGGAGAATTGTTCTTTTGATAAATTGTTTCTCATGGATGATATAATACACTTACTGCCCGATTCTGTCGCCAATCAAATAGCAGCCGGCGAGGTGGTTCAACGTCCGGCATCCATTGTAAAAGAGATGGTTGAAAACTCGATTGATGCTGATGCCCAACATATACAAGTATTGATTGTTGATGGTGGAAAGACATGCGTACAAGTCATTGACGATGGAAAAGGCATGTCAGAAACAGACGCCCGGTTGTCATTTGAGCGGCATGCCACATCAAAGATACTCAAAGCGTCCGATTTGTTCAGTCTTACTACTATGGGATTCCGTGGTGAGGCACTGGCATCTATTGCAGCTGTCGCACAAATTGAACTAAAAACAAGACGGAAAGAAGACGAACTCGGAACATACATACGCATATCCGGTTCCAAGATAGAACAGCAAGAGCCTGTAGCCTGTTCCTCCGGATGCAACTTCTCTGTAAAAAATCTGTTCTTCAACGTACCTGCCAGACGCAAATTCTTGAAATCCAACCAAACAGAACTGTCAAATATTCTCACTGATTTTGAGCGTATAGTTCTTGTATATCCAGATATATCATTCACTCTATACAATAATGGCGGAGAAATGTACAATCTTCCCCAATCATCACTCCGTAAACGCATTGTAGATGTATTTGGCAAGAAAATCAACACCGAACTTCTTCCTATAGAAGCAGAGACCTCGCTCGTCAAGATTTCCGGATACGTAGGCAAACCAGAAGCCTCAAGAAAGAAAGGCTCACGCCAATTTTTCTTTGTTAACGGACGATACATGCGTCATCCGTATTTTCATAGTGCTGTGATGCATGCCTACGAGAATATGATTCCGGCAGGCGAACAAATATCCTATTTCATATATCTTTCCGTCGACGCATCAACCATTGATGTAAATGTGCATCCGACAAAGACTGAAATCAAGTTCGACAATGAGCAACCAATATGGCAGGTCATCGCAGCCGTTGTCAAAGAAACACTTGGAAAATTCAGCAATGTGCCAGTAATTGACTTTGATGTAGAGGGACGTCCGGATATACCGGCAATGGGATTATCCCGACCTGTCACTCCGCAACAACCCAAACCGATTACCACCACATACAATCCTTTCAAGACAACAGCATCCCGACACGCTCAACAAAACAGTACAGACTGGGAACGTTTATATGAGAAGGAAAATCAAAAAGAGAATATCCCGTCCGGCACATATATCCCTTCGTTCAATATAAACAACGAAGACACAGAACAACCGACAATTATTGGAAGCAGAATCAATGACAACATGTCTGACACAGACACCACGGTGTACGCGCTGACTCCCCATCTTGTTCCATCGAAGATTACAGGAGACGAAAATATTTCCATCATAACAGAAGATGACAGCGCAGGATCTCAACCCAAACTGTGGAACGAAAAGGAAAATATCCACTCAAATGATATTGCCGACATTTCCATGCCAAGATTCCAACTAAAAGGACGCTACATCGTACAGCCTGCCAAAGCAGGATTGATTCTGATTGACCAGCACCGCGCCCATCAGCGTATCCTGTACGACAAATACATGGAAGACCTCAGAGGACACAAATCAGCCTCACAAGGTATGCTATTCCCTGAAATCGTCCAGTTCTCAAAATCCGAAACGGCCTTTTTCGACAATATAATGCCGGAACTTGAACATATCGGCTTTGAGCTGACTAATCTTGGCGGCGGCTCCTACTCCATCAGTGGTGTGCCTTCCGGCATTGAAGGCATATCACCCGACAAACTCATACACAATATTGTTTCCTCTGCCATAGAAAAGAAAGGATATGTCATAGATGAGATACGCTCATCCATTGCCATGACTATGGCGCGCTCCGTAGCAGTAGTGTATGGACAGGTCTTGTCGGACAAAGAAATGCAGCAGATAGTGTCAGACTTGTTTGAGTCTCTCTCTTCTGCACGTACACCTGATGGAAAAAACATATACCATATAATAAGCACACATGATATAGAAAAGCTTTTCTGAGACGCAGCAGTCATACTAAGACAGACAAACGAAAACCAAGAACAACATCTCAGAAAACATAATAAAGTCAGCCGATTAATTCTTTACGAGTTATCAGGCTGACTTTTTCATATATAATTATACGTGAGTTCGGGATAATAAAAGCCTTCTTCGTATAAAATCAATACTTGTTCGGCTGATAGTCAGAGCCAATTGTGCCAATAATATCAGATAAATGAAACTTATATTTTTATTTGTAATGCCAAAATCAACTATTGTTTGGATAAGAATAGGGAACAACAATTGCCAGACACTACTCAAAAGTAGACCAAGTGTAATAGGGGTAAATATTTGGCTCATCCGACATTTCGAGTGATACGCGATACACTGCGGGTATAGCCCTTATCAAATAATTGCAGCGTCTCCATGCTTCCATTGCATCGCTTGTACAACTTTATAAACAGAAGTCTCAAACCTGAGCCATTCTGCCGCACATATTGTCAGATAAACAGTATGCAGGCGAGGGATGTTTTGACATTATGTCACTTTAGACGGGAAGGCGTATTTTAACATTCTGGCGGCTATCGACTTTGACTCGGTGCTTGTTTTTTGGATATTCTATTGGTAATTCATTGATTATCAGCTAAATGTATTTTCAGCAAAAAGTATGCGTTTTTAGACGTAGAACGCATGGTTAGAGACAAAATAGGATACGCTGATAATCAGAGAGTTATGAAAATTTTGTCTTGAAATCGTCTTTTTTCGGGTTCAAAATCCATTTTTGTTTTTCGGGGCATGGAAAAGGCGGT
>JAMPEL010000015.1:0-25595 GCA_023665185.1 Roseburia sp.
TATCAATTTTGCCCATGCGGCTTAGTATAAATTAATTTTTACGACTTACTTAAAAGGGAACTTATATAATCTCTTGACTGTTTTTCTTGTGTACTTGTTGTATATAATATGGAATAATGAATTTAAATTTAGACTGTTATGAAGAAAATGCTTTTTACGGCAGCTTGCCTCGTCTTGCTTGCCTCTTGTGGACAGACTGGAAAGTCCGAAAGTGAAAGCGAAAGAGACTCTTTGCAGAATGTTATCGCGCAGAAAGATTCCGAGCTTGATGAAATTATGAATGCCTATAATGAAATCCAAAACGGATTTGCCCTCATCAATGAGGCGGAAGGGCGTATTAATTTGATGAATACCAATGCTGAGGGGAACAGTGCGGTGGACAACATACGTGAGAATATGGAGTTCATTCAGCAGACGCTTGAAGAAAACAAACGGAAAATCGAGGAGTTGCAGAGCAGGCTCAACGCAAGTTCCATCAATGCCGCTAAGATTAAGGAGGCTGTGGCCAAACTTACGGAGCAACTCAACACGAAGAATCTGGAGATAGAAGAACTGCGTGCCCAGCTTGCTGAGAAAGATGTGCAGATAGCCCAGCTTGGCGATTCTGTCTCTACACTTGTGTCTGCCAACAAGACGATTCAGGAAAAGAGCGACATGAATGAGGAGATTGCCCGCAATCAAGACCAGCAGCTCAATACTGCATGGTATGTGTTTGGTACCAACCGCGAGCTGAAAGACCATAAGATTCTTGTCAATGGCGATGTGCTTGCGACAACTGATTTTGATAAGGAATACTTTACCAAGATTGACATACGCAAGACCACAGTGATTCCTCTCTCTTCAAAGTCGGCGAAAATACTGACCACTCATCCTGCCGGCTCATATTCTTTGCTGAAAGATGCGAGAGGAGAATACACTTTGCGCATTACTGATGCCGGAAGATTTTGGAGTGTATCCAAGTATCTTGTTGTAAAGGTAAAGTGATATGTCCAGACTTGTATTGATTATTGCTTTCTGCGCTGCATTTCTCGACTTGTCAGCACAGCAGGCAGAGTGGCAGCCTACTGGTGTGTGGCCCTTTGCGCATCGCCGGTTTGAGACTGCGACTGTGGTTTCCGGGTTTGTAAAGATGCATAAAACAACTGTGCCATGTAATATACATCTCGGCAATCAGACCTTGTGGTATGTGCAGAATGATACGCTGATGGAAGCTGTTCCGGGCACTATTCTCAGAGTGGAATTTCCGAAAGATGTGTATATCCCTGTCGGAGGCAATAAGTTTGGAAAGATAATACGTGAGGATTCCATTGGCGGCACATTGGCACGCGTGATAAAGGTAGAGGAGGTTGATTACAGAGAACTGAAGCGTAACAGCCTTGAAAGTTCGGAAGTCACCTCGTCCATGCTTGCATCCGCCGGAGGTCTGTTCTCTTCGCTTGCGGCGCGTATCTCTGACGCAAATGCAGGACTAAAGGCTGAGGAGCAGCCTATACCTATTGCTGTCACCTACTATTTCGTATATAAGAATGAGGTGTTTGAGGCTTCGGAGAAGAATATACTGAAGTATATCGACCCGGCGAGGAAGCGGGAATACAGGGCTTTTACCCGTTCTGCCGAAATTATATCAAGAAATGAGTCTTCAATCATGAAGGTTTGGGAAAACTTCTTCTTGAAGTAACTTGGCGCGTTTGCAGTTTTTTAAGGGCGCAAGGATTTTCTTTTTGTGAGACTGGAGTCTCTAAAGGAAATCCTTGCGTCCTTTCTTTGTGCGCTTGTTTTTGTAATGTTTTCGGTTCATCCGGCATTTCGAGTGATACGATGCACAGTGTGCATTGTCCTGATCAACGATTTCCCAGCATCTGTACACAACGCGCATCCATTGCATTGCTTGTACGCGTTTTATAAACTGAAGTCTCAAGCCGAACTGTTCTGCTGAATATGTAACCGGACAACAGTATGCGGGCAAGGGTGTTTTTGACATTATGTCACTTGGAAAAAATGGCGCATTTTAACATTTTGGGCGGCTGTCGACTTTGAATTGTCACTTGATTTTTGAATGCTTTGCTGATAAATCATTGATAATCAGTTAAATATGTTTTTAGTAAAAAGTATGCAGTTTTAGACGTAAAACGCATGGTCGGAGTCAAAATAGGATGTGTTGATAATCAGCGAGTTATGAGGATTTTGTCTTAAAATGATCTTTTTTCGGGTTCAAAATCCATTTTTGTTTTTCGAGGCATGGAAAAAGCGGCTGTCGTCTTTTTGAGGACGTGATTCGGAAAAATGCCCGATTTTGGACCGAAAAACGGGCTTTGAAAATTTTGTGCGCCTTGAAAATAAATTTCGTTCACCTTGCGCAAAAAATCAGTGTGCCTTGGAAATAAATTTTCAGCACCTTGTAATTTTGGGGGTTATTGGGCTTTTGGATGGGAAAGGTGTGTTCTGAATGAATTTTATGTGTCTTTTAGTCGGGCGAATTGTTCTATTTATCCTCTTGTTTTTCGAGGCTCAAAAGCCTCCGTAGAATCGCGTTTTTGCAACCGAGGTTGAGTCCGGTTCATTTTGAGGCGATTCTACGGAGGTTGGGTTTAACATATCAAATTGTCATATATTTTAATGTTTTGCTATTGTTTAGAACAGACTCCTCCGTCGCAAGGCGACACCTCCTCTAATTTAGAGGAGGAACCTGGCTGCCATGTTTGTAGAGAAACTAACATGCTGATTGACAAGGTATATAACTCCTCCTCTAAGTTAGGGGAGGTGTCGCTTTGCGACGGAGGAGTCTGTCCGGACATGCCCAAAACACAAACTTACAAAAAGTCAAAGGAATTGTCTGAATACACAAAAAACACGCATATAAAATTCAGGGATTCTGCCTGAATGCATCAAAGACATCCGTCAAGAGTCTGTTTACATAAGTAAGTATTTTCCGTTGCTGATTCTTTTTAGCCAGTTCCATAAAAGTCGGAACACTGATGCCATCCTCTACTGACAGTCGCTTTAATCGCTTCTGTTGCCGAAAAACAGATAAAAATCGCCTGTAAGAACAAAAATGTTTTACAACATAAACTTTGATTGCTTGTCTTTGGCGACTTTTGCGTATTTTGCGCCCGATTTTAAGGGAACAGCAGCATATTTGTCGATTGTGCAGAGGTTGTTTCCGCGTAAGTAAAACCTTAAACTACTTTTTCAGAATATGAAAATCTATCAGACTAATGAGATTAAGAACATTGCCCTTCTTGGCAATGACGGTTCGGGTAAGACAACGCTTACTGAGGCTCTTCTTTATGAAGCGGGCATTATCAGCCGCCGAGGTCGTATCACGGCAAAGAATACAGTCAGCGATTATTTTCCTGTCGAACAGGAATACGGTTATTCAGTGTTCTCCACAGTATATCATGTAGAGTGGAACGGAAAGAAACTTAATATTATCGACTGTCCCGGCTCAGACGACTTTGTTGGTGCGGCCATGACAGCTCTCAATGTGACAGATACTGCCATTTTGCTGCTCAACGGTCAATATGGTCCGGAAGTTGGTACTCAGAACCATTTCCGCTATACAGAGAAATTAGGCAAGCCGGTCATCTTCCTTGTGAACCAGCTTGACAGCGACAAGTGTGACTACCATAATGTGTTGGAACGGCTGACAGAAATCTATGGAAACAAGGTGGTGCCAGTGCAATATCCGCTGAACGAAGGTCCTGACTTTAATGCGTTAATCGATGTTCTTCTGATGAAGAAATATTCTTGGAAACCGGAAGGCGGTGAGCCTGTCATTGAGGACATTCCGGCAGAGGAAATGGAAAAGGCTATGGAGATGCACAAGGCATTGGTAGAAGCTGCGGCAGAGAATGATGAGACGTTGATGGAGAAATTCTTCGATACGGAATCATTGACAGAAGACGAGCTTCGCGAGGGTATCCGCAAGGGATTGGCTTCGCGCTCTATGTTTCCTGTGTTCTGCGTATGCGCATACAAGGATATGGGTGTGCGCCGTCTGATGGAGTTTCTCGGAAATGTCGTTCCGTTCGTGGACGAGATGCCTCAGGTTCACAACACCCGTGGTGAGGTGGTCAATCCTGATTCTAATGCTCCGACCTCGCTCTATTTCTTCAAGACAGCCAATGAGCCGCATATCGGTGGTGTGCAGTATTTTAAGGTGATGAGCGGTAAGGTGCATGAGGGTGATGATCTGACAAACAGCGACAGAGGCTCAAAAGAACGCTTGGCACAGCTTTTCGCCTGCGCCGGAGTAAACCGCATTAAGGTGGAGGAGCTTGTCGCTGGCGATATTGGCTGTACAGTGAAATTAAAAGATGTGCGCACAGGAAACACGCTTGTAGACAAGGACTGTGACCATAGATTCAATTTTGTGAAATATCCAAACTCAAAGTATATACGTGCGATAAAGGCGGAGAATGAGTCAGACTCGGAAAAGATGATGGTTGCCATTCAGAAGATGAGTCAGGAAGACCCTACATGGATATTGGAGCAGAGCAAGGAACTTAAGCAGACCCTTGTCAAGGGACAGGGCGAGTTCCATTTGCGCACATTGAAGTGGCGTCTGGAGAACAATGAGAAAATTAAGGTGCGTTTTGAGGAGCCTAAGATTCCGTATCGTGAGACAATCACTAAGGCAGCGCGTGCCGACTACCGTCATAAGAAGCAGTCGGGTGGTGCCGGACAGTTTGGTGAGGTTCATCTTATTGTAGAGCCTTATTATGACGGTATGCCTGAGCCGACCACATATAAGTTCAACAATCAGGAATATAAGATAACCAATAAGGGTAAGGAAGAAATCGACCTTGAATGGGGCGGCAAGCTGGTGTTTATAAACAGTGTTGTCGGTGGTGCCATTGACGCGCGTTTCATGCCGGCTATTCTCAAGGGAGTGATGAGCCGTATGGAGCAAGGCCCGTTGACAGGAAGCTATGCCCGTGATGTGAGAGTCATCGTGTATGACGGCAAGATGCATCCGGTGGACAGCAATGAGCTTTCTTTCATGCTTGCCGGACGCCATGCCTTCAGCGAGGCGTTCAAGAATGCAGGTCCTAAGCTTCTGGAGCCAATCTACGATGTGGAAGTATTTGTGCCGAGCGACAAGATGGGCGATGTGATGAGCGATTTACAAGGTCGTCGTGGAATGATTATCGGTAGTGAGAGCGAGAACGGCTACGAAAAACTCATAGCCAAAGTTCCTTTGAAAGGACTTTCAAGCTACTCGACAACTTTAAGCTCGATAACAGGCGGCAGAGCCTCATTTATCATGAAATTTGCAAGTTATGAGCTTGTTCCTACGGATTTGCAGCAGAAACTGATGAAGGAATTTGAGGAGCAAGATAAGAATGAAGACTGAAAATTGAATTAACAAGTTGATGAATAAATAACTATAAGACCGATATTTGTTAAAAGTATCGGTCTTTTTGTATAAAAGAAACTAAATATTTAATTAAAAATTTGGAGGTGAATTAAGTTTTTCATTATTTTGCAAACAAGATGCTTGGAAGATTGTTGATAATCTGAAGACATATTCTGATAGAACGTTGGAGATATGATTTCTTCCCGTTCAAAACGTAGTGGTCTTTTCATAAAACAAGGTAGAAGATGAAGAAATCGACAATATCAATACTCGCAATAGTAATGGGAGTCTCTTTTGTGGGGCTTCTGATTCTTCAAATGCAATACATTGAAGAGATTATAGGAATGCGCAAGCTTCATTTTGACGAGTCGGTAAGCAGAAGTCTGTATCAGGTGTCACGTCATCTTGAGGTGGAAGAAGGCACGCGCTATCTTGAACAAGGCGCGGCAGCAATGGACGGAATTGCTACAGCCTACGATTCTATTATTGTCAGTACAGACTCGTCGGTGATACAGCGTGTACACAAAGTGACAGCCAAAGACGGCAGTGTATTCACCTCCCTTGAGACTACTGCGAGTACGAATCTTTCTGATAAGTACTTCACGAAGCAGAAAGGAGCTATTCCTTATAAGACACGCTCGTTGCAGGAAATAATGAAAAAACGGTATGACTACGACAAGAAACTGCTTGACGAGGTAATTTACAGCATGTTGTACACTGCCAGTGACCGTCCGCTGGAAGACCGCATCGATTTTAATGAGCTTGACCAGAAGATAAAGACAGAACTGAACAACAACGGTATCAATATCGACTATCACTTTTCCGTGCAGGCAAGTAACGGCAGGGTGGTGTACCGATGCTCCGATTATGATGCGAAGGGTGAGGATTTGTGTTACACGGAGACTTTGTTCAAGAATGACCCTGTGCAGAAAATGGGAGTGCTGAAAGTTCATTTCCCGGAGCAAGGACACTTTATATACAGCTCAATCATGTTCATAACGTTGTCCATTCTGTTTACGCTCGTTTTGCTTGTGACGTTTATCATTACTCTTGTGCTGGTATTCCGGCAGAAGAAACTTACGGAAGTGAAGAATGACTTTATAAACAATATGACGCATGAGTTCAAAACTCCAATTTCATCCATCTCGCTTGCAGCACAAATGTTGAGCGATCCATCGGTGAAGAAGACACCTCAGATGTTAGATCGTCTCACTTCAACAATAAATGATGAGACGAAACGCCTGCGCTTTCAAGTGGAGAAGGTGTTGCAACTGTCAATGTACGACCATCGGGAGGCAAATCTGAAAATGAGAGATATTGATGCCAATGAACTGATATCCGGTGTGATACATACATTTGCCTTGAAAGTTGAAAAAAATGGTGGCAAGATTATTTCAAACCTGAAAGCGGAAGACCCCATCATATATGTGGACGACATGCACTTCACCAATGTGATATTCAACCTTATGGATAACGCTGTCAAATATAAGCGGAATGACATTGAGCTTGAACTGAAAGTGTCTACATGGAATGAGGGAAAGAAACTTTGTATTTCGATACAGGACAACGGCATTGGCATTAAGAAGGACGATTTGAAAAAGATTTTTGAGAAATTCTACCGGGTGCATACCGGAAACTTGCATGATGTGAAAGGATTCGGACTCGGACTGGCTTATGTGAAGAAGATAATCCTCAATCATCAGGGAACTATATATGCGGAGAGTGAGCTTGGCATAGGCACTAAATTCATTATCAAGCTCCCGCTGCTGGATGATTAAAATGAAAACAATTATAAACTTAAAAGGGTACTGTTATGGACGAGAAATTTGAAGATGTTCGTATTCTTCTTTGTGAGGACGACGAGAATTTGGGAATGTTGCTCAGGGAATATCTTGAGGCAAAAGGATATAAGGCTGAATTGTGTGTAGATGGTGAGGAAGGTTATCGCGCTTTCCGTGATGGCAGATACGACCTTTGTATTCTTGATGTGATGATGCCAAAGATGGACGGATTCACGCTGGCTGCAAAAATCCGTGAGATGAACTCAGAGATTCCGTTCATGTTCCTTACAGCAAAAACGCTGAAGGATGATATAAGGGAAGGCTTTGAAATTGGAGCGGATGACTATATTACCAAACCTTTCTCTATGGAAGAGGTGGTGTTCCGTATCGAGGCTATTTTGCGTCGTGTGCGCGGTAAGAAGAACAAGGATGTTACGCTTCACCAGATTGGAAAGTTTACATTCGACACTCAGAAGCAGATTCTTACAATTAACGGTCAACAGACTAAGCTGACCACTAAAGAGGCGGAGCTGCTCACTCTTCTTAGTACGAAGGCTAACGAACTTTTGCAGCGCGATTATGCATTGAAGACTATATGGATTGATGATAACTATTTTAATGCGCGTAGTATGGATGTGTATATCACCAAATTACGCAAGCATCTTAAAGCCGATCCTGATGTGGAGATTCTGAATGTTCATGGAAAGGGGTACAAGTTGGTTATCTCTGAGAGTGTGACAGAGACTCCTCAGTAATCTGCAAGATTTATTAAGTGTATAAAAAGCAAATGCCCGGGACTCTTGGTGTATGGACCGGCATTTGCTTTTTATGTTTTTAGGAAAGGGCACTTCTGACTACAGCTCTTTCCTTATATTGTCGTTCTCTTTTGGTTGCAACTTCTTTCAGATGTGTATAAAGAAATATTTGTGACAGATTTGCGTGTTCTTCATAACTCTATTTTGAATTGGTGTGCCTTTTGTATGATGATTTGGCTTTCTGTAATTACAGTTTCTACCATACTCCTGATTTTCTCATCGGGCATTTCTGCTGGGTTCAGGCATTCCAGTTGTTCCAATGTTTCCGCACATTGTGAGGCATTTAGCATGACAAACATGGGACGCATCTTGTGAGCAATGGAGGCTATAGCACTTCGATTGCCCTCCGATTCCATTTGCTTCATCTGTGACAAGTTGTTTTCCGTTTCGGAGATAAAGGTCTGAATGATTTCCTCTGCCGCCTCTTTGTCATCCATAGCAAAGGCTGTCATCGCACTGAAATTCGGAATGTCAGTCCTGCAAACTTTGTAAATGACCTCTTGCAGTTCCTTGCGGGTAAAAGGTTTGTTCAGGCTGCCAGCAAATCCTTTTTCGCATAAAAAGTTCTCATCCATATCACAGCGGGCAGTAATGGCAATAACCGGCAGACTTTTACCACGCTCTTTGTCTGAGCTTTTTACTTTCTCCAATAGTTCGAAACCGTTCATGGAAGGCATTTGTATATCAGTAAGTATCACATCAAAAGTCTTTTCCTGCAATTGTTGGAACAGTTCTTCCGGATGTTCGCATACGGTGACAGAGATGTGTGGGGTACTGTTGAGCATGGCGGTGGTTAGGTGGAGTTGTATCCGGTCATCGTCAATTATTATAGCATGTATTGTCCGGATAGATTCCGTATCTGATTCTTTCTCCTTTGGAATGTCGTCAGACGGTATCGGTTTTGCGTCTCTTTTTTTGATTGGAATGGACACGTAGAAACAGCTTCCTTTGTCCACTTTGCTTTTGACACCGATTTCTCCGCCAAGCAAGTGTACTAATTTTTTTGTGATACTAAGCCCCAAACCAAATCCCTCTTTTCCTTGTGCGCTATTCAATCGGGTAAATTCTTTAAATACTTGCCGGTATTCTTTTTCTGAGATGCCGCATCCTGTATCGTTGACACTGATTTGTAGATGTCCGTTCTCAATGGAGCCGGATAATGTAATCTCTCCTTTGTCTGTGAATTTCAGCGCGTTTGACATAAGATTGTCGATAATTTGCCTGATACTGAAAGGGTCTCCGATATATATACCGTTCAGCTCATTGCTGCATACATAATTGAGTTGTAATCTTTTCTTTTCCGCATACGGCTGATGACTCATGTACGCACTTTCCAAAACCTCATGAGGATTGAATGCCACGCTATGTTTTTCCGTCTTGTTCGCGTCAAGGCGATGATAATCCAGCAACGAGCACACTAAAGACAACAGGTGTTTTGCCGAACTTTCCATATTGCTTACATATACATTCTGACGCTCGTCGGTAATGATGCGTTTGAGCAAATCTATGTATCCTATAATAGAGCCTACAGGGGCTTTTATGTCATGAGTGACAGCAAGCATGAGCTTCTCTCTTTCCACAAGCAGATTTTCCGCTTTTTCTTTTGCCCGTTCCAACTCTGTCTTGTATCGGTTGCTTCGGGTTATGTCGCGGAGTATGGCAAAGAGGAAGATGCCAGCCAATAATATAGCTGTGACAGAGATTCCTGCCAGAATTTTGGCGGAATTCCGTCTGAGTGTCTCCTGCTTTTCTGTCTCTGCTTGTATAAGAGCTTTTTCCTCTGTCTCAATGGCATAAAGAAGAGAGTTTATTTTCTGATTTAATTTCAGACTGTTGGTTTGCAGTTTGTGAAGCATCCGTTCTTTTTCCTTCTGCTGAATCTTGTTTGCCTCTTCCATGTTCTCATATACCCCTTTCAGAATGTGTGACACACTGTCTGCCTGTATATGTGTGTCATATAATGTGTCGACATACTCTTCTGTCGTTGCATCATTGACTGTGACAGAATCTTTGTGAGCCGGTACAAACACCTCGGCAAGACGCTTGAAGAATCCTTTGCGCTTGTTGGGGGTGTTGTACGATTTTGTTTGCGTGACTGTCTTGTGCCTTATATAGGGTGTTTCGGGCATGGAGTCTTTATTCGACACAATCTTCGCAATCTCTTTCCGGTAGGTCTCCTCAATTATGGTCTTGTCGTGGGCCGTCATGCGGAGAGCCGATTGTATATTGGTGTCTTTCTCTTTCAGTAATGTCCGAATAGTGTCGATACGTGCAATTTGAGCACTGTCGGCAGACAGGAAAGCCAGAGAGTCAATAGAGGTATATGCTTTTCTCATGGCTGCCGTATATTCCGCATACTGTTCTGTTTGTCCGGCATGTAATGACTGTGCAAAAATCTCTGCCCGATAAAGATTATGTACAATGTCATTGGTCGTTTTTCTTCTGATACCCAATTCTATTGTCTGACTGTCATTGAATGCGAACAGCCCTATCTCGTGTCTGATATATAGAATGGTGCAGATTACCAGCACGGTGAATGCGGCATATCCCAGTGTCACCTTTATTTTTGTGGATGAGTGTCTCATTTGTGTTATATATTTGCCGGAATCTTGTTCTTGCGAACCACTTCCTGTCAATTTCTGATTCTGCTGCAAAGGTATCTATTAAATTAGAAATGTTCTGTTGAAAAGCATTTCTAATTTTATTTTATTGATTTATGTCATAAAATAAACGAAATGCTTGTTGTTTTCGCACACAATGCTTGCAGTGTATCATAAAACCCCTACCTTTGCATCGTGTTTTTCATAGTATTAGATTTAAGGTTAACAAAGGTTGGGGTAAGGCGTTACCCCTTTTTTTATGCCCTTATGTCAATACATGTTTTTTGATGGGAATCAGAAAGATTCTCTTTATATAATATTCTCCGTATGATGTTTTGTATATGCCGTATAAATATCCGAAGTGTTCTTTCATGAGTATTTTTTGATTCTCAATATACTAAAGCGCGCTATTTCCCGTTTTCTTATAATGTAAATAGGACTGAAAAGAAGTGTTGCTTATGGATAATTCTACAAAAGAGAAAAAACAGAAAGAAAAAATGAAAATTGTAGCGGTGAAGAGAAACCTGCATGCAAGAAAAGACACTTTGTTTTTCTTGCGTATGTTTGCACGGGCATATATGCCTGTCCAGCTTTGATTCTTGAAATCATTGATTTTCATCTGTTCGTATTTTCTGCGTTCCGGTTTCCTTATTTACAAGTCTGTTCCGATGATATGTTTGGATAGTGCAGAGGAGAGTCCGGATGTGTGGTGAATATATGAGACATTAATATGCTTTTATAAGTTTTGCTGATGCCGTTTTGGCGCATTGGCTCTAAGAATTTTGACTTTTCATTCTTTGGATACACAATCTTTACTTTGTGCCCTTGCTTTGAATCCCCAAGTGAGAGCACTTGCAGAAATTGTGGCGAAAGACCACCACCGTCGTATTGTGCTCGATGGTCTGTGTGCGTCTGCTGCCCCTCTTATGCTTTCTGCATTGGCTTCGTCTGTACGGGCAAGTTTGCCGTTGATGCTTTGTGTGCTTGACGATATGGACGAGGCAGGATATTTCTATCATGATTTGGTGCAGATGATAGGTGGAGAAAAGGCTTTGTTTTTTCCTTCCACCTATCGCAGGGCGATAAAATATAACCAGAAAGATGCTGCCAATGGCATTTTGCGCACAGAAGTGCTCAGCCGGCTTGCCGACCGTCATTCTATGCCGTGGTTTGTGGTAACTTATCCGGAAGCGATGGCTGAGAAAGTCGTGTCGAAATCTGAGCTTGCCGACAATACGCTGAAAATATCGGTCGGGGCTTCTGTAGACATCTGTCTGTTGGAGAAAAAACTGCTTGAGTTAGGCTTTTTCCGCACAGACTATGTGTATGAGCCGGGACAGTTTGCCATTCGTGGCTCCATTGTCGACATTTATTCTTTTGCTTCTGAATATCCGTTCCGAATAGACTTTTTTGGTGACGATGTGGACAGCATACGCACATTCGATGTGCAGTCGCAGCTGTCACAGGAACGTGTGGAGACGATGACGGTGGTGCCGGAAATGGATAATGCAGATGTGGAATATATCCCGTTTACGGATTTCCTTCCTGAGAATAGTTTTGTCGTAGCGAAAAACATTGGTTTTGTCTGTGACAAGGTGGCAAGAATCTATGAGGAAGGCTTCTCTGTTCAGGCTTTGCTGGAGGAACATGCCGGACAAGAGAAAAAGAAGCAGGGTAACAATCAGTACGAGTCTTCATTTACGGATGTATATGACGGAACGGCCTCGTCTGTCGAGAGAATACGTGACCATACTATAGTTTGCGGTGATGATTTTGTGCGTGGCATTTCCATGTTCAGACGGATGGACATCGGACACGGGGCATTGGCGGAGTCGCTCGATAGCGGTTCATGTACACAGGTAAAGTTTGATACAGTTGCACAGCCGTTGTTCCATAAGAACTTTGATTTGCTTACCTCTGAAATGAGAAAGCTCATAGGAGAGGGATACAAAATCAATATTCTTGCCGACAGCGAGAAGCAGATTGTGCGCCTGAAGGACATCTTTACCGAAATTGCGCGGACAGAGGCTGATAAGGCTTTGGCGGCCGGTGCTTCTATGGAGATGATAGAGTCGGGAGACGTCTCCATGCCATACACTCCTATACGCTTCGAGCCTGTCAATAAGGCCATTCATGGAGGATTCATTGACCGCGCTTTGCGCCAATGCTTCTTCACAGACCATCAGATATTTGATCGTTTCCACAAGTATAATTTGAAGAGCGACAAGGCGCGCAAGGGCAAGGTGGCACTCACGCTCAAGGAAATAAGTCAGTTTGAGCCGGGAGATTATGTCGTGCATATAGACCATGGAGTAGGACGTTTCGGCGGACTTGTGCGGGTTCCTTCGGCTACCGGTGTCATGCAGGAGATGATAAAGATTACTTATCAGAATGAAGATACGGTGTATGTGTCCATTCATGCCCTTCATAAAGTGTCCAAATATAAGGGGCGGGAAGGGGAACCGCCGCGCCTGAACAAGCTGGGTACCGGAGCTTGGGAACGTATGAAAGACAGGGTGAAGACCAAAGTGAAGGATATTGCCCGCGATTTGATTCGGCTTTATGCGCAGCGCAGACAAGAGAAAGGCTTTGCTTTCAGTCCGGACGGGTACATGCAGCATGAGCTGGAGGCAAGTTTCCTTTATGAGGACACACCCGACCAGTTGAAAGCCACTCACGAGGTGAAGAAAGATATGGAGCGGGAGCGTCCGATGGATCGTCTTGTTTGCGGTGATGTCGGTTTTGGAAAGACCGAGATTGCGGTGCGCGCGGCTTTCAAGGCTGCTGCTGACGGGAAGCAGGTGGCTGTGCTTGTGCCTACTACGGTGTTGGCTTATCAACATTACAATACTTTCTCTTCGAGGCTGAAAGATTTTCCTGTGAGAGTGGATTATCTTAGCCGCGCGCGTACAGCAAAGGAACTGAACGGAGTGTTGAAAGACCTTGCCGAGGGAAAGATTGAGATTATTGTCGGAACCCACAAGCTGATTGGCAAGTCGGTGAAGTTTAAGGATTTGGGGTTGCTGATTATTGATGAGGAACAGAAGTTTGGTGTGTCGGTGAAGGAAAAACTGCGACAGATGAAAGTCAATGTTGATACGCTGACCATGACCGCCACACCGATTCCGCGCACTTTGCAGTTCTCATTGATGGGGGCAAGAGATTTGTCTGTCATACAGACTCCTCCTCCCAACCGCTATCCCATACAGACAGAGATACATACATTCTCAGAAGAAGTGGTGGCTGAGGCTATAAACTTTGAGCTGAGCCGTAACGGGCAGGTTTTTTTTGTCAATAACAAAATAAGCAACTTGCCTCAGCTTGAGGCCATGATACACAGGGTGGTTCCCGATGCCAGAGTGTGTGTGGGACATGGGCGCATGGAGCCAAAAGAACTGGAGCAGGTGGTATATGATTTCATGAACCACGACTACGATGTGATGCTTTCGACAACCATTGTGGAAAGCGGCATTGATGTGCCAAATGCGAATACCATTATCATCAACTCGGCGCACAACTACGGACTCAGCGATTTGCACCAGATGCGCGGACGTGTCGGACGCGGAAATAAGAAAGCGTTCTGCTATTTGCTGGCTCCTCCGCTGGCTTCGCTTGCCGATGATTCTCGCCGCCGGCTTCAAGCCATAGAGAATTTTTCCGACTTGGGTTCCGGATTGCATATCGCCATGCAGGATTTGGACATTCGCGGAGCCGGCAACATGCTTGGGGCGGAACAGAGCGGATTTATTGCCGACTTGGGATATGAGACCTATCAGAAGGTACTTTCTGAGGCTGTGAAAGAGTTGCGTGAGACGGAGTTTGCCGAATTGTATGCGGAAGAGAGCGAGGTGGACGGCAAACCTACGGGTGAGAATTTTGTGGAGGAGACAATTATAGAAAGCGACCTGCCTGCTTATTTCCCAGAAGAGTATGTGCCGAGCAGCGGAGAGCGGATGAGCCTTTACCGCGAGTTGGACAACTTGTCAGACGAGCGTCAGCTTGAAAATTTTCGTTTACGCATGGTCGACCGTTTCGGTGTCTTGCCGAAAGCCGGAGAAGAGTTGCTTTGCATAATGCCTTTGAAGTGGGTGGCGCGGAATCTGGGCATTGAGAAGATTACTTTGAAACAGGGACGTATGATACTCTTTCTCGTGTCAGATT
Organism: Roseburia sp.; assembly: GCA_023665185.1. Lineage (GTDB taxonomy): Bacteria > Bacteroidota > Bacteroidia > Bacteroidales > Bacteroidaceae > RGIG8745. The sequence continues at coordinate 14,717 of JAMPEL010000015.1, forward strand.
TCAAGAGCAAGTATTATTTGAGCCGTGCTTTTGAGAAGGTCATTAATTATGCCTCTTATCATCCGCGAGAGTGTAAGTTGAGGGATGGCGACAAACGCTCGTTGCTCGTGTCCGGTGTGGACACGGTGGCGCGTGCCGCACAGATTCTTCAACTCATAGATGTAGGTAAGTGAGTGAAGTCCCGATTCGCATGATGTGTGGAGCATGTTCTGTGGAATTTTTCCACAACATGTTCCACACATTCTACATTCTGCTGAAAACGTGGTTTTGTTGTTTTATATTGTTAGTCAATGGTTTATCTGTTTTAATCGTTTTGTGGCACGGATATTGTTTCTTTAGTTGTCAGAAATTACATAAACAAACAATTAAAATAGAAAACAGTTATGAAGAAAGTATTTGTAGTAGTTGCAGTCATTGCAACAATCGGAAGCGCATTCGCCGCTAATTCATTTGACAATGAAGTTGCAGAGACAGTAAAATGTTCGGTTGAGGCTGTTGGTGATACAGTTGTAAACGATACTGTGGCATCTGTCTCTGTAGTGGAAACAGTGGTGGAAGAGAATGCCGCACTGCCTGAAGTTGTTGCTAAATCTGTTGCGGACAATTATCCTGAAGCCACAGTGAAAAGTTTCCAGTCGGAAGAAAAAGAGGACTATAAGCTTTACACAATAGTAATTTCAGACAAAAATGGTGCTGAATCCACTGTTCTTGTGAAAGAAAACGGTGAGTTGGTGAAATAAGCATTTGTATGTAGATATTCACTTGCATCCGCGCGGCTCTTTGGCTGTGCGGATGTTTTTTTGTGATATCTTTTGACTTTTTGTAAGTTTGTATTTGGATGTATCCGGACAGACTCCTCTGTCGCAAAGCGACACCTCCCCTAACTTAGGGGAGGAGTTATATACCTTGTCAATCAGTATGTTAGTTTCTCTATGAACATGGTAATCAGGTTCCTCCCCTAAGTTAGGGGAGGTGTCACGAAGTGACGGAGGAGTCTGTCTCAAAAGTCAATAAAATTAAAGTATCTCTGACAATTTGATATGTTAAAACCCGCCTCCGCAGAATCGCCTCAAAATGAACCGAACCTTACCTCGGTTGCAAAAACGCGATTCTACGGCAACTTCTAATCCTCAAAATCTGAGTGGACAAATAGAACAATCCACCCGGCTAAAAGATATATAAATTCAACTCCAAACACACCATTCCCATCCAAAAGCCCACTAAACCCCAAAATTACAAGGTGCTGAAAATTTATTTCCAAGGCACACTGATTTTTTGCGCAAGGTGAAGTAAATTTATTTTCAAGGCGCACAAAATTTTCAAAGCCCGTTTTTCGACCTAAAATCGGGCATTTTCCTGAATCACGTCCTCAAAAAGACGACTGCCGCCTTTTTCATGCCCCGAAAAACAAAAATGAATTTTGAACCCCCAAAAAGACAATTTTAAGACAATTTTCTCATAACACGCTGATTATCAATATATCCTATTTTGCACTCAACCCTTAGTTTTTTGACTAAAACGGCATACTTTTTGCTGAAAATATATTTTGTTGATTATCAATGGTTTATAATAAAATTCTGGAAATTCAAGCTGCAACTCAAAGTCGATAGCCGCCCCAAATGTTAAAATTTGCCCTCCTTTCCCAAGTGACATAATGTCAAATGTCCCTTGTCCACCTGCTGTCGTCCGGCAATGGGTTGCGGTAGAATGATTCGAGTCTGCGCGATTTCCTTATATATAATGTGTGGACAAGAGACGCAATGGATGTAGAGGCGCGGCAGTTTTTTCAGGCGAGAGCTGAACCCTCAGTGTGATTGTCCGGGCAATTAAACGGCAGAGCCGGTTGAAAGCATCCGCAAAGCAATTCTTCAATAAGTCCCGGCAAATCCCGCCATTTCTGCGGACAAGAATTTATAGCCGCCCATAAAGAGGTGGCAAAACCGCCTATTTTGTATGTCGGGAAGCTGACATTTTTGTTTCTTAATTGAAAAAGCCTTATTTTTGCAAAGGAAAAAACAAACTGTAAATTAAAAGGAAAGATTCAAGACCATGACAGAAAGAAAGGTAAGGGTGCGTTTTGCACCAAGTCCTACAGGCCCACTACATATAGGAGGTGTACGTACAGCATTGTACAATTATCTGTTTGCCAAGCAAAACGGAGGTGATTTGATATTCCGCATTGAGGATACCGACTCCAACCGTTTTGTTCCGGGAGCGGAAGACTACATCATTGAGTCGTTTAAATGGCTCGGAATAAAATTTGACGAAGGAGTATCTTTCGGCGGAAACTATGGTCCTTATCGTCAGAGTGAGCGCAGAGACATCTATAAGAAATATGTGAGACAACTGCTCGATGCAGGAAAGGCATATATGGCTTTCGACACTCCGGAGGAGCTTGATGCCAAGAGAAGCGAGATAGAGAATTTCCAGTATGATGCCAAGACACGCGGGCAGATGCGCAACTCATTGACCTTGTCGGTGGAGGAGGTTGAGCGGTTGCTGGCAGAAGGACATCAGTATGTGGTCAGATTCAAGATAGAGCCGGGACGCAATGTGCATGTAGACGACCTTATTCGAGGCGATGTCAGCATCAACTCCTCTATTCTGGATGATAAAGTGCTGTATAAGAGTGCGGACGAGCTTCCGACTTACCATCTTGCGAACATCGTGGACGACCACCTGATGGAGGTGACCCATGTCATACGCGGTGAGGAATGGCTGCCATCCGCTCCGCTCCATGTATTGCTGTATGAGGCATTCGGATGGGCCGACACTATGCCGCGTTTCGCCCATCTCCCGCTCCTGCTTAAACCTGTGGGCAACGGCAAGTTGTCGAAACGCGACGGCGACAAGCTCGGTTTCCCTGTATTCCCTCTCGAATGGCACGACCCGAAAACAGACGAGGTGTCGTCGGGCTACCGCGAGAAAGGCTATCAGCCGGAAGCCGTGGTTAACTTCCTTGCCTTGCTGGGATGGAATCCGGGTAACGACCAGGAGGTGATGTCGATGGACGAGCTTATCCGTCTGTTCGACCTTTCTAAATGCTCAAAGAGCGGTGCCCGCTTCGACTATGTAAAGGGTATATGGTTCAACCACCAGTATCTTCTTCAGAAAGACAATGCGGAATGGGTACCTGAGTTTGACAAGGTGCTTCGCCAAAACGGCATTGAGGCTACAGCCGAACAGGAAGCGGCTGTTGTCGGCATGATGAAGCAGAAAGTGGTGGAATATGTGGACAACGACGGCAACAAGAAAAAGAGAAACGTTAGTTTCGTAAGCGATTTGTGGCCATTGTGCGACTTCTTCTTCGTGGCCCCGACAGAATACAGCAAAGAGGACAAGTTCGTGCGCAAAAACTGGAAGGAGACTGCCGCTGCCGATATGGAAGAGCTTGTCGGAATACTCGAATCGCTTGATGACTTCTCTGTGGAGAGCCAGCGGCAGGCTGTCGATTCATGGGCTGAGGGTACAGGCAAGAAACCGTGGAACGCATGGCGCGTGTGTCTTGTGGGAACAGGACAGGGACCTGACATGTATGAGCTTGCCGCGTTCCTCGGAAAAGAAGAGACTATAAGAAGAATGAGACTTGCCATTGAGCAACTGAATTAAGCAACGCGTCTGCGTAAAACAATGAGAGTCGAGATTTAAGAGCGTAGAGGATTGATGCCGGTCGGACTCCGTGACCGGATAGCCGGCATTCCGTTTCTCCCGCTGCTTAATTCCTGACTCTTGAACCAGATGCATTTCTTTATTGTATTGTCTTGTCATTTCAAAAAATGAATATTCTTTATAGTCTCGCCTTATATTTATATACGTTCTGTGCGCTTGTTGCAGCCATCTTCAACAAAAAGATACGTACTTTAATCAAGGGGCAAGTACGTACATTCGGAATCCTCCGCACACAAATAAAGCGTACAGACCGTATAGTGTGGTTTCATGCCGCCTCCCTCGGAGAATTTGAGCAGGGAAGGCCGTTGATGGAACGTCTTCGTAAAACTCACCCTGAGTATAAAATCCTGCTGACGTTTTTTTCTCCTTCCGGATATGAAGTAAGAAAAAACTATGACGGTGCCGATGTGATATGCTATATGCCATTTGACACTCCGGGCAATGTGGCAAGTTTCTTGCGGCTCGCGCATCCTGAGATTGCCATATTCATCAAATATGAGTTCTGGCACAACTATCTTTATTTCATGAAAAGGAAAGGAATAAAGCTCTACAGCGTATCCAGCATCTTCCGTCCGCAGCAACATTTCTTCAAATGGTATGGCTCGGCAAATGTGCTCCGTTGTTTCACCCGTCTGTTTGTGCAGAACGAAGTGTCTCGGGAGCTGTTGCGGCAACAGGGTATCGACAATGTGAGCATTGTCGGTGACACCCGTTTCGACCGCGTGCTCGACATACGCAACCAAGCGGCGCCGCTTCCTCTTGTCGAGATATTTAAGGACGGCAAATCTGCATTCATTGCCGGAAGCAGCTGGCAGCCGGACGAGCAAATCTATGTTCCTTATTTCAACGCGCATAAAGAATGGAAGCTGATTATTGCGCCCCATGTCATCGGCGAGCATCATCTGACAGAGATTTACTCTCTGCTTGAAGGGCGCAAGGTGGTGCGCTATACGGAGATGGAGCGTTACGAGGGCGACATGGCGGCGCGCGATGCTCTGTTGAAAGAAGCAGAGGTACTGATAGTAGACTGTTTCGGCAAGTTGTCGAGTATCTACCGTTATGGCAATGCGGCTCTTGTCGGAGGTGGTTTTGGTGTCGGCATACACAATGTGCCGGAAGCGGCTGTCTACGGCATACCTGTGCTGTTCGGTCCGAACAACAAGAAGTTCCAAGAGGCGCAGCATCTGCTGAAATGTGGCGGATCGTTTGAGTACACCGACTACGATTCGTTTGCCTCCCTGATGGACGGCTTTATTGCTAATCCGAAATCGTTGGAGGAGGCAGGAAGAAAAGCCGGGGAATACATCAGTCATAATGCGGGTGCCGCTGACAAATGTTTTCATGCCATATTCGGTTGAAAAGCATACTGCGTCACGATATACTCAATATAAAAACATGAACGGGATTTCCAACGATAAATGCGAGGTGGAAATCCCGTTCATGTTTTGTCTTTATTTATGTTTGGCGGCAAACAGGTTGCCGCAACAGGACATGAGCCATTTTGCCGCCTTTGAACGAAGGTGCGGTTCTTGAATCATTCCCTCCTGTTGTCGGTTGCTCAGGCCTGTTCTTTGTCTGCTTCCTTATACCATTCGGCATACATCAGATAGTGGGAGGCAATGCCCTGGTTCAGTTCTTTCGCCTGTTCTGGGTCTACTTTCTTGATAAACTTGGCAGGTACGCCACCCCACAGCTCTCCGTCACCGATTTGAGTGCCTTTCAGCACCAGTGCGCCGGCTGCCACAATAGCCCCTTCGCCTACAACGGCATCATCGAGTATGGTGGCTCCCATGCCAATCAGGGCGCAATTCTTGACAGTGCATCCGTGCAGAGTCACATTGTGTCCTATGGTCACATCATCGCCGATTTCTATTGCCGCCTTCTTGTATAGCGTGTGCAGGCATGAGCCGTCCTGAATATTCACACGGTTGCCAATCCTTATATAGTTCACATCGCCGCGCACCACCGCGTTGAACCATACGGTGCAATTGTCGCCCATTGTCACATCGCCTACAATAGTGGCATTCTCTGAGAAATAGCAGTCTTTGCCCCATTTCGGAGTCAGGCCGCATACAGTCTTTATCAAAGCCATGTTCCTTTTCTTTCTTGTCTTATAAAATAAATCCTACTCAATCCTTCAAATCTCTCTTGTCACTTCTTCAAGCCAGTCTCTGTGCTCTGCGTCAAGATGAGGGGCAAGCTTGTCGTACACATTCTTCTGGTAGGCATTGAACCATTCTATTTCCTCCGCCTGCATCATCTCTTTAATAATAGGAGAAGTGAATATTGGGCAAAGGGTGAGATGCTCAAACTGGTAATACGGGCCAAAAGTAAGCCCTTCGTTGCCCGTCTGCCCATGACGGCTGAAATCGGCAGGTACAACCAGCATGGTATTCTCATGGCGCACACCGTGACTGCCGGCAATATAAATGCCCGGCTCATCGGTAATGGTCATTCCGGGAAGGAGCGGTGTCGGCATGTAGTTCATACGGAACTGATGGGGACCTTCGTGTACATTCATAAAGGAGCCGACCCCATGCCCTGTGCCGTGCAGATAATTGATGCCATACTGCCACATCGGCGCACGGGCAAGAGCGTCCAGCTGAGTGCCGTAAGTGCCACGTGGAAATACTGCACGGCCAAGATTGATGAATCCGCGCAGCACAAGTGTATAATCTCGCCGTTCTTCCGTTGTCAGCTCGCCAAGCGGAATAGTTCGGGTAATGTCTGTCGTTCCGTCCAGATACTGTCCTCCGGAGTCAATCAGCAGCAAGCCACGAGGCTTCACCGGAATGTCCGTTTCCTCAGTCGGCTCATAGTGTACGATTGCCCCGTGTGCGGCATATCCCATAATACTCTCAAAACTGACACCTTTGAATAGCGGTTGTTCTGCACGGAAATCATACAGTTTCTTCGACAACGACAGCTCTGTCTGTCCGCCACGGCGCACAGCATCCAGTGTCCATCTCATCCATTTCACCATAGCGATGCCGTCTTTCAGCATGGCACTGTGGTAGCCTCGGATTTCTGTTTCGTTCTTCATGATTTTCATCATAGTGACCGGGCATTCGGCTCTGAGTACATTCGGACAAGAGGTGTACACTGCATAGTTCGTCTTTTCCGGCTGCATCACAACCCGTAAGGCAGAAGTCTGCAAATCCTCAAACAGACATTCGTAAGTTTTTATTTCTACCCCTTCAACAGAAAGGTAATCTGCCACATCTGCCGGCACTTTCTCCTTATTTATATAAAGCACCGCATGTTCCTGACTTATCAACAGGTAAGATACAAACACAGGGTTGTAGTCTATGTCTGAGCCGCGAAGATTCAGTGTCCATGCCACTTCATCGAGCATGGAAATAAGTACCGCGTCCGCGCTTTGTTTCCGGCAGGCTTCCCGTATGCGCGATATTTTCTCATGGGCAGGCTCTCCCGCATATTCCAGCGGCTGTATGAAAACTGGGTTGGAAGGCACTGCGGGCCGCTCTGCCCATATATCCTGATAAGGGTCTATGTCTGTTCTCAGCGTAATTCCATACGGACGCAGCTCGTTTTCGAGTTCTTCCGTCTGCACTACTGTGTTCACCGTTCCGTCCACAGCCACTACATCGCCATGGTGCAATACACTGCCAATCCACTGCGCCACGGTAGGAGTGCCGTCGACTTTCTCCTTCATCAATACATATTCAGTGTCTTCAATTTGTTGAGAAGCCTGAAGAAAATACCTTGAGTCTGTCCACAGAGCCGCTCTGTCCGTGGTGACCACAGCCGTTCCGGCAGAACCGGTAAAACCGGAAATCCATTCTCTTGCCTTCCATCTGTCCGGCACATATTCGCCCGAATGCGGGTCTGTACTTGGAGTGATGAAAGCGTGGATGCCCTCTCTCTCCATCACCTGCCTTAAAGCGGCAAGCTTGCTATTCGTGTGATTCATACTTACTACATTTTTAGTGTCTTCTTTACATGGACAAATATACGCTTTTTGTTCCATACGTTGAATACCGCATTTGACAAAACGGACTTTTTTACCGTGGCAAAAAGCCTTTCAAGGAAAAAAACGAATGGAGAATTGTGAATGAGAGGTGAAAACCCTATATTTGCATGATTCAATACGTCTGAGACGTGATTGCAGACATGGAATTTATTGTTTAATCATAAAAAAATAGGATTATGGGATTCTTGACAAGCGACAAGCTCGTTATCGTTGGAGCCGCAGGTATGATTGGTTCTAACATGGTACAGACAGCCCTTATGATGGGCCTTACTTCAAACATTTGCCTCTACGATGTATTCTCACCGGAAGGTGTTGCTGAAGAAATGCGTCAGAGCGGTTTTGGCGATGTGAACATCACAGCCACTACAGACGTTGCTGAAGCATTCAAGGACGCTAAATACATCATCTCTTCTGGTGGCGCGCCACGCAAGGCTGGCATGACTCGCGAGGACCTTCTCAAAGGCAACTGCGAAATTGCCGAGCAGCTTGGTAAGAACATCAAGACTTACTGTCCGGATGTGAAGCATGTGGTTATCATCTTCAATCCTGCCGACCTTACAGGTCTTGTAACACTCCTTTATTCTGGTTTGAAACCATCACAGGTTACAACTCTTGCTGGTCTTGACTCTACTCGTTTGCAGAGTGCGCTTGCAAAGAAGTTCGGTGTAATGCAGAGCGAGGTTACAGGTTGCGCTACTTACGGCGGTCACGGCGAGCAGATGGCTGTATTCGGAAGTGCGGTTAAGATTGCCGGCAAACCTCTCAACGACCTTATCGGTACTGCTGAGTTCCCTGCTGAGGAGTGGGAGCAGATGAAGGTTGATGTGACTAAGGGTGGTGCTAAAATCATTGAGCTTCGTGGACGCAGCTCATTCCAAAGCCCTTCATATCTGTCTGTTGAGATGATTCGCTCGGCTATGGGTGGCGAGAAGTTCCGTTGGCCTGCTGGTACATACGTAAAGACAGACAAGTATGACCACATCATGATGGCTATGGACACAACTCTCGATGCTGATGGTTGCCACTACAATGTTCCTGTTGGTACAGAAGACGAGGTTGCAAAACTCGACGCAAGCTACGCACACCTTTGCAAAATGCGTGATGAGTTGGTAACTCTCAATATTGTTCCGGAAATTTCTAAGTGGAGCGAAATCAACCCTAACCTCTAAAGAAATTATGTCGTGACAGACAAAAAAGAAAAGGATGCGTCCCAACAGGCGCATCTCTTTTCACATAAGGGCGGACATGCGTGTTCGCCCTGTGTTTTAAAGTGACATCTCGTATTGTAAAAACAAACGAGTGTCTATGAATATTCAAGCTCACACAGAACCAATAACTATATGTGTAAATTAGCCATTGTCATCCTTAATTGGAATGGAAAAGAAATGATGCGGAAATATCTGCCCTCCGTCATAGAATGTTCTGACACGGAAGGGGTGGAAATCATAGTGGCGGACAACCACTCCACGGACGAATCCGTAGACATGCTGCACAAGTGCTTTCCTAAGATAAGAATCATTGTGCTTGACCAAAACTATGGTTTTGCCGGAGGATACAACCGCGCACTGGCTGAAGTGGAAGCGGAGTATTATCTTCTTCTCAATTCGGATGTGGAAATAAGGCAGCGGGGATGGGTCAAGCCTATGATTGAATATATGGACCGACATCCGCAGACCGGTGCGTGCCAGCCCAAACTGTTGTCTCTGACGCGCCCCGATGAATTTGAATATGCGGGAGGAGCGGGAGGATTTATTGACAAGTATGGTTATCCGTTTTGCCGTGGCAGAATTTTCCATATCGTTGAGAAAGACAATGGGCAATACGATGATATTGTACCGCTGATGTGGGCAACCGGTGCCGCCCTTATGGTAAGAGCCTATGACTATTGGGAGGCTGGCGGACTGGATGAGCGTTTCTTTGCGCACATGGAAGAGATAGACCTGTGCTGGCGGATGCGCCGACTGGGCAAATCTGTTGTCTGTATCCCTCAAAGCACTGCTTACCATCTTGGAGGAGCTACACTCAGCAAAGAGAATCCGAAAAAGACATTTCTCAACTTCAGAAACAATCTGCTGATGCTTTATAAGAATCTTCCGGAAAAGGATTTGGAGTCTGTTATGCATACAAAATACTGGCTTGACATGCTGGCTGCATGCGTCTTTCTGCTTAAAGGGGAGACAGGAAACTTCAGGGCTGTATGGCAGGCAAGAAGGGAGTTTGAGAGAATCAAGAATGATTTCGCTGAAGAAAGAAGCCTGAATCTCTCTCGTTGCAAGCTCGATTGTGTCCCTGAGCGAAAGGATTTCTCCATATTATGGAAATTCTATATAGGAAGATGCCGGACTTTCAAAGATTTGCAGGCTGATTGAATATAAAGAAACACTACTCCTGTTTCGTGCTTGTTGTGTGAGGGGCACTCTTGACAGACTTTTTCATCGTCAAGATGCCACTTTTTTCATCCTTGATATAGGCTTTCTGACTGATATTTTGAGAAAAGGTAATTGACATTTTGTCAGTTTACGGAAGTGCTCTGTTTTTAACATTTGAGGCTTCCATTTTGGGGGTTGTGGACACGCAAAATCACCTTGTTTATGCTAAATACCAGATAATCAGATAGATACTATTTTGCTTGAAAGGGTGTAGTTTTTGATGAAAAACGCATAGGTTAGATCAAAATAGGAAATGTTGATAATCAGTGAGTTATGAGAATTTTGTCTTAAAATTGTCTTTTTTCAGGTTCAAAATTCATTTTTGTTTTTCGGGGCATGGAAAAGGCGGATGCCGTCTTTTTGAGAACGTGATTCGGAAAAATGCCCGATTTTGGGCCGAAAAAAGGGCTTTGAAAATTTTGTGCGCCTTGAAAATAAATTTCGTTCACCTTGCGGAAAAAATCAGTGTGCCTTGTAAATAAATTTTCAGCACCTTGAAATTTTGGGTTTTAGTGGGCTTTTGGGTGGGGAAGGTGTGTTTTGGGCTGAATTTCTATATCTTTTAGTCGGGTGAATTGTTCTATTTGTCTACTTAAAATTCAAGGCTCAAAACCCTCCGTAGAATCGCGTTTTTGCGACCGAGGCAAGGCATGGTTCATTTTGAGGCGATTCTACGGAGGCGGGTTTTAACATATCAAATTGTCATAAGTTTTGAAGTTTAGTTGGTGCTTTTGACAGACTCCTCCGTCGCTACGCGCCACCTCCCCTAACTTAGGGGAGGAACCAG
>JAMPEL010000015.1:25695-61873 GCA_023665185.1 Roseburia sp.
GGTTGTTGCCCTAATAACGAGCACGGACTGAAACTCAAGTTCTATGAGGATGGAGACGATATTGTAAGCCAATGGATTCCGCAGGCGCAATATCAAGGTTGGATAGACACCCTGCATGGCGGCATTCAGGCGTTGCTGCTTGATGAGATAAGCGGGTGGGTGGTTACGAGGAAACTGCAAACAACCGGTGTCACATCGAAGATGGAGACACAATACCTCAAGCCTGTGCATACTTCCGACTCATGTCTGACTCTGCGTGCCCGCCTCGTCAAGCAAGTCAGGAACATTGCTTTTATCGAAGCCGGGCTATATGATTCAGCCGGAGTATTGTGTACAAAAGCCGTATGCACTTATTTCTGCTTTTCTAAGGAAAAGGCTGCGGAAGAAATGGGGTTCTGTGGGTGTGAGTTGGAAGAAGAAGCCCCTCGCAGTATATAGATGGCTGCATGATTTATTTTTATAGTGCTTTGCAGCAGGGAAGTCCGTTTTCAATCCAATGATAAAAATGCGGGAATATTGTGTTCAAAACAATATCCCCGCATTTTTATATCCAATATCTCAAACACACTTTGCCAGTTCCGGTCTGTTGGCAAATGCGGTACGACAAGGTTTGCTTTCTATTTGCGCAAGATGTTTGGCCACATCTATTACACGCTGGTTGCTGCTTCCCCTGAAGTCAAGGAACGGCGAATAAAGAGATTGCACGAACCGCCCGTCCACCAGTGTGTCTATATAAGAAAGGAGAGGGGAAAGTTTGGGCGAGGCCATGATTTCCTCAATCGTGTATCCTGTATAACACCAAATGTTCAGTCCTGTCTCTTCCTTCAGCCTGCGCAACAGCGAGAGAGTCTCCTCAGGATGAAAAAAGGGGTCTCCTCCCGACACCGTCACTCCGTCGAGAAGCGGGTTTGAGTTTATCTCGCTGATGATTCCGCTGAGACGTTCCTCCGTAAGCCGTTCTCCCGCTTCCGGATTCCATGAAGCCGGATTATGGCAGCCCGGACAGTGGTGCGCGCATCCTGCTATATAAATGGAATACCGCAGCCCGTCGCCGTCCACAATCGTTTCCTTATATGTATTTATGATATTCATGTCTGTAAGTTCAATGCTTGCCGCCAATCACTGACATATCCCGTGCTTCTCAACAATGCTTTACTCTGTCGTGCTCTTCTGCCCGCTTGGCACTGTTCCAAGTAGAGAGGTCGCCGGTCAGATAACCCGTAATACGTCGCATACGCAGGATATTGTCACTTCCGCAAATCGGGCATTTCCCATAAATGACACCGTGATAGCCGCAAGAGTGGCATGTGTCCACAGGGTGGTTTATAGAACCGTAGCCCACACCCTCATCGTGCATCACCTTCACAATTTTGGCAATGGCGCGTACATTCTTCTTTGCCTCACCGTCAAGCTCCACATATGTGATATGACCGCCAAGTGTCAGTGCATGGAACGGTGCCTCCTTGCGTATCTTGTCGATGATACTGATGTTCTCCTTCACATCTATATGGAAAGAGTTTACGTAATAGTCTCTGTCGTTCACACCCTCTATCACTCCATACCGGCGGCGGTCCATCTTTGTGAAACGTCCGCTGAGTCCTTCTGCCGGTGTTGCCAGAACCGAATAGTTAAGCTGACGCTCCGCACGGTTCTTTTCCGCCACAGCCTTTATTTTCTGTACAGCCTCGTAGAGTGTCTCCCACGATTTGCGGCTTTGTCCGTGCCCTTCGCCATACAGAGCCATCATGGCATTATGTCCGCCAATGAATCCGATTCCAAGTGTACCGTGCTTCAGCAAGTCGCCCACAGTGTCGTTCGGATGCAGCTTTCCGCCTCCTTTCCACACGTTGTTGCCCATCATGAACGGGAACTGCTGTGCGAGAGCCGTGCGCTGGTACTGATACCGCTCATACAGCTGGTCTGCGATGAGTTGTGCCATCTCTGCCACTTTGGCGATGAATATCCGTTTAGCCTCCGATTCCACAAAATCCGGGTTCGCATTCTCCGGTGCCGAGTTCTCAGCCTCGATACGTGCGTCTATTGCCAGACGAGGCATGTTCATTGTGGTGAAAGACAGGTTTCCGCGTCCGAGCGATGTCTTCTCACCCCACAAGTCCTCGTATACACGGGTACGGCATCCCATTGTGGCAAGCTCATATTTATAGCGTTCTGGGTCGTTTGCGTCCCATTTGTCGTTTTTGTTGAACGGAGTGTCCAAGAACATGAAGTTAGGGAATAGTGCCTTTGCTGTAGTCTTGCAAGCCTTAATGAGCAGGTCGAGGTTTGGAGTGCGCAGCTTGTGAGTTCCGTTGACCACTCCTTCAATATCTGCCAACGCTTCCTGAAACTCCTCCTCATCGTAGCTTATTCCGTCCTTCACCTTGAATATCTGTATCGGGAACACCGGTACATCGCCCTTAGGTCCGAGACCCTCTATCGTGGCATTCATCAGTTCCGACATGACAAGCCGTCCTTCAGGAGATGTGTCTGTGCCATAGTTGATGGAAGAGAACACCACTTGGTTGCCGCCTCTTGAGTGCATGGTATTCAAGTTGTGTATAAGTCCCTCCATTGCCTGATGTGTGTCCTTGCAAGTCTGTGCGTATGCTTTCTTCAGTATGGCAGTGAAAGCACTGTCGGGGATGCTCATTCCCGCAGTGTGGAGAGCGGCAAGCAGTTCCTGTTTCTCTTCCTCTTTCATCTCTATCGAGCTGACGCGCTGCTCTATCATTTCTTTCAATGAGTTGTCGTCAAGCTCCACGTCCTCGACAGAGGCGGCAAGCGACAAATAATTGACAAGGTTCTTTCTGTACGACTTCAATACTCCCGGTGCCATGAAGAAGTCGAATGCCGGTATTGCCTGTCCGCCGTGCTGCTCATTCTGGTTTGTCTGGAAGACGATTGTGGCAAGTGTGGCATAGCTCTGGATAGACTGTGGGGTGCGTATGCTTCCGTTCTTGGTGCGGAACCCACGGTTGAAGAGGTCTGCCAAGTCATATTGTATGCAGGTTGTTGTCTTTGTAGGATAATAGTCGAGGTCGTGGATGTGTATGTCGCCCTGCTGGTGTGCCTCTGCAAAACGCTTCGGGAGCAGATACCTGTATGTGTAGTCCTTTGTCACCTCCGACGCGAATGTCATCATCTGTCCGGCAGGGGTGTGGCTGCTCATATTGGCATTCGACAGGTTTACATCGTTCTTGTCAATAGCCACGATACCGTCCATCTCGCGCTTCATCTTAGTTTTTCGGTTGCGCTCCGTATTTCTCCACTCGCGGTAAAGAATATATTTCTTCGCCACCTCCGGATAATCTTTCATCAGCACTCGCTCCACGATGTCCTGAATCTGCTCCACCGACAAAGTGCATTCGGTGAATCCGTTTATCACGTTCATCGTAAGCGATGCGATTTCCTTGTCGTCCACCGTCTGGTTCGTAGCCACGAAAGCCTTCTGAATGGCATTCTTTATCTTGCTGATAGAGAAGTCCTCGTTCTTCCCGTCTCTTTTTATGATAGTAATCTCTGCATAGTTCATAATGACCAGTACTTATATAATATAGTTATTAATTCATTCTTAGATTCATCTCTTTTCAAGAATCGCACAACGTTCAGGGTGTTCACATCTATCCCTACAGACAGCAGCGTGTGTCACCCTGTCTGTACGGCTCATATAATCCGTTCCCTTCTCGTGAATGATTTGTCGGCACTTCCATTACCCGGGAAGCATCCCGCCTCTATGCCTGATATACGGTCGGTCTTCTGACTCTCCCCATACTGGTGAAACCCCTTCCCGCCTATGGTTTGGATCAAAAGGCAGTGGGCTTTGTTTCATCCTAAGGACTACAGCTGCGGGTACAGTTGCCGCTTCCGACGGCATTCCCCGACACATACAAATGCCATTTTCCTGCATTTTGTACGCATCACCGTATCGGCATTGCAAATGTACAGATTCTTTCCATAGCTTGTATAAAAAAAGTAGAAAAAAATGGACTGAAAACAAAAAAGAATATATGCAAGTTTTTCTTTTGGAAAATTTTTATACGTGTTCTGTTTTATTAATTCGTTGATAATTAGGCTTGTATTTTTATAAAATGGGAAACTTTTGTGGAAATGTGTCGAAAAAAGTTCTACGTATAAACCGAAAATTTATGTCTTGTCGGATTGTTCTGACGGTATTCTTACTAATGGAAAGTCCCGCAAGCCTGAATCATTTAGTCGTGGTATGTTAGGCTTTATGCCGCACGTATTAACCAGTTCGTTTGCCGTATCATAAAAATACTAAGGTGTCATGCCTTCCGAATGCCATTGCGCCACAAACCGTATTGACATTTTGTTACTTAGGCTGAAGGACGCGTTTTTAACATTCCTCGCGTTTTTTGCCTCTTGATGAATACTTGGTTTTGGACACCTTGCTTGTAAGTGGTTGATAATCAGGTAAATGCTATTTTGCGGAAAAGAAGCAGTTTTAGTCCAAAAACTAAGGGTTGAATATAAAATAGGATGTATTGATAATCAGATAGTTATGAGTTTTTGCCGTCAAAATCGTTATTTTTCGGGCTCAAAATCAATTTTTGTTTTTCGGGGTATGGAAAAGCCGCTTGCAATCTTTTTGAAGAGATGGTTTGGAAAAATGCCAGATTTTGGCCTGAAAAACGGGCTTTGAAAATTTTGTTCACCTTGAAAATAAATTTTGTTCACCTTGCAAAAAAAATCGGTGCGCCTTGCAAATAAATTTTCAGCACCTTGTAATTTTGACTTTTAGTGGGCTTTTGGGTGGAAAATGTGTGTTTGGGAGTGATTTTATATATCTTTTAGTCGTGCGGATTGTTCTATTTGTCTTCTTGTTTTTCGGTGCTCGAAAACCTTCGTAGAATCGCTTAAATGCGGCCGAGGCAAGGCTCGGTTCATTTTGAAGCGATTCTACGGGGCTTTTGTTTTAACATTTCTGATTGGTGCAAGTGTAAGCTAAAAGCCTTGATGTGCTGATAAAATGTCAGCGTATCAAGGCTTTTGTTGCTGCTTGTGAATGCGGAGTCCGCAAAGATGTCGCAACAAATATGCATGGCTATACTATGTCATTACATATCCAGTCTCCGTCAGGCAATTGCGCACTGTCTTTATCCTGTTGTCCCATGAGGCAATCTTCAATGCCTGTGCCAGATTCTTGTCTACTAAATCTTGATAGGCACTTATGTTGGACAATATCTCTTCCACCTGCGTGGCGGCATGTTCCATGTCTGCTTCAATCACCGGATTGTATCCCATCAGGTCGTAAAGCTCTTTCGGGCAATGTCCCACAATCACACATCTTGAAAGCATGCTCTCCCAATATCTCATGGTAAGAGTCTCGACAGACGCATTCACCGCGTCAGTCATGCTTGACGGAAAAGAAATGGTGACTTTGGAATCGCGCAGGGCCTGCCGGTATTTCTCAAAAGTGTCAATAAACCTGATTGTCAGTAGTTTTTCTTGAAAGACTGACCAGTTGGATTTTTTTCATTAATTCTATATGCTATTAAACGACGTGAAAAACTACTTCAAGGTTCTCAGCCACGCTGTCAAATCCTCCAGCATCTGCTCATGATATTTGAAATTCTCGCGAAAGCCCCATCCGTGTCCGCCGGAAGGGTAGATGTGTAGGGAAGCCGGAACCTGATTGTGTTTCAATGCCAAGTAATAATTTACGCTGTTGGGCGAAGGCACAGCCCTGTCGTCGTCCGACAGCAGCATGATGGCGGGAGGAGTCTGTCTGCTCACCTGTTTTTCGTTACTGTATAAGTCTACCGTTTCCTGAGCGGCATTCTTTCCAATCAGACCGTGTCGGGAACCCTCATGAGTGTATGTGTAATCGAAAGTAATCACCGGATAGAACAGTATCTGGAAGGCGGGAGCCGTGAGCGAGTCGCTGTGTGTCGCTACGGTCGAGGCGAGATGTCCGCCGGCAGAAGACCCCATAATGCCTACTTTGTCCGGGTGTATATTCCATTTCTCCGCATTCTCTCTGACCACCCTCAATGCCTCTTTGGCATCGCTTATAGGTACTTCGGTCACTCCATTCGGCATACGGTATTTCAGCACTACAAAGGCAAATCCCAGCTTGTTGTAGAATTCAGCCCAGTTGTAACCTTCGTTTTCCATAGAAAGATGGGTGTAGCCTCCCCCAGGACAGCATACCACCGCCTTTCCGTTGGCATTTTCTTTTGCCGGAAGGAAAACCCGTATCGACGGCTTGAAGTTTCTCTTGGCATCGTCATACGGCTGTGTGGAGTCGATGCCGTTGCTGTTCGGCAGTCCGTTTTGCCACAAATCCATGTCCAACACTTGCTGCGCATTGGCTGCGCCGGCTGCAAAAAACATGCATACCAAAGCCTTAAAAATCTTTCTCATCTCTTCTTTTAGTATTAGAAATTGTCATTAATGTTTTTATTTTCCGGCAAACTTACAGATTTTATTGCGTAAATTCAGTAAGAAAGGAATTAAAATCGTATTTTTGCAACAGAACAAATTCATATAAACAATAAATCGTAATATTATGGATGAGCAAAAACCTTATGTTATAGGAGTAGACCTTGGCGGGACAAACACGGTATTCGGGTTGGTCAACGCACGCGGTGAAGTAATCTGCGATGATTCGATACGCACTCAAGAATATGCTACGGCTGAAGCCTTTGTTGAAGCAGGATGCGCCTGTCTCCGCCCTCTCATAGAGCGTGCGGGAGGCATAGAGAAAGTCAAGGCGATGGGTATCGGCGCGCCAAACGGCAACTATTATAGCGGTACCATAGAGTATGCTCCCAATCTTCCGTGGAAGGGTGTCGTGCCGCTCGCTGACATGTTCTCTAAAGAACTCGGCATTCCTGTTTCTCTGACAAACGATGCCAATGCGGCCGCGATAGGCGAGATGACGTATGGAGCGGCGCGCGGAATGAAAGACTTTGTTGTCATCACGCTTGGAACAGGTGTCGGCAGCGGAATAGTCATTAACGGGCAGCTTGTGTATGGCCATGACGGATTTGCCGGTGAGCTTGGACACGTGACAATAGTCAGGGGCGAAGAGGGACGCTTGTGTGGATGCGGTCGTACAGGATGTCTGGAGACATATTGCTCCGCTACAGGTGTTGCGCGTACAGCTCGTGAGATTCTTGCAAAAACAGATAAGGCAAGTCTGCTGAGAGATATTCCGCTTGACAAAATAACTTCTCTCGATGTGTCTATTGCCGCAGGCAAGGGCGATGAGGTGGCAAAGGAAATATTCGAGTTCACGGGCGAGATGCTGGGTAAGGCATGTGCCGATTTTGCCGCATTCTCCAGTCCGGAGGCTTTCATTTTCTTCGGCGGACTGACCAAAGCCGGCGCGCTTATCATGGATCCGATAAAGAAAGCTTATGATGAGCATGTGCTTAACATATTCAAGGGAAAGGCGAAGTTTCTCGTTTC
This sequence comes from Roseburia sp., assembly GCA_023665185.1. Lineage (GTDB taxonomy): Bacteria > Bacteroidota > Bacteroidia > Bacteroidales > Bacteroidaceae > RGIG8745. The sequence goes on from JAMPEL010000015.1 coordinate 33,130, forward strand.
CGGACTTATGAGCTCAAATGCCGCTGTGCTTGGCGCAAGTGCTCTCGGATGGGAAAGCAAATAATATAATAAGGTATTAAGGACATTTTTTCAGGGGAACAGAGACATTTTTAGGAGTAACAAAAACACATTCGTGCCCTGAAGCATTCGGTTGCTTCGGGGCGCAGTGTTTTATTGCGCCGCCTTCAAAAACAGAATGCTTAAAGTGGTTGCAGACACTTATTTACGGCCCTATTCAAAACTTTTTTTGCTCAATAAATAAAAGAATGGATTTTTTTCGTAAGTTTGCAGTTATATCCACAAGCAATTCAAGCAATATATGGACAAGAGTGATAGTGTTGTAATTATACCAACATATAACGAAAAAGAAAATATAGAGAAAATAATCAGGGCAGTATTCAGTCTTGAAAAATGTTTTCATATACTTGTGATAGACGATGGCTCGCCCGACGGGACAGCGTCTATCGTCAAGCGGCTGATAAAGACAGAGTTCCCGAACCGTCTGTTCATTTTGGAACGCAGCGGAAAACTGGGGCTTGGCACAGCCTATATAGCAGGGTTCAAGTGGAGCATCGCTCAGGGATATGACTATGTCTTTGAGATGGATGCGGATTTCTCACACGCACCGACAGATCTTCCGCGCCTGTATTCCGCATGTGCCGATGAGGGATATGACCTTGCCATTGGTTCCCGGTATATATCAGGAGTGAATGTGGTGAACTGGCCTATAGGCAGAGTGCTCATGTCATATTTCGCGTCCATGTATGTGAGGATGATAACCGGATTTAAGGTGCATGACACCACTGCCGGATTCAAATGCTACAGGCGGAAAGTGCTGGAGACGATAGACCTTGATGCGGTGCGTTTCAAAGGATATGCCTTTCAGATAGAAATGAAATTCACCACATACAAATGTGGCTTTAAAATCAAGGAAGTGCCGGTCATCTTTGTCAACAGAGTGGAAGGTGTGTCGAAGATGAGCGGAGGAATTTTCAGCGAGGCGGTGTTTGGTGTCATACGTCTCAGGCTTGACGGATGGTTCAAGAAATACCCGAAACCTAAGAATTAAGAGAGATAACACACAACAAGAAATGAGAACAATAATAAAGAACGCTACGATTGTAAACGAAGGAAGACAATTTCTTGGAACAATTGTTATTGAAGACGAATGGATTGTTGATGTTTTTGAAAATGAGGCTTCTGAATCTTATAACTGTGACAATCTTATCGATGCTTCCGGAATGTATGTTTTTCCGGGAGTTATTGACGACCATGTGCATTTCCGTGAGCCGGGACTGACGTATAAGGCTGATATAGAAAGTGAGAGCCGTACAGCTGCTGCCGGTGGTGTCACTTCTTATATGGAGATGCCAAATACTGTTCCGCAAACCACAACGCTGGAGCTTCTTGACGAGAAATTTTGTTTGGCGGCAGAAAAAAGCCGTGTGAACTATTCTTTCTTTTTCGGAGCTACCAACGACAATGTCAGCTTGTTGCCGCAACTTGACTCTTCAAGAGTGTGCGGTGTGAAGGTCTTCATGGGAAGCAGTACGGGAAATATGCTTGTGGACAACGAGAGTGCGTTGCGCCAGTTGTTCAAGACATCGCCGTTGCTCATCATGGCTCATTGCGAGGATACCAATGTCATCAACCGGAATATAGAACTGTTCAAGAAAAAATATAAGGGACAGAATGATTTCCCGGTACGCTACCATTCGCGTATCCGTAGTGTGGAAGCTTGTTATGAGTCGTCATCACTTGCCGTGCGCCTCGCTAAGGAAACAGGGGCGAGATTGCATATAGCGCACATCTCTACGGCAAAGGAACTGTCGCTGTTTGAAAGCAAGCCGCTGGAAAACAAACAAATCACGGCTGAGGTGTGTATTGCGCATCTTATGTTCACGACAGAAGACTACGATTTGCTTGGAACGAAAATAAAATGCAATCCGGCAATTAAGACGAATGAGGACAGGGAGGCTTTGCGGGAAGCATTGACTGACGGACGTTTGGATATTGTGGCGACGGACCATGCTCCGCATCTTTTGAATGAGAAGGTGGGAGGCGCGCTGAAAGCGGCCTCTGGTATGCCGATGATACAGTTCTCGTTAGTCTCAATGCTTGAACTGTCGGACAAGGGTGTGCTGCCGTTAGAGCGGATACCGGAACTGATGAGCCACAATCCGGCGACACTTTATCGCATAAAGAAAAGAGGGTATGTGCGCAAGGGCTATTATGCTGACCTTGTCGTGGTAGACCCTAATGCCAACTGGCAGGTAATGGAAGGGCGTTACTATACAAAATGTGGGTGGACACCAATGGATGAGAGAACTTTCAAGTGGAAAGTCCGCCGCACAATAGTCAACGGTCGTACCGTGTATTGCGATGGAATAGTCGTGGACGGTGTGCGTGGCAAAGAGCTTGAGTTTGGCTGTTGATGATTATATGTGTCTGAAGCGGACAATGGTGGCAGATGCTGTGATTTTGAACCTAAAAGAGTCGTGATAAGTATGAAGGATAAGAACTTTCTGAAAAGTGTTGTTCACCACTATCGCATAAGCGATGTGGCTCCATACATCAATTGGATATATTTCTTTCATGCCTGGTCTTTTCCTTTGAAGTATGCTTCCATAGCCAATATACACGGGTGTGACGCTTGTCGCGCCTCATGGCTTGGAAGTTTTCCCGAGGCGGAGCGTCAGCGCGCTGCCGAGGCGGTGCAGTTGTATAAGGACGCTTTGAGAATGCTTGCCGAACTGGATACTTATTGTGAAATCGGTGCTGTATTCCGTTTGTTTGAGTCGAACGCTGACGGTGATGACATTATTGTGGGACAGACACGGCTGCCGATGTTGAGGCAGCAGATTCCTGATTCTAACGGCTATTGCTTGTGCCTGAGCGATTTCATACGTCCGCAGGACGCGCAAGAGTATGACAGAATTGGACTGTTCGCCACTTCTGTAAGTGCGAAAACTGAGACACTGTATGCGGACGATGCCTATAACCGCATGCTTGTGCAGACTTTGGCAGACCGCCTTGCGGAGGCTGCCGCAGAGTGCCTGCACAAAGAAGTGAGGACTGTCGTTTGGGGATATGCCTGCGATGAGAATCTTACGATAGATGAGCTTCACAAGGAAAAATTCCAAGGAATCCGTCCGGCTGTGGGTTATCCATGCCTACCGGATCTTTCGCTGAACTTTCTTCTTGATGAGTTACTTGACTTCTCGCAGATAGGAATTGCATTGACAGAGCATGGCATGATGAGTCCTCATGCCTCTGTAAGTGGTCTGATGATTGCTCATCCGAAATCGTGCTACTTTGCAGTCGGTATCATCGATGAGGCTCAATTGACGGATTATGCGCGGCGCAGAAAAAAAGAACCGGCGGAACTCCGTGCTTATCTCGTGAGAAACTTAGGATAAATTATTAACCAGAAAATATCAAGGAGTGTTATATAGGATTATCATATTAGTGCTGGTGTTGTTGTTCCTTCCTGACTTCTACATTTATTGGAAGTATGTCAGAAAATGGACAAGACGCTGCTGTTTGCGAATGTTGACATTCGTGCCGTCTGCCATTTTGATGGTTGCAATGATTGCTATTATATCTTCCAACGACATGTTGCCGGACAACCAGCCATACGTGGGGTTGTTCATGACGGTCATGCTGCTTATATGCGCTCCTAAATTTATATTCTCTCTTATTGACGGCATTGGCAATTTGTTTCCGTCTCCACGTATCAGACGTACATTTAGAATATCGGGAATGGCATTTGCCTTTTTTTCCTTACTTATTTTGTGTAGCGGTTGCTTTTGGGGACGCAGCAGATTTGTTGTACACAGGCAGACTTTTTATTTTACGGACTTGCCCAAAGAATTTGATGGGTACCGTATCGCACATTTTTCCGACATGCACATTGGCACGTTAAGGCAGGGACATGAGGATGACGCTAAAAGGATTGTCGACCTGATAAACGACCAACGGTGTGACATGATTGTGTTTACCGGAGACCTTGTCAATCATCAGGCGCGTGAATTGGATGGCTTCAAGCATGTATTGTCTCAACTGGCTGCTCCTGACGGGGTGTATGCCATTATGGGAAATCATGATTACAGCATGTATATAAAATATCCGAAAGAAGAACAAAGAAAGGCGGATGTGGCAGATTTGCAGAGAAGAGAACGCTCGTATGGATGGAATCTGCTGATAAACAGCCATGATATTATTTATCGCAAAAAAGACTCTATCGCCATTATTGGTGTTGAAAATGATGGTCGTCCTCCTTTCCCTTCTTTAGGAGACTTGTCGAAAGCTACCAAAGGCATCAAAAAAGGAACGTTTTCTGTACTGCTCAGTCATGACCCGACTCATTGGAGACGCGAGGTTTTGCCCAAGACAGATATTCAACTGACTTTGTCCGGGCATACACATGCCGGGCAATTCAAAGTGTTCGGGTGGTCACCTGTGGCATTTGTTTACGATGAGTGGTCGGGAGCTTACAATGAGGGACGGCAGATTCTCAATGTCAGCGATGGTATAGGTACAGTCTTGTTCCCTTTCCGCTTCGGGGCTTGGCCGGAAGTGAATGTCATCACATTGAAAAAGATAGATTAATCATTTTATTTACATATAAAAACAAATCATTTATTCTCTTTATGAAAGTCATATACAAAATATATTCGTTTTGCATTGCATTGCCGCTATTTATTGTTGCCACTATCATTACGGCTACAGTGGTTGTCATTGCCTCTATGCTTGGCGACTCCGTCTATGTGGGCTATTATGCTCCAAAATGGTGGTCGCGCATTACATGCAGGCTGTTTCTTCTACGCATAAAGACTGAAGGTAAAGAACTTATCGACTCCAAACAGTCATACGTGTTTTTGGCGAATCATCAAGGATATTTCGATATATTCCTGATTTACGGTTATTTGGGGCACAATTTCAAGTGGATGATGAAGGAATATCTGCGGAAAATTCCATTTGTCGGATATGCCTGTGCAAAATCAAAGCACATCTATGTGGGTGACACTCTCTCGTCCATACAGCAGACTGTCGCTCAGGCTCAGGAAACGCTTCGTGGCGGAATGTCGATGGTTATATTTCCAGAAGGCACACGCACTTATACGGGAGAAATGGGTACATTTAAGAGAGGGGCATTTATGTTGGCAAATGAGATAGGGCTGCCTATTGTTCCGTTGACAATCAACGGCTCTTTTGATGTTTTTTCCCGAAAGGCCAAGTCGGTTTCTCTGGGAACTCTCTCATTGACAGTCCATCAGCCTATTACTGTGGAAGACCGGAAGGGCAAGCCTACAAAAATATTCATGCAGGAAGTTTTTGATATAATGAACTCAAGCATAGAGGACAAATATAAGAAGAACTGACATTTGGTCTTTGTCATTCAGAATTGGAGTCCTTTTGCGCTTCATATCATTAAAAAAGGAAGTAAAGTCATTGAACCTATATTTAGTTCGATATGACTTTACTTCCTTTTCTTTTTATTGTTTCAGCGTACTATCTGATTTTTATCTCTACAGGATTTTGTAGCGTGCTTTTCCATTGGTCAAGAGAGTCGAACCATTCTTGCGCAGAGTGGTAGCCCTCATTTTCTTTGTCGGCACAGAATGTCACATAGTATTTGAATGAAGTCTTTTTCTCGCTGTCTATAACAAACAGATAATTCAGCTCATCGGTAAGTTGCTTCCCCACGTATTCCGTTGGTACGTAGACTGCAAGTCCGACAGCCTCAGGCGGGAACAACTCCTTATTTCCCATGTCAGGATAGTCACACCCCCACGATGCGGCAATCCCGTCATCTCTTGTCATTCCTTCTGCTGTGTTGCCTACTTTCTGCACTCCTGTGCAAAACGACTCTCCTTTAGCAGGAGTGTCGAGTATAACATTCACTTCACATTCGCGGTGTCCGGCATAAAGGGTATAATACTGTCTCATATTTATTATATCACCACCGAATGTTTTCAATCCCATGTCTTTCACCTCCACCACGGTACGCAGCGGACCGGCAGCGACAATACGTTGTCCCCTTGTTTTTAACAACTCAAAGTCGGCAGGCTTGCTGCCGTCCCAAAGTTTCAAGGTGCCACATCCGACACTGTTGCCTGCCCAAAGCACATCGTTGCCAAATCCGTCAGCCTTTTGCTTCGCAGTAGTATAAAAACACGTCTCCGCAAGCTCAAGTCTGTGTGCGCGTTTGCCGTAGAGATCAATGTTTTGACGTTTGTCAAAATAGATTCTATAGCCTGTTATCTCTGACTCAAAAGCTGCTCCATGATGGTACAAGTCGCTATAAATATAGCTGCTTCCGGGAGTTTCTATACTTGTGATGAACGGGTGTTTCGACTTCTTGTCATCGAGCATCATATCTGCATATACACGTGGGGCATATTCTTTTTGCTTGCCGGAGGCGGAAAGAGTGACTTTATATTTCAATGTCTCGCCGGCTGCAATGTCGGAAAGAAATACAAGCTCGTCAAAATGCGAGTCACCATCTATGTCGTCAAGCTGACAAGGTATTTCTCTCTCGCCAAGTGTGACAATGGCGGAACGGACATCAAACTTCAGCTTTTTCAGTTCTGAAAGTCTGAGCACTACCGGCTCGTCTGTCTTAGCCTGCTCCCATTTGTTGGAAACAGTCACTTCCATGTTTTTCTCTTGTGCGCCAACCATAAACGTGAAAGTCATGGCTGACAAAAATATAATCTGTTTCATAAGGGCAAAGTTATAAAAAAAATGCAAGATTGGAAATTTATACTTTTATATGTCGACAATTCTCAATAATTTTGCAGACTGAACTTTTATCAATGGCACTTCTGCCTCTAAGCACCTTATATAAATGATAGATACAAGTATCCTTCAAGGTAAAAAAGCCGCGTTTTTCACTCTCGGATGCAAATTGAACTTTGCCGAGACTTCCACCATCGGATTGTTGCTTGCCAAACATGGAGTAACAAAGGCCGAAAAAGGCGAGAGGGCGGATATATGCGTCATCAACACATGCTCTGTCACTGAAGTGGCAGACCACAAATGCCGTCAGGCTATTCATAAGATGGTAAAGTCGCATCCGGATGCCTTTGTGGTGGTAACAGGATGTTATGCGCAGCTAAAACCAGCGCAAATAACTGAAATAAAAGGTGTAGACCTTGTGCTTGGAGCAGAGCAAAAGGGGGAAATCATACAATATATCATTGAAAAGATGACAGAGAAAGAATGCCGCTCCGCCATTACTGTAAAGACGTCTGAAATACGCTCCTTTGCCCCTTCGTGCTCACGTGGAGACCGCACACGCTATTTTCTGAAAGTGCAAGATGGATGCAACTATTACTGCACCTACTGTACAATCCCTATTGCCCGTGGGCGCAGTCGTAATGGCAGTATCCAGTCTTTAGTGGCGCAGGCTGAGACTGTGGCTGCGGAAGGTGGTAAGGAAATTGTCATTACAGGAGTGAATATCGGCGACTTTGGACACTCTACGGGCGAGACTTTCACCGACCTTGTCAAGGCATTGGATGCTGTCGAGGGGGTAGAGAGGTATAGAATTTCGTCCATAGAACCCAATTTGCTTACAGATGAGATAATAGAATATGTGTCCCGCTCTCGTGCGTTCATGCCCCATTTCCATATACCTCTGCAAAGTGGTTCCGATGATGTGTTGCAACTGATGCACAGAAGGTATGACACAAAGTTGTTTGCCGATAAGATTCGGAAGATAAAATCCCTCATGCCATACGCTTTTATCGGTGTGGATGTTATAGTTGGCACACGTGGCGAAAAGGACGAGTTTTTTGAACAGGCGTATCAGTTTATTGAGCAGCTTGACGTTACCCAGCTTCATGTGTTCAGCTATTCGGAGCGTCCGGGGACAAAGGCTCTTGAGATTCCATACGTGGTAAGTCCGGAGACGAAACACCAGCGCAGCCAGCGTCTGCTTGCTTTGTCGGAGCAAAAAACGCATGATTTCTATGCGGAGCACATTGGCACAGTCCGTCCTGTTCTTTTTGAACATACTGCCGCAAAGTCGAAACCGATGCACGGTTTTACAGATAACTACATCCGTGTGGAAATACCGAATACTCCCCATCTTGACAATCGTATCATCAGAATGAGGCTTGGCGATTTCAATGATAAGGGCGATGCGCTGAAAGGTGAGTTTTTGGCTTAATAGTTGTGGCTTGCATAGCTGTGTTGTATTGTTGATAGGTAGAATGATGACTCATCCGATATTTCGAGTGATTTATCTTGTGCTTTATAGAGTTGAATTCTGATATAGGCGATGTCTCGCAAATGGATTTGACTGGTCGCTTATTTGACGGATGTTCCTGATATATTCAAATGGACTTTTATATTGCAAAAAGTTAGTAAGGATTAGAATATCCTGATAATTTGATATGTTAAAACCAACTTCCGTAGAATCGCCTCAAAATGAACCGAACTCAACCTCGGTTGCAAAAACGCGATTCTACGGAGGTTTTTGAGTCGCGAAAATCAAGTGGGCAAACAGGACAATTCGCCCGGCTAAAAGATATATAAATCCAACCCCAAACACATCTTTTTCATCCAAAATCCCAATAAAACCCAAAATTACAAGGTGCTGAAAATTTATTTTCAAGGCACACTGATTTTTTTCGCAAGGTGAAGTAAATTTATTTTCAAGGCGCACAAAATTTTCAAAGCCCGTTTTTGGGGCCAAAATCAGGCATTTTCCCAAATCATTTTCTCAAAAAGACAGCAACGGAGTTTTCGATGCCCCGAAAAACAAAAATGGATTTTGAACCCGAAAAAAGACTGTTTTAAGACAAAATTTTCATAACTCACTGATTATCAGTACATCCTATTTTGACTCTAACCATGCGTTCTGCGTCTAAAACAGCATACTTTTTGCTGAAAATATATTTAATTGATTATCAAGAACTTATCTGTGAAGTCCCGAAAATCAAGCATCGGATAAGAGCAAGAAACTGCGGGAAATGTTAAAAAAAAGGTCTTCCGCCAAAGTGACATAATGTCAAAATACACCTTGTCCGCATACTGTTGCCCGGCAACATGTGTGGCTGAATGGTTCGGGTTTTAGGATTTCCTTTTATAAAGCACATACAAGCAATGCAATGATGTATGGAGACACGGCAAAATCTTTGAAGGACTATATACACAGTGTGTCACATCACTCGAAATGTCGGATGAACCAAAATTATGCTTTTCTGCAAAGTCGCATACAATGTCAACAGCTGATGGCTGCATACTGATGCCTGGTTGCAACAGTAGGTAAGCTGTATGTTGTAGTCTGACCATTTCTGTAGAATATATTTTGTAATGAACATTTGATTTCTATTGAGATTTTTTGTCTGAAAAACGGTGAGAAACAACGTTTTTGCTCCAATTTTTAGAAAAAAAAAGATTAAAGTTTTGTGGTTAAATAAAATAGCTGTAATTTTGCCGACCGTTGAGAAAACTATTTTGAATTATTAAATAACAACAAAAAAAGAAACGTAATGATTATCGTACCTGTTAAAGAAGGTGAGAACATTGAGAAAGCTCTCAAGAAGTTCAAGAGAAAGTCTGAAAAGACTGGCGTGATTAAGGAAGTAAGAAACCGTAAGCAGTTTAACAAACCGTCTGTACTTAAGCGCATTAAGATGCAGCATGCCATTTACGTAAACAAGCTCAGAACAGCAGAGGATTAATCCTTTTTGTTTAGAGCCTGAGAAATAATAAAGATTATTGCTGAAAAATTTGGTTGCGTCCAAGAATATACTTAAATTAGTCGCATGAAATTAAAAGGACTATGTTAGTAGAATCGTTCTTGGTTTACTTGAAGTCTGAATGCAATTGCTCACAAATGACCATTACGGCATACAGTGAGGCACTAAAGCAATTCGAAGCGTTCTTTACCGGGTTGGACAATGATTTGAGATGGGAGAGTGTCGATGCGTCTGTCGTTAAAGAGTGGGTGGTCTATATGCTTGATTCTAAAAAGTATGAGACCACAACCGTTAATCTGCGCCTGAGCGCGCTCCGGACATTCTTTCATTATCTGATTAGGATTGAGAGGATAACTTGTAATCCTATGCACAAAGTTTGCGGTCCGAAGAACAAAAAGATTCTTCCTGCGTTTATAAAGGAAAAGGACATGGATGTTCTTATTGACAAAGTTGACTTTGGAAATACATTCGTGGGAATTAGAGACCGGCTGATAATACTGATGCTTTATACTACTGGTATACGGGTGTCGGAATTACAAGGGCTTTGTGACAAGGATGTGCTGGTGGATGAGGGTGTGCTGAAGATTTTTGGCAAAAGAGGCAAGCATAGACTTGTTCCCTTTGAAAAGGAATTGAAGGATGCCATTTCGCGCTATCTTGAGGCTCGGGATGCCGAGTATGAGAGAAACGGAAGCTTCTTTTTAGGAGTTAGAGGCAAGCGGATAGCCGTCAGGACTGTCTGGGGCATTGTTGAAAAGTATCTCTCTATTGTATCCTCGCAAAGAAAAAGAAGTCCTCATGTGTTGAGGCATTCTTTTGCTACATCGATGTTGAACAATGGGGCGGATTTAAGAACTCTTCAGGAACTGCTCGGGCATTCAAATCTAAAAACCACGGAGATTTACACTCATCTGTCTTTTGAAGAACTGAAAAATGTGTATAAGGACGCACATCCGCGTTCTTGAAAAATAAGGACTAATATGGAAATCAACGTAAAAGCAATCAAATTCGACGCAACGGACAAGTTGCAGGAATTCATCCAGAAGAAGGTTAGTAAACTGGATAAGTTTTGTGACGATATAATAAAGGTGGAGGTGTCACTAAAAGTCGTAAAGCCTGAGACGGCAATGAACAAGCAGGCAGGAGTGAAGATTTTGCTTCCGGGCGATGAGTTGTTTGCTGACAAGGTTTGCGATACATTTGAAGAAGCAGTAACAGAAAGTTTGGCTGCATTGGAAAAACAATTAGCCAGATATAAAGAAAAACAAGGCAGAATTTGAAAAAAAAGCTTGAAAAGTTTTGTAAATGAAAAATAATGCCTAAATTTGCAGCCGTTTCGCATGGCTTGGTTGTGTGAACGGCTTTTCTAAGCCTCTTTAGCTCAGTTGGCCAGAGCACGTGATTTGTAATCTCGGGGTCGTTGGTTCGAATCCGACAAGAGGCTCAAAGAAACAAGGGCATATTCCAGAGTGGCCAAATGGGGCAGACTGTAAATCTGCTGGCTTTCGCCTTCGGTGGTTCGAATCCATCTGTGCCCACAAACAAAAGAAAGAAAAACAGGAGTGTAAGATACACTGATATGCTGTTATAGCTCAGTGGCAGAGCACTTCCTTGGTAAGGAAGAGGTCACGAGTTCAACTCTCGTTAACAGCTCTCTTTCAGGCAAGAATATACAAATTATTAACTATAAGAACAAGAATTAAGCTATGGCAAAAGAAAAATTCGAGCGTACGAAACCGCACGTAAACATCGGAACCATTGGTCACGTAGACCACGGTAAGACTACCCTTACTGCTGCCATCACAACTGTTTTGGCTAAGAAAGGTCTTTCTGAAGTAAAGTCTTTCGACCAGATTGACAATGCACCAGAAGAGAAAGAGCGTGGTATCACTATCAATACAGCACATGTTGAGTATGAAACAGCTAACCGTCACTATGCACACGTTGACTGTCCGGGACACGCTGACTACGTAAAGAACATGGTTACTGGTGCTGCTCAGATGGACGGTGCAATCATCGTTGTTGCTTCTACTGACGGTCCTATGCCTCAGACTCGTGAGCACATCCTTCTTGCACGTCAGGTAAACGTTCCTCGTCTTGTTGTATTCATGAACAAGTGTGATATGGTTGACGATGAGGAAATGCTTGACCTCGTTGAGATGGAAATGCGTGACCTCCTCGCACAGTACGACTTCGAAGAGGATACTCCATTTGTTCGTGGTTCTGCCCTCGGTGCTCTTAATGGTGTTCCTGAGTGGGAAGCTAAGGTTATGGAGCTTATGGATGCTGTTGACAGCTGGATTCAGGAACCGGTTCGCGACGTTGAGAAGCCTTTCTTGATGCCTGTTGAGGACGTGTTCTCTATCACTGGTCGTGGTACAGTTGCTACAGGTCGTATTGAGACTGGTATCGTAAAGGTTGGTGACGAAGTTCAGCTTCTTGGTCTTGGTGAAGATAAGAAATCTGTTGTTACAGGTGTCGAGATGTTCCGTAAGATTCTTGATGAAGGTGAAGCAGGTGATAACGTTGGTCTCCTTCTCCGTGGTATCGACAAGAAAGAGGTTAAGCGTGGTATGGTAATCACTCACCCGGGTGTAATCACTCCGCATCAGGGCTTCAAGGCTTCAATCTATGTATTGAAGAAGGAAGAAGGTGGTCGTCACACTCCATTCAAGAACCACTACCGTCCTCAGTTCTACCTCCGTACTATGGACTGTACAGGTGAAATCTCTCTTCCAGACGGAGTAGAAATGGTTATGCCTGGTGACAACGTAGAAATCAAGGTTGAGCTTATCTACCCAGTAGCAATCAACGTAGGTCTTCGTTTCGCTATCCGTGAGGGTGGACGTACAGTTGGATCTGGTCAGATTACAGAGGTTTTTGACTAAACCAAATAAAATAGTCAGTTCCTCGTTTATGCGAGGACTGACTATCCTACGGGAATAGCTCAGTTGGCAGAGCACTGGTCTCCAAAACCAGGTGTCGGGAGTTCGAGCCTCTCTTCCCGTGCTAAAGTGTAAGAATTATGTTCAAAAATTTGACTGAATATTGCAAGGAAACTTACGATGAACTTGTTCATAAGGTTACTTGGCCGACATATAAAGAGCTGACCAACAGTGCGGTGATAGTTTTATGTGCTTCCATTGTCATTGCGTTGGTTATTTTCGCTATTGATTCACTTTTCGAGCAGTTTATGAAACTTATTTATTCACTCTTTAATTAATGTTTTTGGAGGGTGTATATGGCAGAAGTTGAAAAGAAATGGTATGTATTGCGCGCTATCAGTGGTAAAGAATCTAAAGTCAAGGAATACATTGAACTTGACATGAAGAATCACGGATATGGCGAGTATGTGTCTCAGGTTCTGATTCCAACAGAAAAAGTTGTTTCTGTTCATAATAATAAGCGGACTGTTACAGAGCGGAATTTGTTATCCGGTTATGTTTTAGTGGAAGCTGCTTTGATTGGTGAAATTCCTCACATGCTTCGTAACACTCCGGGAGTTCTTGGATTTTTAGGTGGCATGGACAAACCTACTCCATTGCGTCAGGCAGAGATAAATCGTCTGTTTGGAATAGGAGTAGAGACAGAAGAAGCCGCAGAGGAACAGACTTATGTCGTAGCAGATTATGCCGTTGGTGAGTCTGTTAAGGTTACAGACGGTCCATTCTGCGGATTTAAGGGTGTCATTGAGGAAGTCAATGGTGAGAAGAAGAAGCTGAAAGTGTCTGTTAAGATTTTCGGTAGGGTAACACCTCTCGAGTTAGGCTTTACGCAAGTTGAAAAAGAATGATGATTTTGTTACGCTCGTCATTCATCGTATAATACAAATAAATTAAATATAGCAAAATGGCTAAAGAAATTGCTGGATTAATCAAATTACAGATTAAGGGTGGCGCTGCAAATCCATCACCTCCAGTAGGACCTGCATTGGGTTCTAAGGGAATCAATATCATGGATTTTTGTAAGCAATTCAATGCCAGAACACAGGATAAGGCTGGTAAGATTCTTCCGGTTGTTATCACTTATTATTCTGACAAGTCTTTTGATTTCGTTATTAAGACTCCTCCTGCAGCTGTTCAGCTGATGGAGGCTGCAAAAATCAAGGGTGGTTCTGCGGAGCCTAACCGTAAGAAGGTTGCAGAAGTTACATGGGATCAGATAAGGACAATTGCTGAAGATAAGATGCCTGATTTGAATTGTTTTACAATTGAATCTGCCATGTCTATGATTGCTGGAACAGCAAGAAGTATGGGTATAACTGTTAAAGGAGAATTCCCTGGTAAATAATTAAAACTTCAATTTAAGATGAGTAAACTGACGAAAAATCAAAAATTAGTTGCAGATAAGATTGAAGCAGGGAAAGCTTATACTTTGGAAGAGGCAGCTAATCTGGTAAAAGAAGTTACATTCACTAAGTTTGATGCTTCACTTGATATCGATATCCGTTTGGGTGTTGACCCTCGTAAGGCTAATCAGATGGTACGTGGTGTAGTTTCTCTGCCTAATGGAACTGGTAAGCAAGTACGAGTTCTTTGTTTGTGTACTTCTGATGTTGCAGCTGCTGCTCAGGAAGCTGGTGCAGATTATGTAGGTCTTGATGAGTATATTGAGAAGATAAAGGGTGGTTGGACTGACGTAGATGTCATTATTACAATGCCTTCATGTATGGGTAAGATTGGTGCTCTTGGTCGTGTGCTCGGTCCTCGTGGATTGATGCCTAACCCAAAGAGTGGCACAGTGACAATGGATGTTGCAAAGGCTGTACGTGAAGTAAAGCAGGGTAAGATTGACTTTAAGGTTGATAAGACTGGTATAGTCCATGCTTCTATCGGAAAAGTATCTTTTGATGCTACTAAGATTGTAGAGAACGCAAAGGAATTTATCAACACTATCATCAAGTTGAAGCCTGCTGCTGCAAAGGGTACTTATATCAAGAGCATTTATCTTTCTAGTACAATGAGTAAAGGTGTCAAGATTGACCCTAAATCTGTTGAATAATAAAATAGACGAATCATGAAGAAAGAAGATAAAAGCTTGCTTATTGACAGTCTCGTTGAGACACTGAATAATTACGCACATTTCTACCTTGTAGACGTAACTGCTTTGGATAGTGCGACAACTACAGCGTTGAGAAGTGAATGTTTCAAATCTGAGATTAAGCTTCAGGTTGTTAAGAACACTCTCTTTATTAAGGCTCTTGAAAAGATAGGTGGTGATTATTCTGCTTTGTTGCCTTGTTTGAAGGGCAATACAGGTGTTATGTTCTGTAACACAGCTAATGTTCCTGCAAAACTTATCAAATCTTTTGGAAAGGGACATAATGATATGCCAGCTCTTAAAGGTGCTTATGCTGAGGAGAGCTTCTATATCGGTGCTGAGAACTTGGATGCACTTTGTTCTATCAAGAGCAAGAACGAACTCATTGCTGAGGTTGTATCTATGCTTGAGGGACCTGTTAAGAGTGTTATTTCTGCTTTGGATGGTGGAACAACAATTCATGGTCTCTTGGATGCTATCGAAGAAAAGAATGCGTAATGCTTTCTTATTTCGGGGACATCAAATTTAAATAAGAAAAAATAAAAAAATAATAACATTAAAAATTAAAGAAGACGATGGCAGATATTAAAGCTATTGCTGAAGAATTAGTTAATTTGACAGTAAAGGAAGTAAGTGAACTTAAGGCTCTCCTCAAGGAGGAGTACGGAATCGAGCCTGCTGCTGCAGCTGTTGCTGTTGCTGCTGGTCCTGCTGCAGGTGAAGCTGCTGTTGAAGAGAAGACATCTTTCGATGTAGTTCTTAAGAGCGCAGGTGCTGCAAAACTTCAGGTTGTAAAGGCTGTTAAGGAGTCTTGTGGTCTTGGTTTGAAAGAAGCTAAGGATCTCGTAGACGCTGTTCCTTGCAATGTAAAGGAAGGTGTTGATAAGGCTACAGCTGAAGCTTTGAAGGCAGCTCTTGAAGGTGCTGGTGCTGAGGTTGAGATTAAGTAATCAATCACCTTAGATAATAATGGTTAAGAATCCTCAGGTTGGGGGTTCTTAACCTTTTTGTGTATATATTCAAACTAACTTTCTACAAAATCAAAGAGATGTCGAAAATCATCAATAACCGAGTAAACTTTGCTTCTGTAAAAAATCCTATGCCGTATCCTGATTTTCTTGAGGTGCAGCTTAAATCTTTTAGGGATTTCTTACAGTTGGATACTCCACCTGAAAAGCGTAAGAATGATGGTCTTTACAAGGTATTTGCTGAAAACTTCCCGATAGCAGATACGAGAAATAATTTTGTTCTGGAATTTTTGGATTATTATATTGATGCTCCGCGTTATACTATCGAAGAATGTTTGGAACGCGGACTTACATATAGTGTTCCTTTAAAAGCTAAGCTAAAGCTTTATTGTTCGGATCCAGAGCATGAGGATTTCGGTACAGTTGTCCAAGATGTTTTCTTGGGACCAATCCCATATATGACTGATAATGGTACATTTGTGATAAATGGTGCCGAGCGTGTCGTTGTCTCTCAGTTGCACCGTTCCCCTGGTGTATTTTTTGGCTCAAGTGTGCATGCTAATGGAACACCTTTGTTCTCTGCGCGAATAATACCATTCAAGGGTTCATGGATTGAGTTTGCTACGGACATTAATAACGTGATGTACGCATATATTGACCGTAAGAAGAAGTTGCCTGTAACAACTCTTTTACGTGCCATTGGTTTTGAGACCGATAAGGATATTCTGCGTATATTCAATCTTGCAGAGGAAGTTAAGGTTACAAAGACTAATCTGAAAAAGCTTATTGGGCGTAGGCTTGCAGCTCGTGTTTTGAAATCATGGAATGAGGATTTTGTAGACGAAGATACTGGTGAGGTTGTTTCAATAGAACGTAATGAAGTTGTCATAGATCGTGAGACAGTTCTTGACGAAGACCGTATAGAAGATATTCTTGAGTCTGGTGTTGACAACATCTTGGTTCATCAGGAAGATTCTAATGTTTCTGATTTCTCGATTATTTTCAATACTCTTCAGAAAGACCCAAGCAACTCTGAAAAGGAAGCTGTCATATACATATACCGTCAGTTGCGTAATGCTGATCCTGCTGATGATGCAAGTGCTCGTGAAGTAATCAATAATCTGTTCTTCTCTGAGAAGCGTTATGACCTTGGCGAAGTTGGCAGATATAGAATCAATAAGAAGTTGAATCTTGATACTGATTCTGATGTAAGAGTTCTTACTAAGGAAGATATTATTGAGATTATCAAGTATCTTGTGGAGTTGGCTAACTCAAAGGCTGTTGTGGATGATATTGACCATTTGAGTAACCGTCGTGTACGTACTGTCGGTGAGCAGTTGTCAAATCAGTTTGCTATAGGTCTGGCACGTATGAACCGTACAATTCGTGAGCGTATGAATGTGCGTGATAACGAAGTGTTCACCCCGACTGATTTGATTAATGCCAAGACGATTTCATCAGTGATAAATTCTTTCTTTGGAACGAATGCTTTGTCACAGTTCATGGACCAGACCAACCCGTTGGCGGAAGTGACGCACAAGCGCCGTTTGTCAGCCCTCGGACCTGGTGGACTTTCACGTGAGCGTGCGGGATTTGAGGTACGAGACGTACACTATACACATTATGGTCGTCTTTGTCCGATTGAGTCTCCGGAAGGTCCTAACATTGGTCTTATCTCTTCACTTTGTGTATATGCAAAGATTAATGATCTTGGATTCATAGAGACTCCATATCGTAAAGTAAATGATGGTGTTGTTGATATAGACAATGATCATATTGTATATTTGACAGCCGAGGAGGAAGAGGCTAAGATTATTGGACAGGGAAATGCACCGCTTAATGATGACGGTAACTTTATCCGTAAGGTTGTAAAGTGCCGTCAGGATGCGGATTATCCTGTTGTACCTCCTACTCAGGTTGACTATATGGACGTGGCTCCTCAGCAGATTGCTTCTATTGCTGCATCTTTGATTCCGTTCTTGGAGCATGATGATGCTCACCGTGCATTGATGGGATCGAACATGATGCGTCAAGCTGTGCCTCTTCTCCGTACAGAAGCTCCTATTGTTGGTACGGGAATAGAGAAACAGGTTTGTGAGAACTCGCGTACAATGATTACTGCTGAAGGGGACGGTATTATTGATTATGTTGATGCTACTACAATACGTATTCTGTATGACCGTACAGAGGATGAGGAGTTTGTAAGCTTTGAACCAGCTTTGAAGGAATACAAGATTCCTAAATTCCGTCGTACAAACCAGAATATGACTATAGACCTTCGTCCTATATGTGATAGAGGACAGAGAGTAAAGAAAGGCGATATTCTTACAGAAGGTTATGCTACGGCTGATGGTGAGCTTGCATTGGGACGCAATCTTCTTGTTGCGTACATGCCATGGAAGGGATACAACTATGAGGATGCCATTGTGTTGAATGAGCGAGTTGTTCGTGAAGACCTCCTCACTTCTGTGCATGTGGATGAGTTTTCACTTGAGGTTCGTGAGACAAAGCGTGGTGTAGAGGAACTCACTTCTGACATTCCAAATGTGAGTGAAGAAGCAACTAAAGACCTTGATGAAAACGGTATTGTACGTGTTGGTGCTCGTATTGAGCCGGGAGATATACTTATTGGAAAGATTACTCCTAAGGGTGAGTCTGATCCATCTCCTGAAGAAAAATTGCTGCGTGCTATTTTCGGTGACAAGGCGGGAGATGTCAAAGATGCTTCTTTGAAGGCTACTCCGTCTTTGAGTGGAGTTATTATAGACAAGAAGTTGTTTTCTAAAGCCATAAAGACTCGTGCTTCAAAGAATGCGGACAAGCAGATTTTGCCTAAATATGATGCGGAATTTGATGATAAGGTGAATGATTTGCGTGCAATATTGATTGACAAATTGCTTACTCTTACAGAAGGAAAACTTTCTAAGGGTGTTAAGGATTATATAGGCGCGGATGTTATACCTGTTGGTGCAAGATTTATAGCCGGTGCTCTTGATAATATTGACTATACAGCAGTACAGTTGAGCGGATGGACTGATGATGAGCATACAAATAATATGATTCGTGATTTGGTCATCAATTATTTGAAGCAATATAAGCTTCTTGATGCTGAGTTGAAGCGTAAGAAGTATGCTCTTACTATTGGAGATGAGCTTCCTTCTGGCATTATCCAGATGGCAAAAGTTTATATCGCAAAGAAGCGTAAGATTGGTGTAGGAGATAAGATGGCGGGTCGTCATGGAAATAAGGGTATTGTGTCAAAGATTGTACGTCAGGAAGATATGCCTTTCCTTGAAGATGGAACACCTGTTGACATCGTGTTGAACCCACTTGGTGTGCCTTCACGAATGAATATCGGTCAGATTTTTGAAACCGTACTTGGTGCAGCAGGAAAGAAATTGGGTATCAAGTTTGCTACTCCTATTTTTGATGGCGCACATTTGGAAGATCTTTGTGAGTGGACTGATAAAGCCGGTTTGCCTCGTTACGGACGTACATATTTGTATAATGGTGAGACGGGATTGCGTTTTGACCAACCAGCAACAGTGGGTGTTACATACATGCTCAAATTGGGTCACATGGTTGAGGATAAGATGCACGCTCGTTCTATCGGTCCTTACTCTCTCATCACTCAGCAGCCTCTTGGAGGTAAGGCACAGTTTGGTGGACAGCGTTTTGGAGAAATGGAGGTCTGGGCACTTGAGGCATTTGGTGCATCTCATGTACTTCAGGAAATACTCACTATTAAGTCTGATGATGTTGTCGGACGTTCAAAGGCTTATGAAGCCATTGTCAAAGGTGATCCTATGCCTACACCTGGCATCCCTGAATCTCTCAACGTATTGCTCCACGAGCTTCGCGGACTTGGATTGAGTATAACTTTGGATTAATATTGTCTTCCACCATAAATATATAAAAGATGGCTTTTAAGAAAGATTCTAAGATAAAAACAAATTTCACTAAGATATCCATTGGGCTTGCTTCTCCAGAAGAAATTTTAGAGAATTCTTTTGGTGAGGTTCTGAAACCGGAAACAATCAATTACAGAACTTACAAGCCTGAGCGTGATGGTCTTTTCTGTGAACGTATCTTCGGTCCTACAAAAGATTATGAGTGCCACTGCGGAAAATACAAGCGTATCCGTTACAAAGGTATTGTTTGTGACCGATGTGGTGTCGAGGTTACTGAGAAGAAAGTACGTCGTGAGCGAACAGGTCACATTGCTTTGGTTGTGCCTGTCGCACATATCTGGTATTTTCGTTCTCTTCCGAATAAGATAGGTTATTTGCTCGGATTGCCGACAAAGAAACTGGATTCTATCGTTTATTATGAGAGATATGTAATCATACAAGCAGGTGTGGCAGAGAACCCAGAGAAGAACATTAAGGACTATGAGCTTCTTTCAGAAGAGGAGTATTATGATGTAATAGACAATCTTCCTGCAGGAAACCAGCAACTTGATGACGATGATCCAAGAAAGTTCATTGCAATGATGGGTGCAGAGGCTATTGAATATATGTTGAAGCATGTCGACCTTGATAAATTGTCGTATGAACTTCGTGACCGTGCTAATCAAGATTCCTCTCAGCAGCGTAAAGCAGAGGCATTGAAGCGTCTGCAGGTTGTTGAGTCTTTCCGCGCATCTCGTGGAAGAAACAAACCTGAATGGATGATTATGCATAACATTCCGGTTACTCCACCAGATCTTCGCCCGCTTGTGCCGCTTGATGGTGGACGTTTTGCTACTTCAGACCTCAATGATTTGTATCGTCGTGTAATCATACGTAACAATCGTTTGAAGCGTCTTATTGAGATAAAGGCTCCGGATGTAATTCTCCGTAATGAAAAACGTATGCTTCAGGAGGCTGTCGACAGTCTGTTTGACAATTCTCGTAAGAGCAGTGCCGTTAAGTCTGAGTCCAACCGTCCTTTGAAGTCTTTGTCAGATTCTTTGAAGGGTAAGCAGGGACGTTTCCGTCAGAACCTTCTTGGTAAGCGTGTCGATTATTCTGCACGTTCTGTAATTGTGGTAGGTCCGGAACTTCAGATGGGTGAGTGTGGTCTT
Source organism: Roseburia sp. (assembly GCA_023665185.1). Lineage (GTDB taxonomy): Bacteria > Bacteroidota > Bacteroidia > Bacteroidales > Bacteroidaceae > RGIG8745. The sequence continues at coordinate 53,919 of JAMPEL010000015.1, forward strand.
CCAAAACTAATGGCGGCAGAATTGTATAAGCCGTTTATTATCCGTAAGCTTATTGAGCGTGGAATTGTGAAGACTGTCAAGTCTGCCAAGAAGATTGTAGACCGTCGCGATCCTATCATTTGGGATATTCTTGAATATGTGATGAAAGGACATCCGGTTCTTCTTAACCGTGCGCCGACACTTCACCGTCTTGGTATTCAGGCTTTCCAGCCTAAGATGATTGAAGGTAAAGCTATCCAGCTTCATCCGTTGGCTTGTACTGCGTTCAATGCTGACTTTGACGGTGACCAGATGGCTGTGCATTTGCCGCTTTCTAATGAGGCTGTTCTTGAAGCCCAGCTTCTTATGCTTCAGTCACATAACATTCTTTCTCCTGCAAGTGGTGAGCCTATTACAGTACCTTCACAAGATATGGTACTTGGATTGTATTATATATCTAAAGTTCGTCCAGGCGCAAAAGGAGAGGGCTTGACTTTCTATGGTCCAGAAGAGGCTATTATCGCTTACAATGAAGGTCGTGTAGAAGTTCATGCGCCTATCAAGTGTATTGTGAACGATGTGGACGATGAGGGTAATATCTGCAAGCGTCTTGTTGAAACAACTGTCGGACGTATAATAATCAATGGCATCATTCCTGATGAGGTTGGTTTTGTGAATGAGGTTATTGGTAAGAAGGCATTGAAAAAGGTCATCACTAAAGTTATTAAGACTGTAGGTATGGCTCGTGCGTGCCATTTCCTTGATGGAATTAAGAATCTTGGTTATCGCAAGGCATATGAAGGTGGACTTTCTTTTGTGCTTGATGACATCATTATTCCGGAAGAGAAAGTTCAGATTGTACAGGATGGCCATGATGCTGTAGAGCAGATCCAGCAGAACTATGCTTTTGGTCTTATCACAGATAAAGACCGTTACAGTCAGGTTATCGACACATGGACTAAGGTAAATGACAAGTTGAAGAAGACCTTGATGAAGCAGATGACTGAGGCTGATCAGGGATTCAATGCTGTCTTCATGATGCTTGATTCTGGTGCCCGTGGTTCTGCGGACCAGATTGCTCAGCTTGCCGGTATGCGTGGTTTGATGGCAAAACCTCAGAAGGCTGGTGCCGATGGTGCTAATATCATTGAGAATCCAATTCTTTCTAACTTTAAGGAAGGTATGTCTGTGTTGGAGTACTTTATCTCAACTCACGGTGCGCGTAAGGGTCTTGCCGATACAGCTTTGAAGACTGCCGATGCAGGTTATCTTACACGTCGTCTTGTTGATGTATCTCATGATGTCATTATCAATGAAGAAGATTGTGGCACTTTGCGCGGACTTATCTGTACAGCTCTTAAAGATGGAGACCGTGTTGTGGCTTCACTTGCAGAGCGTATATTGGGACGTGTCTCAGTTCATGATATTGTCAATCCGTCTACAGGTGAGATTATTGTGGCTTCTGGTGAGGAAATTACAGAGCGCATAGCTGCTGAGATTGAGGCTGCCGGAATTGAAAGTGTGGAGATTCGTTCTGTGCTTACTTGTGAGTCGAAGAAGGGTGTCTGCATGAAGTGTTACGGTCGTAACCTTGCTACAGCTCGTATGGTACAGAAAGGTGAGGCTGTCGGTGTTATTGCAGCACAGGCTATTGGTGAGCCAGGTACTCAGCTTACACTTCGTACATTCCATGCCGGTGGTGTGGCAGGTAATGCTGCTGCCAATGCACAGATTGTGGCTAAGAGCAAATGTAAACTGGAGTTTGAGGAACTTCGTACAATCAACCGCCCGACAGAAGAGCATCCGGAAGGAATGGTTGTTGTTGGACGACTTGCAGAACTTCGATTCCTTGATATAAATACAGGTATAGCTCTCTCGACAGTGAATGTTCCTTATGGTTCTAATCTGTTCTTCAAGGATGGAGATATAGTTGAGAAGGATACTGTAATTGCAAACTGGGACCCATTCAATGCTGTTATTGTTACTGAGTTTGCCGGTCAGGTCAAATTTGAGGGTGTGAAGGAAAATGTGACATATCGTGTTGAGCAAGACGATACAACCGGACTTCGTGACTTTATTGTCACAGAGTCTAAGGACAAGGCTGTTGTGCCGATGTGTCATATTCTTAATGAAGACGGAGATTTGCTTCGTACATACAACTTCCCAATCAACGGACATATTGTTGTTGAGGATGGTCAGACTTTGGCTGCCGGTGACATTCTTATCAAGATTCCTCGTGCTGTCAGCAAGGCTGGTGACATCACCGGAGGTCTCCCTCGTGTAACAGAACTCTTTGAGGCACGTAACCCGTCAAATCCGGCTGTTGTGGCTGAAATTGACGGTGAGGTGACAATGGGTAAGGTTAAGCGTGGTAACCGTGAGGTGATACTAACTTCAAAGGTTGGAGACATACGTAAATATCTTATACCTCTGTCAAAGCAGATTCTGGTACAGGAGAATGACTATGTGCGTGCTGGAACACCACTCTCTGACGGTGCTATTACTCCGGCTGATATTCTTGCAATTAAAGGTCCTACAGCTGTGCAGGAATACATTGTAAATCAGGTTCAGGATGTATATCGTTTGCAGGGTGTGTCTATCAACGACAAGCATTTTGAAATCATTGTTCGTCAGATGATGCGCAAGGTTCAGATTAATGATCCGGGTGACACACGTTTCCTTGAAGGCGGTATTGTTGACAAACTTGAATTTGCTGAGGAAAATGACCGTATATGGGGCAAAAAAGTTGTTACTGATGCTGGTGACTCAGAAACAATGCAGGCTGGTATGATTGTGACTGCACGCAAATTGAGGGATGAAAACTCAATGTTGAAGCGTCGTGACTTAAAGCTTGTACAGGTTCGTGATGCTGTTCCTGCTACATCGACACAGATTCTTCAAGGTATTACTCGTGCCGCACTCGGAGCTTCAAGCTTTATGTCTGCTGCGTCATTCCAGGAAACAACGAAGGTGCTTAATGAAGCTGCTATCAGCGGAAAGAGCGATCCGCTCGAAGGAATGAAGGAGAACGTTATTTGCGGTCATCTTATTCCTGCCGGAACTGGTCTTCGTGAGTTTGAGCGTATTGTCGTTGGTGCTAAAGATGAAATGATGGAAGTACAACGCAAGAAGTTCAATCCGACAGAGGCTTTTGCTTCATTTGAAAAGAACTGATTATAAGTATTGAGATTAATATAGTGAAAAAGCGTCCGGACTGCGAAGGTAGTCCGGACGCTTTTTCTGTCTGTTGTTTTGAGACAATCTCTTGCTCTGAAATCAATTCATCACGTTGAAAATCAGTATGTGATTTTGGAATACAGAAGATTGCTATGCTTGGAAGAACGAAAAGTTTACAGATCCATAATTGCGATGGTCAACAAACTGTGGTAATGATGAGAAATCATAATTCTTGCCATGTTCAAGGATGAATATACCACCATTAGCTAAGAGTTCTGCCTTGAATATCAGCTGTGGTATGTCTCCTAAGTTTTCCAGTGCGTATGGAGGGTCGGCGAATATAATGTCATATTTCTCAGAACAGCGGTCAATATATCTGAATACATCGGCATGAAGAGGAATCCATGCTTTGTCTCCCAACTCACGGGCCACTTTCCTGAGAAACTGATGGTGTTTGTAGTCTTTTTCCACCGATACAACCTTGCTGCATCCTCGTGACACCAGTTCAAGCCCAATGCTTCCTGTTCCGGAAAAAAGGTCAAGTGCTGTCAATTCTTCATCAAAGTCAACATAAACGTTGCTGAGAATATTGAATAGTCCTTCTTTTGCAAAGTCTGTGGTAGGACGGGCCTTGAATGTATGTGGGACCTCAAAACGCTTGTGTCTGTATTTTCCGCTTATTATACGCATATTATATGGAAAAATGATTAATGGTTCAATGATAAAGTAAATAAAGAGAAACACATGTCGGATTACTTAGAATCCGCATACCAATAGCGTTTGTAAATCGTATGGTATGTCCATGTTGTAATCTTTAATTATAGTATTCTTGAAATCCTCCTTGTTGTCGATGAGTGAGACATTCTCTATAAAATTCCGCATCTTTTCGTGCAAGTCCTTTCTTTGCGGTTCATTGCCAATGACAAACAAGGCATCGTTCAATTGGTCTAATCCAAGCTGTTGCCATACATTCATAATGTAGTATTGGCAGTCGGTTATGCCGTTTATGCTGAATGTATTGACAAATAGAAGTTTGCCTTGCTCAAAGGCATATAAAGTCAGTTCCTGCTCGTGCAAATAGGCATACATTTTCCGATTAGAACCCAATAGGCTTCTTTCGCTGAAAAACTCAATTAGAGTACTTGCTGAAGCATAGAATCGTGCTCGCGGGAAATCATCGAGAATAAGTTGGTAGACATTTCTTTCTATACCAAAAACGATGGAAATGCCAGAACGTCTCAGTATGTTATAACTCACTCTTTGCGGTTTGTCTTTTGGAAAGTTGTAATTGTAAATCTCATTCACATCCTCTGTTTTGAACACGTCAATCGGAACGACTGTAAAATGTGGTGTGGAGATAAGAATATTTACCCTCTGATATTCTTCCTTGAGTATAGGCTCGTGTGTCAATGCCTCCTTTAGGTTGGCTGCCAAAGATATTGTAGACTTGATTTTGTAAATCCTATATTCATATGGTGAGCTGCTTGTTGGAGTATAGACACAAAAAGAAAGCCCATCCGTGCATACACGAATGGACAAACTTTTATTTTGCTTTTTGCTGTTTTCTGTTACTTGCATGCAATATGTTTTATTCCCAGTTACCAGCCATTTTGTTTGTCGGATCCTGAAGGTCTCCTACGCGCAAGCCATACCAATTGCCGTCTGTGTCGTCAGCATTGTCTTCAAACAAGTCTGCCTTGTTTTTGTTGAGCTTTTTCAAATCAGCTTTGAGGTTCTTCACTTTCTTTGCGTCCATGCCGTCAAGGTAGTCGTCCAATGAGGCGCGTACCTCTACGAGCAAATCCCATTCGTTGGATTTCAAGTTGAAAGCAGACTTTTTGCGGAGTTGTATTTCGCCGCCTTCTCTTCCAACCGGAACATATTTAAGTGAGTCTGGATTGTCTATGCCAAGGGCTTCAGCTGCTGAAACCCATATTGTATCACGTTTGATAAGTCCCTGCTTTACAGCCTCTGCCTCAGTGAGTCCTGCTTCAAGCTGGTCATCTGTAAGTTCTCCTTCTTTGACAATCTTGTCAATTGCACGGTCGTTTTTGATGTAGTCAATGAGTGAGTCTATCGTTCCGCAATACTCACCACGGTGGCTCATCTTGAATTTTTCCTCTGCATCGCGAATTTTCATTAGCGTTGCAATCACTTGTTTTTCTCTTGCTGCTTTCTCCTCATCGAAAGCAATGTCACTGTAGATGCTGACAAAGCACGCATAAGCGAGACCGACAGCACATACTCCCAAAAGAATATTTACAATAATCTTTTTCATGATATGTTTTATTGTTTTTTATTTTGTTATATTCGTGTCGCAAAAATAACGAATAAAAATGAAATGCGGCGAATACAGCCGAGTTTTTTTCTAAAAATAATGATTAAAGACTATCTAAAAGAAGAGATTTTACGGAATTTTGGATTTTTGCCTACGGAAGAGCAGGAAGAAGCCATTGATTCGCTTTGTGATTTTGTACTTTCTCCTGATGCTGACGAGGTATTTGTGCTGCGAGGATATGCGGGAACGGGCAAGACGTCTCTTGTCGGTGCTTTTGTGAAAACGATGGAGCTGCTCAACCGACGGTGCGTGCTTGTAGCTCCTACAGGACGTGCGGCAAAAGTGTTTTCTTTGTATTCGGAACATCCCGCATTCACCATACATCGGCGGATATATCGTCAGAAGGCTGTTGATAAGGATTCTCCGTTTTCCCTTAATTACAACTCCTTGCAGAATACCTTGTTCATTTCCGATGAAGCCTCGATGATTGCCAATGACGGACTTTCCGGAAGTATCTATGGCACCGGACGTTTGCTTGATGATTTTGTGCAATTTGTTTACAGTGGCACAGGCTGTCGTCTTATTCTTCTTGGCGATACAGCCCAGCTGCCTCCTGTCGGAGAGGAGGAAAGTCCTGCGTTGCAGCCGGATGTTGTGGGTGGCTATGGGCTGAATGTCCGTTGCCATACTCTGACTCAGGTTGTGCGTCAGCGCGAAGAGTCCGGCATTCTGTGGAATGCCACTCGTTTGCGTTTGGCTATCGATGAATACGATGTGTTTGATTTTCCGAAGATACGCTTTCATGGCTTTGCCGATGTGAGGAACATTCCGGGGAATGAACTGATAGAAACCATCAGTTCCTGTTATGCCTGCTATGGGGTGGATGAGACTATGGTCGTTTGCCGCTCCAACAAACGTGCGCATATATATAATAATGGTATAAGAAACCAGATACTTGGATGTGAGGAGGAACTCTCGTCAGGAGATATATTGATGGTTGCCAAGAACAATTACTTTTGGATTTCTTCTGAAGGAAAGGAGGAAAAGTCCAAAGATTCTGTCACCGCAAATATCGAGTTTATTGCAAATGGTGATATCGTGGTAGTGGAGAGAGTGCGTAACATCAGAGAATTGTATGGTTTTCATTTTGCCGATTGCCAGTTGCGTCTGCCCGACTACGATGATTATGAGTTTGATGCTACGGTTTTGCTCGACACTCTTCATTCGGAAGCTCCGTCTCTTACCCGTGAACAAAGTGATGCCCTTTTCAACCGTATAATGGAAGATTATATGGACATTCCGAACAAGCGCGAGAGAATGAAGAAGATGATGGCTGACCCTTATTTCAATGCTTTGCAGATTAAGTATGCCTATGCCGTGACATGTCATAAGGCGCAAGGCGGACAATGGAGCGAGGTTTTTGTCGATCAGGGCTATATGACCGAGGATATGCTTGGTCCTGACTATTACCGCTGGCTCTATACAGCTTTTACCCGTGCCACCCGTGCCTTGTATCTTGTAAACTGGAAAGAAGAGCAGGTGCAGGAGGCGGTTGGCGATTAATTACTTCATGCTTCCTCTCATCTTACTGCAAATTTCTTTCCGTTGAGGATATATATCCCTTTCTTCAATTCATTCATGGCGGCATTTCCTTTCCCCGCCATTCTTCCGCAGAGGTCATACACGATGTTGTCGTCTGACTTCTGCTCTTTTTTTATGCCATTTATGGCTGTGTCTATGCTCTCGTTTACAATTTTGATACGGAACACATACCGCTTGTCGCCATAGTCGAGCGCGAGCCGTGTCGTATATTCCATGCCGTTCTCCAGCACGCTCTCTGCCGAACAGGCAAGACTGTGCTTGCCGTTTTCCCGCACATACCCTACATGGAATGCCGTGTTCTTCCCATCCGTGTCCAGACAGCCCTCCGCATCGAAAGGAAAACCGCCTTTCGCCTCGTCATATCCCGCATTTGCGTATAGGAACGCAGACCTTCCACTCCTGCTTGCCTGCCATTCCGCATTGGCGAGCGAGCTTTCATCCTCTATACCGAGAACCTCCATTGCCTTGCCTATGTCAAACTCAGCCCTGCCGGCAGTGGTATTGCCGAGAAGAATCAAAATGTCCTCTTCGCCCACATACTCCGTCTCCTTATACTCGTCTACCGGCTCAACGGTGTAGTTGATAGTGTAATATTTCTTGTTCTCCGGGTTTACGAAATAGAACGAACCTGTATATATATCGCCGGTAACATTCATCAAATGGAAATATAGACGATGACTATCAGAACTATAATAATTATATTCTATAATCAAATATTCCGCTTTGTCGTCCATACGATAGGATACAGAATCAGGTATTCTGTATCCATTGTGGTCTATGCAGAAGTTTATATGGCTATATCCGTATATACAATTGAAATCATTGGTCATCATCGCTTTGTCTTTTTTCTCTTCCTGAAGTTTTTGTAGAGTCCATCAGCAAATGCAAAGTTATCCAAGATTCTCGAAAAAGACTTTCA
>JAMPEL010000016.1 GCA_023665185.1 Roseburia sp.
GCCCACTAAAACCCAAAATTACAAGGTGCTGAAAATTTATTTCCAAGGCACACTGGTTTTTTTCGCAAGGCGCACAAAATTTATTTTCAAGGCGCACAAAATTTTCAAAGCCCGTTTTTCGGCCTAAAATCGGGCTTTTCCCCGAATCGCTTCCTCAAAAAGACGGCAACCAGGTTTTCAATGCTCTGAAAAACAAAAATGGATTTTGAGTCCGGAAAAAGACTTTTTTAAGGACAAAATCTCATAACTCTCTGATTATCAATACATCCTATTTTGTACTGAACCCTTAGTTTTTGGACTAAAACTGCATACTTTTTACTGAAAATATATTCTGTTGATTATCAATGGTTTATCTATATAACTCCAAAAATCAAGCCTCGAACAAGGGCAAGAAACTGCGGAAAGTGTTAAAAAAACGGCTCTGTCACAAGTGACATAATGTCAATTACTCCTGTCGGAATGGCAAAAGGAAAAAAACAGTCTCTGGCTATGCAAGTTTGGGACAGGCAATGACTTGTGCATGTCGGTTTTGGCATACAATATGGGATTGTTGCACTTGACATGGCGAAACGGGTTGAAGTGGCAACAAACCAAGATTGTGATAGCATCGGCATTGTTTTTTATGGCTAACAAACTAAGCGACATGAATATGAAAAACAGAATCGGCAGTTTCTTTAAGTTGCCGATTCTGTTTATAGCGATGTCCTTGTTCCAAACTCACGTGGATGTGTGGCGGATACTTAATGTTTACTCTGCATCGATAAATCTTTTTGTCAGATTGCCGAACTCTTCAATTCTGCGGTCGCGCAAGAAAGGCCACCAGCGGCGCACATTCTCACAGCGTTTCATATCAACATCGACCACTGCCACTTCTTCGTTCTCGCATGAGGCGCGGTATAAAATCTCACCCTGTGGGCCGGCAATAAAGCTGCTTCCCCAAAACTGTATGCCGTTGGTCTGTCCGGAAGGGTCAGGCTCGTATCCCGTTCTGTTGACCGCCACCACCGGCAGCCCGTTGGCTACCGCATGGCCACGCTGCACGGTTGTCCATGCTTCGCGCTGCCGCTGCTGCTCTTCCTGCGTGTCGGTACTCTCATAGCCTATGGCTGTAGGATAAATCAGTAGTTCAGCCCCTTGCAAAGCCATAAGTCTTGCACCTTCCGGATACCACTGGTCCCAGCATACCTGTACTCCAAGACATCCCACGCTTGTTTTGACAGGCTTGAATCCTATATCCCCAGGTGTGAAATAGAACTTCTCATAATATGCCGGGTCGTCAGGAATGTGCATCTTGCGATATTTCCCGGCAATCGAGCCGTCCTTTTCGAATACGACAGCCGTGTTGTGATACAATCCGGCAGCCCGTTTCTCGAAAAGCGAGGTGACGAGCACGATGCCGTGCTTTCGGGCTATTTCTCCATAAAACTCAGTGGACGGTCCCGGTATTGGTTCTGCCAGATTGAACATTTCCGTGTTCTCCGTCTGGCAAAAGTACAATGAGTTGTGCAGCTCCTGAAGCACGACAAGCTGCGCGCCTTGTTGTACGGCCTTCTCTATGTTGTCTGCAAGTTTCTGCTTGTTGGCCTCAATGTCGGCAGAGCATGTTTGTTGTATAATCCCTATTTTCATATTGCTTTTTTTCTGTTTGCTTTTAATTCATATAGTTTTCAATCCTGCAAAAATACAGAGTTTCTCCGGAATAAACGAAAGAAATGGGATAAATGCCCTCTTGGGGCTTTGCTTCCGGCCTTTGTTCTGAAACTTGTGGTGTCTTTTGCCCGTATGGTTGTTTGCCTTCTGCGTGCGTTGGCATTATAAATGCTTGTCAGTAAGCCGTTAAATGCTTATTTCTTCATCTTTTTGTCGTTCATTCCAAAGATTTTCCGTACTTTTGTTGCATATTAAAATAACAATATAAACATATAATGATGAAGAGGTTTCTGAATCAGAAAATAGAGTCGCTCCTTTCTGCCATTCTTGGCATTTTGGGTTTTGCGGCTTGTACGCGTAAGGTGGAGCTTGAGAAAACTCCGGTCACACCGCCTGTTCGTTACGAGCATGAGGCTGTGGAAGTGGCGAAGCCGGATCAGAAAAAGTCGGACGAAGCGGAAAAGGAAAAGAAGAGTAAGTTGAAGAAAGTGAAGGTGGTGAAAAAGGCGGATGACTCCACGAAGGGTGTAAAAAACATTTTGGAACAGGTAGACAGCGTCCGTTCTTCTTACCGTGTGCTTTATGGCCCGCCTCCAGTTGCTTATCGTATAATTAAAGATAGCCCTGACGGTGAACTGTTGCGTTCTGAGTCGGAAGACCTCAATGTAAAGGATTAGCGTTGGACTTGTCAGTTGGACTTGTCGGTGCGTGGAGGCTTTTTAGTATGGGCCGCATTTTGTGCGCACCTGTGTTTCTTTAATTGCAGACCGCAACGTGTGAGGCGGTATGCGCTTTTGTGCTGCCGTAAGCGTTCTGTTTCTATAAAAACGGACACTTGATTTTAATTTCTCAATAATAAGCACTACCTTTGTGCCAATTTAACGTGTAAAAGAATATATTTGTAATAGAATAAAATGCCTAAAATTTCAGTTCGTGGTACCGAAATGCCAAGCTCGCCAATCCGCAAGCTGGCACCTCTCGCCGATGATGCGAAGAGGAGAGGTATTCATGTATATCATCTTAATATAGGTCAGCCTGATTTGCCTACACCGCAAGTGGCCATTGATGCGATACGCAATATTGACAGGAAAATTCTTGAGTATAGCCCAAGTCAGGGATACAGGAGCTATCGTGAGAAGCTGGTGGGATATTATAAGAAGTACGACATAAATCTTACGGCTGACGATATTATCATCACAAGCGGAGGCTCGGAAGCGGTGTTGTTCGCATTCCTTTCTTGTCTGAATCCGGGAGATGAAATCATTGTCCCTGAGCCTGCGTATGCCAACTATATGGCGTTTGCCATATCGGCAGGTGCTGTGATACGCACTATTGCGACTACCATTGACGAGGGATTCAGTCTGCCGAAAGTGGAGAAATTTGAGGAACTGATAAATGAGCGTACCCGTGCCATATTGATATGCAATCCGAACAATCCGACGGGCTATCTCTATACTCGCCGTGAGATGAACCAGATTCGTGATCTTGTGAAGAAGTACGATCTGTATCTTTTTTCCGATGAGGTATATCGTGAGTTTATCTACACCGGATCGCCTTACATCTCGGCTTGTCATCTTGAGGGCATAGAGCAGAATGTGGTGTTGATAGACTCTGTGTCAAAACGTTATTCGGAGTGCGGCATACGTGTCGGTGCTCTCATCACCAAGAATGCCGAAGTGCGTCAGGCTGTGATGAAATTCTGTCAGGCACGTCTCAGTCCTCCACTCATCGGTCAGATTGCGGCGGAAGCATCACTCGATGCGCCTGAGGAATACACGCGTGACACGTATGACGAGTATGTGGAGCGGAGGAAATGTCTTATCGACGGATTGAACCGCATTCCGGGTGTGTACTCGCCTATTCCTATGGGAGCTTTCTATACAGTGGCAAAACTTCCGGTTGATGATTGTGAGAAGTTTTGTGCGTGGTGTCTCAAGGATTTTGATTATGAGGGAGAGACTGTGATGATGGCTCCCGCTTCCGGTTTCTATACGACTCCGGGTGCCGGACGTAATGAGGTCAGAATTGCTTATGTACTGAAAAAAGAAGACCTTGTCCGTGCGCTTTTTGTTTTGAGAAAGGCATTGGAGGCTTATCCGGGGCGAACAGAAGATTAGATTCTTCGTATTGTAATATAAAAGTTTTTGAGTTCTTGTATGAGAGAACTCGAAAACTTTTAGTTTATATGTGCGACTGTGCGGCTTTGTTCTTGCAAGTTGTGCGGGTTTCGTGTCTGTCCCAATTTATATAATGTAATAATCTAAGAATCCAAATACTTGAAATGGCTTTTGAATTATTTGTAGCACGCCGTTTGTATGCTGATAATGATGGCAGGAAACGTATATCACGTCCTGCCATACGTATAGCCATGCTTGGAATTATTGTCGGGCTTGCCGTAATGATTGTCAGCTTGTGTGTGGTGCTCGGCTTCAAGCGCGATATCAGTTCCAAAGTTATAGGTTTTGGCTCGCATGTACAGGTGCTTAGTCTCACATTCGACCAAAACCGTGAGATGATGCCTGTACTGACCACCGATAGTCTTGAGCGTGTGATATGCCGGACAGAGGGAGTTCGGCATGTCCAGCGTTTTGTGCTGAAACTTGGCATGTTGAAGACAGAGGACGATTTTCGCGGCCTGACTTTTAAGGGGGTGGGAGAGGACTATGACATGTCTTTCTTTCAGGAGAATCTGATTGATGGACGGATTCCTTCGTTTGGAGCCTCCGAGTCGTCTGACAGCATTATCATCTCTAAAATTGTAGCTTCGGAGTTGGGGGTAAGTGTCGGTGACAGAATCTTTTCGTATTTTATAGGGAATGGATCTGCGCGTGCAAGAAAACTGACAGTGGCGGGGATTTTTCAGACAAACTTGTCTGAATATGACCGCAATTTTGTGCTGACCGACATTTATACCATGCGCAAACTGAACCGATGGGACTGTGACATGTCGTCAGGCTTTGAGGTGGAGATAGATGATTTCAGTCAATTGGATATGGTGACGCGGCAGCTGGTGGACAAAATCAACCATCGTGTCGATGAGTATGGTGCTACATACGGCGCGTTCAGTATCAAGGAAATTGCTCCTCATACTTTTTCGTGGCTTGATGTGCTCGACATGAATGTATTGATGATTCTTGTACTGATGATTTGTGTCTCAGCCTTCACTGTCATATCCGGATTGCTCATTGTGATGCTTGAGCGTATCAATATGATAGGTATGCTGAAGGCTCTTGGAGCCACAAACTTGTCTGTGCGGAAAATATTCATGTATTTCTCTGTCATGCTTGTCGGAAAAGGTGTCGTGATAGGAAACATTGTGGGACTGTCTTTGTGTCTTGTTCAGAAACTGTTCGGTGTGGTAAAGCTTGATGCGTCTGTCTATTATATAGAGTCGGTTCCCATTGAATTTAATGTCTGGCTGATTCTTGTAGTGAATGTGTTGACGCTTTGTATTTCTGCTATGGTCATATTTTGCTCTTCTTTCTTTGTGAGCATAAGCAGTCCTGCTAAGACCATTCGTTTCGAATAGTCTTTCTTTCTCAGATTGCTTGCCTCCTGAATGCAAATCCCATATAAATGGCAAAAAGATATGCCTTAGACTTGTATATTAGATAAAAGAATACTACCTTTGCAGACGAAAACGAAAAATGTTGGCTCGCTAGCTCAACTGAATAGAGCATTTGACTACGGATCAAAAGGTTATAGGTTTGAATCCTATGCGAGTCACAAGGAAAGAGGAAATGCCTAACAACATATCCTCTTTTTTTTGTCCACTATAAAACCAGATACAACCATCAGATTCATTTATTTCATGTTTCACATACAGATAAAAAAACGCAATAAGATGTTCCCACACCCTATTGCGCTCATTCAAATTTTTTCAAAACATTTTGAAAAAAATGAACAAATACTATGAAAAACTAACTCTGAAAAAATTACTTTATTTACGTATGCAAAGATAAAAACAGTTTGTAATATGACAAAGAAAAATGTATGAATTTTGTATTGTTTGTTGTAAAAAATGGGGTATTTATTAGAAAATGTAAGTTTTATTCGTTTGGGAGTTGTCAATTTGTTATACTTAATGCATAAATATACCAAAACGGAACAACATCACAAATAGATGCTGCTCCGTTTTATCTAATGATTATGTTGCTATAAATTTTTTAATTCGAGATTTCCTTCCATTATAGGATTTCAATATTCTGTGCCACTTTTGGCTCTTCTTTGATGATGATTTTAGGAAGACTGATAGTCAGCACTCCATTTTCCACTTTTGCGCCGATTTTCTTTTTGTCTACATCTTCTGGCAGAATCAAAGTCTGCTGGAATTTAGAGTAGGCAAATTCGCGGCGCAGATAGCGTACATTATTAACCTGCCTGTTTGTCTCTCCCTCTTTCGGCGCGTCTGATTCATGGTGCTTCTTTTCCATTGTAATCACCAAGTCATTATTCTCGTTTATCTTGATATTGAAATCTTCCTTGCACATGCCTGGAGCTGCCACCTCTACTTTGTACTCCACATTACTTTCAAGCACGTTTATTGCCGGTGCGGTGGCTTTTGTTTTGGGCATCCATTCTGTGTCAAAGAAATCGTTGAAAATCTCTGGTAGCCATCCGTTTGTTGTTCTTCTGATTGGTGTCATAATTGTACCTCCTATTTTTTTGTTATTAATTTATTATACAACCTAAAAACCATCGTAAAATGATTTTGTTCATTCTTTCGATGACGCTAATAGAGATGCAATTTGTGTACCAATAAAGAAGAATTTAGTGAAATGTGACATTTTGTCTTGTTCTCTGAAATATTGTCATGTGGTAGAGTTTTTATTTCTTTTTCCCAAATTCAGGGTCTATTTTTAGCAGAGCTGAAACTCCGACTGTGATGATGCAACTTGCCATTATCCATATAAAGAAGTTCTCATAGCCTATCATGTCCGCGATTTTTCCGGCAATCATTCCCGGGAGCATCATTCCGAGAGCCATGAATGCTGTGCAGATGGCATATATGGAAGTGCTGTTCTCTCCTCGTGAGAAATAGATAAGGTAGAGCATGTATGCCGTGAATCCGAATCCGTAGCCGAATTGTTCTATAAAGACACTGGTATTTATTAAAAGCAAGTCGCCTGTTTGTGTGGCGCCTAAATAAATATATACGGCATCCGGCAGTGAGATGCTTAACACCATCCACCAAAACCATTTTTTCAATCCGTCTTTTGCTACTACAAATCCTCCAAGCAATCCTCCAAGTGTGAGTCCTATGATTCCTATTGTGCCATACACAAAACCTACCGTACCAGTCTCAAGTCCCATTCCTCCTTTTTCTATAGGGTCGAGCATGAAAGGGTTTACTATTTTGACTAACTGTGCCTCTGGAAAACGGAAAAGCAGCATAAACAGCAAGGCTGAGACAATCTGTGGCTTTGAAAAGAAAATCTTCAGTGTTTTGTAAAATTCTCTCAGTGTATTTAGGGCACTGAATGTCCGGAACTGTTTGTTTGGATGGTCGGCATCAGTGTATTCCACTTTGGGAAGTATGAACTTGTGGTATGCTGTGGCAATAAGGAAGAATCCTGTTATTACAAAGAATACAAGTGACCAAGACAAAGGAATGTTCCCTGTTTTTTCTATCTTTCCGGCTAACATGATGAGCGCGCCCTGTCCAAATATGGTGGCTATTCTGTAGAACGTGCTTCGTATGCCTACGTAGAAAGCCTGTTCATGACTGTCAAGGGCAAGAATATAAAATCCGTCAGCGGCTATGTCGTGTGTGGCACTGCTGAATGCCATGAGCCAAAAGAATGCCAGAGATGCTTTTAGCCACAGTGCCGTAGGCAGAGTGAGAGCTATACCGGCGCATCCTGCGCCGATAAGCAGCTGCATGGTGATAATCCACCAACGTTTTGTTTTTATAGCATCGATGAACGGACTCCACAGTGGCTTGATGACCCATGGCAGATACAGCCATGATGTGTAAAGTGCGAGGTCGGTATTCGACAACCCCATTTTCTTGTACATAGTTGTCGATATAGCCATTACAGCCACGTATGGCAAGGCCTCTGCAAAGTAGAGGGATGGAACCCATGAATATGCCTTTGTCTTTTTCATAAATGAGTATTGCTTTTGTGTGTATTCTATTGAGGCATCAAAATTTTTTTGATGTTCCAAGTTTTTAGGAGCATCCATGCAACCGGTGCGCATAGTGAGTTGGCGATGAAGAATTTTTTGAAGCCCAGCAGGCTTTCAATCCATCCGGATAGTGACATTGGAATCAGCATGACGCTTGCCACAAGCGGTACATAAAGGTAGTTGACCGTGTTTCTGTATCGTTCGCCTGATATGTGCTGAATGAAAGGTTTGCAGACATTCAAACCAAATCCGAACATTATTTGCGCGCTGAATGTAGCACTGCACAAAACCTGCATATTGTCCATCGGCTGATATAAGGCCATTGTCATATAGACGGCAGGCGACAGCGTCAGCATTACAGCCATAGGCCAGAACATCTCCGCCTTTCCGATTCTTCTCATCATCCGCCTTCCTGCGGCTATTCCTATGGAAAAGGCAATGACTCCAATGGTGCCATGCGCGAATCCTACGTCTTGCAATGAACAGTTCAGTCCGCCGTTGTCTTCCGATGCCAGCAGGAAGAATACCCTCGTGTTGAACATTAAGGCTTGTGGAACCAGCAGGAAAAACAAACCTGCTACCGTGCGGGTTGTATATGGCTGTTGTCGTATTCTGTCTATGATTCTTATTTCAGCTTTTACCGTGTCCAGCATAGATTCGTGGATATGTGGGGTATAGACTTTGGGTGAGCGGAGTGTGATGATGTTTGCCGCCATAAGGATGAAGAATACTCCTGCCACCAGATAATTCTCCATTGCCCATGCCTTGCTGATGTCCCGAAACCATATTTCGAGGAAGCCGACAAAGATGATGAGTACTCCATAGGTCAGCGTCATGGTTGTCTGCGACACGAATACTTTTACTTTGTGGTACACATACTGTTGCTTGGGGTATAGCATACGTTCGTAATACATTCGTGCAACCAACTCATGCCAAGCACAGAAGAATGCGATAGAGAACATGCAAGAGAACAGTCCCAACGCATTTGAGGTCACTTCATTGATGTATATGGCTGTCAGCGTAAGGCTGATAAATATGCATATCTCCACGCAGTGTATGTATAGTTTGAAATTTCCTGCTTTCTTTATTTTTGAGCGCATGAATGACTTCAATACCCACGGCATGAAAAGCAATCCGCTGAAGAGGGTTGCCACGGAGTGGCTTACCCCAAGCTGTATGAACATCAGCAGGGACACGAAAGTTACCATTACCGATGGTATTTCCTCTGCGGCAAACAGACTGGTCATCCACCACAAATGGGACGTTCTTCTATTTTCTTGTTTGTCCTGAAACATTCGTTCTTGTTTTCTTAGTACATTTTTCTTATCCGGCTTCCGTGATAGTAGTGCATGAGTATCTCGTCATACTTGTATCCACGGCTGCCCATCACTGCTGCTCCTATCTGGCACAAGCCTACACCGTGTCCCCATCCGGCACCTTTGATTTTGAATTTTGAAGGTACACGGTCGTTGGTCGGAGCATATTCTTTTTCCACAATGAAAGCCGAGCTTTTCAGATGATTCTCTGACAGTACCCGCCTTATTTCAAGTTCTTTTCCTATGTTGATGCGATGTTTCTCGCCAATGATGGCCAGCAACGATATGCGTCCGGAACGACCGCGCTGTATAGGTACCATGTCAAGAATCCGACCGAAGTCCATTCCGAGCTTTCTGCAAATCAGTTGTGATATTTCCTCCTGAGTGTATTCGACAGTCCAGCGGTAAAAGTCTTTTGTTTCCAAATCATAGCTGTTCAGTACCTGTTGCAATATTTCCGTGTCCGCAGTGTTGCAGAAAGCGTCCGGCGATTCCCTAATCCATTCAGCCATCTCCTCTTCGTTAGGTAAGGGCAAGGACGCTTGATTGTCTTGACTGTCTCTTTTTGCAATGAGATAAGGCTTTTGCCCGTCTTCCCAACATGTACCGAACAATTCGGTGATGCCTCCACAGCATTTGGCGAAGCGTGCGTCGCATATCTCGTTCTGAAATGTAAGCACCTCTCCCCGGGTATTTTCAACTGCCTCGACAGCGTTCTTTTTCGATATTCTGGTGATGCCCTGATAACGTTGGCAGTGGTCATCGGCACATACGTCGAACAAAGAATGATTCTCTTGGTCATACCAGCGCACAATCAAGGAGTCAGACTCTATTTGTCGGGACTCCGCCTTCTTTTTGCTTTCCTTTCGGCTTGCCTGTCTTTTTTCCATCTGGGCGATGAGCCAGCTTCTGGATATGACGGCATGAGCTTTCAGAAACTCTACCGATGCAGCAGCGTTCATCTCCGATGATACCACGCTTTTCAGATATTCCTCTACCGGAAGTATGTTAATGGCACACAGCTTGTTTTCTGTCACCACCAGTTTTAAAGCTCCCCGAAAAGTCTGTGCTTCCTTGCGCTCCCAATGGAAGTTGATGCCGATAGTCACATCGCTGATTGAGAACGAGCTGGCTTCTGTTTCCGGATTGAATACAAGTTCCTCATACAGTTTGCCGTTCCATGCGACATGTCCGTTCTTGCATTCTGCTTCCTGCTCTCCGCCTGTTTTGTTTCCTTCTGCATAATAAGTGGAGTTAAGCCGGAACTGTATTTTGTGTGCGTGTACGATACCTACACTTACCTTTGGTTCTTTCATTATACGTCTTGATACTGTTTCTGTAAGATGATAAAAAGCAAAAGTTGCCATATATCTATACAAATATACGGCAACTTTTACTTTTTTGCAGTCTTTTTCTCTATAAAATCAGAAATCGTCGTGCTTGAGTTTCTTTATCATCAGCAGTTCATCGTCAAGCGATATTCCCACCTCACGGATTATCTCTGCGGCTCTTTGAGCGTCAATCTTGTCGAAATCATCTTTTCGCGGAGCTACAACCAGTCCTCCCATATCGAGTGCGCCAGGACTGATTACCATCTTGTCGTCTCCTTCAGCGAAATAGCAGTCCGGACGGTGTTTGCTGCGAGGAATGATAATGGATACAAGTCGTGGTGTTCCATCGTTCTTGCAATTCATTGTCCAAGCAAAGATATTCATTTTCGGTTCCGTTTCGCCTTCGCATACAGGAAGTGACTCATACACCTTGCGGAAAAGGAAGTCGCTCGCCTCGGCTGTTCTTGTTACGATAATCAGTCCCGGACAGATGTATCCTCGCAAACTGAATATACCCGTATCGTCAGCAGTAGGCTCAAGTTTCAGAGCCTCGATAAACTCCTCATCGCTGATAGGGTAGAGTCGGGAACGTGTAGAGCGGTACAGCTCGTTCCAGTCGCGCTCCAGCGGAAGCACACCGCGCACTCCGGCTTGGAAGTGTATGTGGTCGGGAGCCGACGCACCGCATTGCGGACCGTTGTAGAACACGAACATATCATCGAGGTTGCCGGCTATCTCCATCATGTCCTTGTAATATGGGAGTATTGCCTGAGGACGGTGCTGTCGCAGAGGTATAGTA
The DNA here is from genome assembly GCA_023665185.1 of Roseburia sp. GTDB lineage: Bacteria > Bacteroidota > Bacteroidia > Bacteroidales > Bacteroidaceae > RGIG8745. The sequence goes on from JAMPEL010000016.1 coordinate 11,226, forward strand.
AAATGCTTAGGCAGTATCGGATACGGATTTACCAGCAAATGGTATTTAGACAAGAGCGGGAAGTCAATCTGCTCTTCTGGCAGATTCGTGTCACAAAGGAAACACGGACGGCTGGCAATGCTTTGAGCGTCTATGTTTGCACCGGTAGACACCATGCGGGCAGGGTTGTACTGTACACTGATGCGGCTTCCGTTTACATTGAAATCATGGGTCAGAATATCTTGCAGCTCCTCATAACGCTTTGCTGCTTGTTCCCATACCGACAGCTGGTCATCGAACAGTTTGTTGGCGTCATGACTGCTGGCTTGCCGGCTCCAGTATTTGTTGAGACGCTGTCGGGCAGCAATCTCTATGGTACGCAAGCTGTCCTTATATCTGTTGTTGGAGTTCTGTTGCTCCTGTGTCAGGTCGGCATCTGTATTTCCTTCCCAACGACGGCACAGATACAGCTCATCGAATATTCGTCCTATTTTGTAAGTTCGTGATATTTCAAGTCCAAGAGCGTAATCCTCGCCGTAGCTCGTGTTTGGCACTCCTATTTTGCGCAGGATTGGAGTGAAGAATGCGCGCGGGGCACCAAAACCGTTGATGCGCAGCGCGTTGTTGCGCCCGTTCTCGTCAGTCCACTCTTTGTGGTCTATCACTCCCGGCGGAAGGGTGTTAAGCAGGAAGTCGCACATGCGGTACGAGCCGATGACCATAGCGCATTTTTCTTTATAGAACTTGTTTACAATCTTTTGTAGCGTGCCCGGACTGCTGTATAAGTCATCACTGTCGAGTTGTATGGCAAATCGTCCGCAGCGGAAGTCATTGACAGCCATGCTCCAGCATCCTCCAATGCCCAAGTCATTTTTTCCCGGAACGATGCACACACACCGTTTGTCTTCCGTGCATATCTTGTCTATGATTTCTTTCGTGCCGTCAGTTGAATGGTTATCCACGACAATGACGTTATAGCTGAAATCTGTTATCTGACTGAGTGCGGAGCGTATGGCATCGGCTATTGTCCGTGCGCGGTTGCGTACAGGAATAATCACTGATGCCTCATTACTGAACTCAAATCTGTTGATTGCCACTTCGCTCACAGTGTCAGCTTCTATGTATGCGCCGATTCTGCGCAGGTGTTCGGTACACACCTTTTCCATCTCAGCTTGTACATTGGTGTTGCGCGGGTCTACATAATCGAACTGGCGCACTCCGCTAAGCCGGGTGTCATCGTTGTTTTCCGTGTAAAGATATTCGCTGATATGGAACAGCGGTTTGTCTGAACGTGATGTGAACAGCTGCAATTCATACAAACCCGCATATTCGAATTGGCTGTTTGCAAACTCATTTGCGTATGTTCTTAGAATCTCCGCATCGAAGAGAAGCAACGGGCCAAAGTCAAAATCGTTTCTCAAACTTCCAACCTGATAGTCGATTACCGGCACTTTTCTCAGTGTTCCGCCGTTCATCTGCGTACGGTCGGAATAAACCAGTCCGGCATTGATGTTCAATGCCACATTCATGAATCGGGTCAGTGCCATGTAGCCAAGCGACAGAGGGGTGGACTGGGTGTAAAGCAATGCGTAAGAGGATTTTGTTGCCGATGCTATATCCCTGATAGTCTTTGCGCTCTGTAGCGAGTCGACATATATGATGCTACAACCATCCAGAGGTTCTGCTTCCCGGTCAGTTGTAAGTAAGAAAACGTTGTTTACAAGCTTGGAATCAAGAAACTGAGCCGCATTTTTCGATGTGGTCTCAACATCTGCGTATGGTATAAAACAGTCTATTCCCCTATTCATTTTATTGTTAGTCTGTTAAAGTTGTTAATGTTGTTGTTTTAGGTTGTTTTTGCATGGGATTGGCATTTCATCGCGAAAACGGACTTGAATGCTTGGATGTTCCTCTGACTTTGCAAAAATAGAGAAAAAAATGTGGGAAAACGCATTTTTCTCCGACTTTTTATTATGAAAAAGTTTGGGTAATATGAATACGGTTTGTATATTCATTAAAAACATCGCTTTTTCCAACCTAAAAAGAAAGGGAAAAGCATTGGATAAAGGAAAAACACCTTCTTGCTTTTTTGTTTATATATGGCTTTTCCGCTAACTTTGCAGCCGATATGCAGAAGCATTGCTGTGTGGAGGGACTGTATCTGCCAATGCGGGGACAGGAAACGGAACATGCGGCCGTGTGCTTGAACACCACGTAAAAAACAAGATTATGAAACAAAACCGAATGGTTAGCGTATCCTTCATGCTTATGGGGATACTTTTTTGTGTGTGCCTCGTGGCATCCAATCTTCTTGAAACCAAAGTCGTGCAGCTGGGTTCTGTCTCTATGACTGCCGGTTTCATTGTTTTCCCGATTTCTTATATCATTAACGACTGCATTGCGGAGGTATGGGGCTTTCGCAAGGCACGGCTCATTATATGGATGGGGTTTCTTATGAACTTCTTTGTCGTGGCTCTTGGAGGCATCGCGGCAGTCATGCCTGCGGCTCCTTTCTGGGACGGAGAAGAAGCCTTTAACTTCGTCTTCGGTCTTGCTCCGCGAATAGCGGTGGCAAGTCTGGCGGCTTTTCTCGTAGGCTCGTTTCTCAATGCCCTTGTGATGAGCAAGATGAAAATAGCCGACAACGGACGGCATTTTTCTTGGAGGGCAATAGCCTCCACGTTAGTGGGGGAGAGTGCCGACTCGCTGATTTTCTTTCCGCTTGCTTTTGGCGGATTGATGTCTGTCGGCGAGCTGCTGAAGCTGATGGCATTGCAGGTGGCCGCAAAGACGCTTTACGAGGTTGTTGCTTTGCCGCTGACGATAAAGGTGGTGGGCTATGTAAAGCGGATTGAGGGCGAGGATGTATATGACAAGGACATATCGTATAATATACTTAATATAAAGGACATATAGAGATGGATAAGGATAAGGCCCTCGTGGTGTTCAGCGGAGGGCAGGACAGCACAACTTGTTTGTTTTGGGCGAAGAGACAATTCAAGGAGGTTTATGCGTTGAGCTTTGTTTACGGACAGAAGCACGTGAGAGAAGTGGAGCTTGCCAGACAGATTGCCGATAAGGCAGGTGTTCGATTTGATGTGATGGACGTCAGTTTTATCAGTAGTTTGAGCAGCGGATGCTCGCTGACCGACTCGTCTGTGAAGATGGACGAGACGAAGCCTGAGGACAGTGTGCCCAATACGTTTGTGCCCGGGCGCAATCTGTTCTTTCTGAGCGTTGCGGCGGTCTATGCCCGTGAGCATGGAATCAGCCACATTGTGACTGGAGTTTCCCAAACCGATTTCTCCGGTTATCCGGATTGCCGCGATGCATTCATAAAGAGTTTGAATGTCGCGTTGAATTTGGCAATGGACGAGCAGTTTGTGATACATACCCCGCTGATGTGGATTGACAAGTGCGAGACATGGGCTTTGGCTGATGAGTTGGGAGTGCTGGAACTTGTGCGCCATGATACGCTGACTTGTTATAACGGCATTCAGGGCGACGGGTGCGGGCATTGTCCGGCATGTAAGTTGCGCCGTGAGGGATTGGAGAAGTATTTGAGTCTGAAAGGGAAACATTAGAGCGTGGCGGGCAGATTACGTTTGAACCGTCATTTATTATCAACAACTTAAATAGATAGGAACAGTGTCAGAAAGAGAAAATGAAGGCTTGAAAAGCCTGGGAAGAAAAACCGAATACAGGCAGGACTATGCTCCGGAGGTGCTTGAGGCTTTTGAGAACAAGCATCCGGAGAATGATTATTGGGTGCGGTTCAACTGCCCTGAGTTCACGAGTTTGTGTCCCATTACCGGGCAGCCCGATTTTGCGGAGATACGTATAAGTTATTTGCCCGACCGCCGCATGGTGGAGAGCAAGAGCCTGAAGCTTTATCTCTTCAGTTTCCGCAATCATGGTGATTTTCATGAGGATTGTGTGAATAAGATTATGAAAGACTTGATTGCCTTGATGGACCCTAAATATATAGAGGTGACAGGTATATTCACTCCGCGAGGCGGCATCTCCATTTATCCGTATGCCAATTATGGCAGGCGCGGCACCAAATATGAGCAGATGGCTGAATATCGGCTGATGAACCATGATTTGAAATAAGGCTGACATTTAGAGGATGAATTTGGGAAGTCTGTGTTTTTTTGAAAGATGTTTTGAGGGTGTGTTCAGACAGACTTCTTTATTTTTTTATAGGTGTGTTTTGTGTGTATTCGGATAGACGGCCTTACTTTTTGTAAGTGTGTTTTTTGATATATTCGGACAGACTCCTCTGTCACTTCGTGACACCTCTCCTAACTTAGGTGAGGAACTATATACCTTGCTAATCAGATGGTTAGTTTCTCTACGAACATGGTGATCTGGCTCCTCCTCTAAATTAGAGGAGGTGTCACGAAGTGACGGAGGAGTCTGTCAAAAGTACCAGCAAACATTAAATATATCTGACAATTTGATATGTTAAAACCAATCTCCGTAGAATCGCCTCAAAATGAACAGGACTCAACCTCGGTTGCAAAAACGCGATTCTACGGAGGTTTTTGAATCTCGAAAATCAAGTGGGTAAAAAGAACAATTTATGCGACTAAAAGATATATAAATTTCTTCCGAAACATGCCTTTTCTCTCCAAAAGTGCCCCAAAAGTCAAAATTACAAGGTGCTGAAAATTTATTTCCAAGGCGCACCGATTTTTTGCGCAAGGTGAACAAAATTTATTTTCAAGGTGAACAAAATTTTCAAAGCCCGTTTTTGGGGGCAAAATCGGGTGTTTTTCCGAATCACTTCCTTAAAAAGACGGCAACCGCCTTTTCAATGCCCTGAAAAACAAAAATGGATTTTGAACCCGAAAAAAGACAATTTTAAGGATAATTTTTCATAACTCGCTGATTATCAATATATCCTATTTCATACTCAACCCTTAGTTTTTGGACTAAAACTGCATACTTTTCGCTGAAAATATATCTGATTGATTATCAATAACTTATCGGTGTAATTCCGAAAAACCAAGCATCGGACAAAGGCAAGGGGCTGCGGAAATTGTTAAAAATGAGGCTTTCTGCCAAGTGACATAATGTCAATTATACTTGTCTTCGTTTCTGTTTATCTGAATTTTTTTGGAGTGATTCCGGCTCTTCTGAGAAAGAACTTTCTGAAAGCTGACTGGTCAGAAAAATGGAGTGTTACGGCAATTTCCTGAATGGAGAGGTTGGAGTGGTGCAGCAATGTGCGTGCCTCGCTGTACAGCATCTCATATATGAGTTCTGACACACTTTGTCCGGTGATTTTCTTTATTATGAGCGTGAGATGATGAGACGATATATTCAGTTTGTCGGCATAAAAATCCACTTTGTGCTCTTCCCTGAAATGCTTGATGAGCAAGTTGATGAAAGAGTCTATAATCTTTTCATTCCGGTTTGCCAGAGTTTGTTCAGTTGTCAGTGTGTTTGCTTTGTCATGGTTCTGATGGAGGTAATAACTGTCTATGATATGGCTTATATGGAGGTAGAAAATATTGATATGGCACAATACAATTTCATTCCGGTACAGATTTTCTGTGTCTTCTCTTGCTTCTGATACTTGCTGCATCAGTGCCATTATCTTATGACATTGTGTGTGGTCTATGGGAATGATGGGCTGTGAGAAGAAACGCACTCCGTATTTTGTGCGGCGCGAAATCATGTCTGTGGAGTCGGTTTTGGATATATAGTCTATACTGACGCTGAGGCAGCATATCTCAATGTCATCGCTATGGGATACGACACGAAATATGCGTCCGGGAAGCACCATGAAAAAAGCTGTGGCGCATACCGGGTATGTCTTGTAGTTTATGGTTGCCGACAAACAGCCTTTGGTTACTATGCAGGCAAATAGTCTGTCGGCATTTATGGGTGATGCAAAAAAGTCCTTTATTTGTTCTTTGTGAAAAACATGGGTGGATATGTCAGAATTGGTCAGCCGGTTTTCCATTTGTATGGTATGATGTTTATAATATGGTTGATAATCTGTGTGATAGCCTTGTACGGAGCCTTTTGTATCTTTGTGCCGGCTGCCGTTTTTTAGTCTGAACAACATGCAAATATACCGTTTATTTCTTTTCCGAATGTAAAAATAAAACCATTTTGTGCTCAAAATCAACACTCGACTTTCGAGGAAAATATCAGAACTTTGCAGAAAAATATAGCTTTTTCTTTTGTTGGATATTCTGTGTGCAGGTAGTTGTGAGTCTTAAGGATAACAGAATCATATCAATGGAGTTTTATATCAATTTCTAACGATGAATATATTAAAGAGAACGGTCGGCTTACTGTTGTTTACAGGAGGCTGTGTGGGAAATTTATGCTCACAGACAGCCGGAACATTTACGCTGGAGGAGATTTTCGCATTGGCAGAGGAATCGAATCGGGACATGAGCGTGTTGAGATTTGCGGAACAAGAGGCCGCACAAGGTGTTGAGGTGGCAAAAAATGCGCGGCTTCCGGACATTAATGTCGGTTTGTCAGTCAGTTATCTCGGTGACGCTTATCTGTGGGATAGGGAGTTTGGCAATGGCATGAACGCGCCGATGCCCCATTTCGGCAACAACTTTGTGTTTGAGGCCTCTCAGGTAGTGTATGCCGGAGGCGCGGTGGACGCAGGCATTGAGCTGGCACGGCTTCAGCGTTCGGCAGCCTCTGTCAATAAGAAAATAGGCGAGCAGGAGTTGAGGCTGATGCTTGCAGGCAATTATCTTGAGCTTTTCAAGTTGGGCAATATGGAGAAAGTGTATCTTCAGAATATTGCTCAAACACAGAAGCTGATAGAGGAGATTGAGGCGAAGCAAAAGCAGGGGACGGCTCTCAAAAATGATGTGACCCGCTATGAGTTGCAGCTGAAAGGTTTGGAGCTTGCTGTATTGCAACTTCGGAACAATATGGCGGTGATTAATCATAAGTTGTGTATTGCGACAGGATTGCCGGAGAATACCGAGATTGTGGTGGACACGACGATGGCAGACCGTCTTCCTGAAATATCCTCGGAGCTTGAGTGGCAGGATGAGGCTGTCGGCAGCTCGCCTTTGCTGCAACGTACACAGATTGCTGTGGATTCATCGAAGGAGCGTGAGCGTCTTGCCAGAGCAGAGAGGATGCCTTCCATTGCTTTGTTTGCCGGAGACAAACTCGACGGGCCGGTTACAGTAGAGGTTCCTCCAATTGATAAGAATCTGAATTATTGGTATGTGGGTGTAGGAGTGAAATACAGTCTGTCGTCGCTGTTCAAAACCGGGAAAAGTGTGCGCCTTGCCCGGGTGGCAGTTTCTCATGCGGAGGAGAACAGGCTGCTGGCGCATGATAATCTTAGAACAGAGGTAAAGGATGCCTACGTACACTTTGATGAGTCGTTTGCCGTTTATGACACCCAGATGAAAAGTCTGGATTTGGCGCGGCAAAACTATGCGGTCATAAACAACCGCTACCTTAACGGACTGGCTCTCGTGACCGACATGCTTGACGCCTCAAATATGAAATTGAATGCAGAGCTTCAAGTTGTGAATGCGCGCATCGGTATATTATTCAATTATTATAAATTAAAGAAAGTGGCTGGCAAATTGTAAAATACACCACCGTCAAATCAAGAAAATATTATGAACAGGAGAATGAAGAAGATGACAATCAATGTCATCACTATTGTCGTTTTGGTTGCGGCTCTTATATGGGTATGCGCAAAATTCATGCATCTGGGAAATATCGAATATACGGACAATGCGCAGGTAAGGCAGCATATTGTGCCGGTGAACAGCAGGGTACAGGGATTCATAAAGGAAATTCGCTTTGAGGAATATGCCCAGGTGAGAAAAGGGGATACGCTGGCAGTTATTGAGGATGCCGAGTTCGTTTACCGTCTTCGTCAGGCAGAGGCAGACTTGCAAAACGCGCTTGCCGGAAAGACTGTCATGAACTCTTCGATAAATACGGTGTCGAACAATATATCTGTGACTGATGCCGCTGTCGAGGAGGCGAGGGTGCAGATGTTGAATGCGGAGAAAGAGTTTGCGCGTTATGAGAACCTGTTGAAGCAGGACGCTGTGACAGCACAGGTGTATGACGCTGCAAAAACGGAGTATGAGGCAAGCAAGGCGCGTTTCCAGAGACTGCGGTTGCAGAAGGAGTCGACAGCACTTTCACGCACGGAGCTGACAAATCGTTTGGAGCAAACGGATGCGGGCATTGCGCTTGCCCGGGCAGCTGTGGAACTGGCAAGGCTTAATCTCTCGTACACTGTGATTACGGCTCCGTGTGACGGTACTACCGGGCATAAGGGAATACAGGTCGGACAGTTGATACAGCCGGGACAGACGATGGTCGATATTGTTGATAAGGAGGATATATGGATAGTGGCTAATTATCGGGAGACACAGTTGTGTAATATCCGATGTGGAGCAGATGTGGACATCATGGTGGATGCGGTGCCTGAGGTCGTGTTTCATGGAAAGGTGACTTCCATTTCGGAGGCTACTGGTGCGGCTTTTTCTCTGATACCGCAAGACAACGCTACCGGGAACTTTGTGAAAGTGGAGCAGCGCGTTCCGGTGCGCATTGAGTTTGTGGGAAATGAGGCGGGCGATATGGAGCGTTTGCGTGCCGGTCTCAATGTGGAATGCGAGGTCAAATATTAAGCCTATGTCTGATTCTCATGCAATACCGCCTTTTTCCATGCCGATGTTCCGGCAGTTTGTTCCGGAATCTGTGCGGCCGTGGATATATGTGTGTTTCGCTTTCATGTTCCAGCTGTCGGGAGGTGTCTATTTGGGCGCGTTGAGCAGTATTTTCGGGAGCAGAGGACTTCTGCGCGAGGATGTGCTGATGTGTATGTACAGCAATCTTATAGGAATGTCGATGTATTTTCCTGTCTTGTTCAGGATGAAGTTTCGGTTTACGAACAAGACATTGCTGATGGCGGCTGCCTCAGTGGTGCTTGTCACGAATGTTCTTGTACCGTTCACACATTCTCTTCCGATTCTGTGGTTTCTTTGTTTTATTGAGGGAGCCGCCAAAATTCAAGGCACTTTTGAATGTATGTCGAACATTCAGTTGTGGATGACACCCAAGCGCGATTTCCGGGTATTTTTCCCGTTACTCCATATTTTTATTCTTGTGAGCATACAGGTTTCGGGATGGCTTGCCGCTTATTTTGCATACGTGGCGCGCTGGGAATACATGCATTTTTTTGTCTGCGGCTTGTTTTTGGTGATGCTCATTACGCAACTTGTCTGTTTGCGTTTTGTGAGGATAATGCCTCGTTTCCCGCTTTATGCCATTGACTGGCTTGGGGCTGTGATGTGGAGCGCGTTCTTTTTGCAGGCGACATTTGTGGTATGCTATGGCGACCATTACGACTGGTTCAACAGTCCGGTGATATGCAATGTGACGGTGAGCGCGTTGTGTTTCCTTGTGCTGTGCGTAAGGCGGATGCTGACAGTGCGCCATGCCTATTTTGAGTTCCGGATGTTCAGGTCGCGAACCTTCGTCTGGCTCATTGTGATGGTAATGGTGGCGGAGATGCTGCTTTCAGCGGAATACATTCTTGAAGAAGTCTTCTATGAGGCTGGGACAAAGTATACTTATATGACGGTTGCCGGATTGAGACTGTACACTACCTTGGGCATTCTTGTCGGGTGTATGTTCTCGTTGTGGTGGCTGAAAGTGAAGGATTTCACTAACATATGCTTGATAGCAGTGGGAATGATGGGAATTTGTGTCTACTACATTCTTCTGTATGTCCGTATAGCCGACTATATCAATATCGAATTGCTGTATTTGCCAGTGGCGATACGTGGGTTCAGTTATGCGGTTATCAGTGCGACATTGCTTTACACTTTAGAGACATCGATGAATTTCAAGATATTCTTCCAGTCGCTCGGTTTTTTCAATGTGTTTCATACGGTAGGAGGAGCCATTGCCGGATGTGCGATATATACGTTTGGTCTGAACCATTATGTGGCTGACAATATGCAGAGGTATGGAGAATATGTCACCAATGTGACGGTCGCCTCCAACCATCATGCTCCGTTTGGCAGTGGCGATTTTGGAAACCATCTGTTCCGCTTGGGAAGTTTTATGGGAGAGTTTGTTGAGAATCTTCAGGTGATAAGCATCAAGCAACTGCTCGGATGGGCTTCTGTTGTGTCTATTGCCGTGGCAATTGTCTTCCTTTGCATGGAAACTTCTGTAAGGTCGTTAAATTGGCACATGCCGGATTGGAAACAGTTTGGCAAGCATATACGCCGTGTTTACAGCAAACGGCGGCTGGTCAGAGAGCGTATGGAGGACGAGACTGTCTGTTCGTAGCGGCAGGTAAACTTTGCGCACAGGTGGCAAGCAGCCTGTGCGCAAAGTTTTTTTATGGTGTAGTTGTTGTGCTTTTAGGGCCTTAATCTTATTCCTGACTCATGTATTAGTTGTATCTTTGCAACAAATTTAGGTGGAAAGATGCGTTTTTTTATTTATCTGTCATATGATGGAGCACAATACCACGGCTGGCAAATTCAGCCGAATGGAGTCAGTGTGCAGGAAGTGATGCAAAAGGCTTTGTCTACATTGCTTCGGGAGACAACAGACATTGTGGGAGCGGGAAGAACGGATGCCGGGGTCAATGCAAAAGTGATGGTGGCACATTTTGATTGTTCTGATGCTGCCGCTTCCGTTATCATGCAGCATTGCGGTGAGGAGACCGTGCCGCTTTCTGCGGCATGTCCCGAAGTGCGTCTGGCGGAGGCTACCCGGACATTTGTAAAGAAGATGAACCGGATTTTGCCTCCTGATATTTCCGTGCAGAAGATTTTGCCGGTGAAGGCGGATGCTCATGCAAGGTTTGATGCCGTGGCGAGAACTTATCATTATTATGTGACAACGGAAAAATCTCCTTTCAGCCGTTATTATTCTTATCGTTTTCCGCAGGTGCTGGATTTTGCTTTGATGAATGAGGCGGCGCGCCGGCTGTTCAATTACACTGATTTTACAAGTTTCTCCAAACTTCATACAGATGTGAAAACCAACAATTGCCGTATTATGGCGGCCGAATGGACGCAGACAGCAGATACGGAATGGGTGTTTACCATCAAGGCAGACAGGTTTCTGCGCAACATGGTGCGTGCGGTGGTCGGCACCTTGTTTGAAGTGGGCAGGGGACGTATGTCTGTAGAGGAGTTTTGTCGTGTGATAGAGCGGAAAGACCGCTGCGCTGCCGGTTCCAGTGTGCCGGGCAATGCACTTTTCTTGGCTGAGGTGGAATATCCTGCTGATATTTTTGAACTCAATATTTGATAACTAAATAAGAAACTGTATTTATGTGGCTGATATTAGCGTTTTTATCTGCATTCCTTCTTGGGTTCTACGATGTGTTCAAGAAGAAATCTTTGAACGGAAATGCCGTGATTCCGGTGCTGTTGCTTAATACTCTGTTTTCCTCACTCATCTTTTTGCCGTTTATCTTGTTGTCGGCAAATGGAGTGTTGGGCGAGGATTCGTTGTTCTATACCCATACGTATGGATGGGAGGAACATAAATACATATTTCTGAAGTCGGTCATTGTGCTTTCTTCATGGCTTTTCGGATATTTCGGTATAAAGCACCTGCCTATTACGATTGTGGGACCGATAAATGCCACCCGTCCGGTGATGGTGCTGGTCGGTGCGCTGACGTTCTTTGGCGAGAGACTTTCGCTGTTCCAGTGGATTGGTGTCATCACGGCAATGGTGTCGCTCTATCTTCTGAGCCGTACAGGCAAAAAGGAGGGAATTGACTTCCGCCATAACAAATGGATTGTTTTTGTGCTGGCTGCGAATATTCTCGGTGCATTGTCCGGACTTTACGACAAGTATCTGATGGCGGCCCCAGAGAATGGGGGAGTGGGGCTTGATAAGATGGCTGTGCAATCGTGGTATAACATATACCAATTCTTTATGATGGGTGTCATGCTTCTTATTCTGTGGTTGCCTACGCGGAAGCGGACGACACCGTTTCATTGGAAATGGTCTATCATTTTGATTTCAGTCTTTCTCTCTGCCGCCGATTTTGTCTATTTCTACAGTCTGAGCCTTGATGGCGCGATGATTAGTATTGTGTCGATGATTCGCCGTGGTTCGGTCATTGTCTCTTTCCTGTTTGGTGCGATGGTCTTCCATGAGAAGAATCTGAAAGCAAAAGTGGTCGATTTGGCACTTGTACTTCTGTCTATGGTCTTTCTGTTTATCGGAAGCCGATAAGAAATTTGTACGTAATCGTTCTTTGGGCATTTAACCCTTGTTCTTTATGGGTATAGAATGAAATAATCGGCACTGCGGTTTTGAAAAATTAGTGTGCTATTCAGGCTTGTACAGTGTGTATAAGGATTCTGTTTTATATGTTCTCAAAATGTTTTGTTAAGTGCCGCAATTTGTTGGATTATGAGCTGTATAAATAAAAAAACTCCGCAGACAGTATGTGCGAGGATTGCCTTTTGCACATACTGTCTGCGGAGGTTTTATAAGTGATGGAGGCGCGTCAGTTCTGCGATTTCAATGTCAGTGTGGCAGATTTGAGTCCTTTTCCTGATACTTTCACAACGATGTCGCCCGGTGTCTTTTGGGTTTGCACACCCAAAACAAGCTCGCCGTTGAATGTTTTCATCGTAGGTTGGGTGAATACTTCAAGCGAGGTGGCATCGCCGTTGCACACACCTTTGAATGTGCCTGCACCGCTCACCTTGAACGAAAGTTGGTTGGATGCTTCAGGACAAGGATTGCCGTCTTTGTCCACTATGCGTACCGCAATGAAGGCCATGTCCTCGCCATCAGCTTTCAACGGCTCGTTGAGGGCGAAGAATGTGGGGTTGTCGGTCGGCTGCATGTCGGCATACGACTTTATCTCGCCTGTAGTTCCTCTGTCGGCAACCAGTTCTATGTGGTCAGGCTTTCCGGCTGTCTTTACCGACTTCTCTCCTGCAATTTTCCCCTGAGCGTCATATACAACCACACGCAGCTCGCCCGGCTCGTATTTCACGTTGTTCCAGCGCAGGCGGTAGCGGTCGGCAAGTTGTGCGGGGTTCTTGGAGATGCGTCCCTGACTCTTACCGTTTACGAAAAGTTCGGCAGAAGGGTAGTTTGTATAGCAGTACACAGGAGTAGCTTCGCTTTCCCGTCCGCTCCATGTCCAGTGAGGAAGCAAATGTATGGTTGCCTCCGATGTGTTCCAGTGGCTTCTGTAGAGGTAATATCTGTCTTTAGGCAGGCCTGCAAGGTCGAAGATACCGAAATAGCTGCTTCGTGAGGGCCAGTACTCATCATACGGGCTTGGCTCACCAAGATAATCGAATCCCGTCCATACAAATTCTCCGATGACCCATGGCTTGTCGTCTTGCAGTATCCAGTCGTCCTCCGGAATATTGCTCCATGAGCAGGCTGTGAGGTCGTAACTGGAGCACTGTCCGTCCTCGTATGTTTTTTGTTTTTCGTCAGTGACAGGGAATTTGTACACACCGCGTGAACTGACTGTTGAGGCTGTCTCGCTTCCAAGTACAAAACCCTGTCCGAGTTTCTCGTATGCCATCTCATATTTGTGGGTGCGGTAGTTCATGCCCGGAATATCTACCACTTGTGCATAGCCTGTAGACAAAGCATTGTCTATGCGATCCATTCCTGCGGTGACAGGACGGGTGTGGTCGAGACGGTGTATGATATCCTGCATGTGGCGGGTCATTTTTGCCCCTTCTTTCATTCCTTGTTCCGGTATCTCGTTGCCGATGCTCCACATCACAATGCTTGGGTGCAGGCGGTTGGCAAGGACAAGGTTAGTCAGGTCGCGGTCTACCCATTCCGTATAGAATCGGTTGTATCCGTTCTTGCATTTTGGATGTTTCCATTCATCGAAACTTTCCGCCATGACCATCATGCCGAGAGAGTCGCACAGTTGCATCTGCCATTGCGAAGGCATATTGTGTGAGGTGCGTATTGCGTCGCAGCCCATTGACTTCAATAATCTCAACTGGTGGGCAAGTGCGGCTTTGTTGATTGCCGCACCAAGCATCCCGAGGTCGTGGTGCAAGCATACTCCTTTGATTTTGCGGCTTTCTCCGTTCAGCGCAAATCCTTTCTCCGGAGTTACCTCTATGGTTCTGAAACCAGTCTTTATAGTCTTGTGGTCTACAACATCTCTTCTCTCCCCATTTTCTCCTATATCCACAAGCGACACGCAGAGGTTGTATAAATGAGGTTCCTCAGGCGACCAGAAATTGACACCTGACAGTGTTTTCACGCATTTGGCTTTTCCGTCCTTTGCCACTCCGGCTGTTACCGTAGCTATTGTTTTGCCGTTTTCAGCTGATTTGACTTCAAATTTGGCGGTAAGCTGGTGTCCCTCATAATTCGTCACATCAGCGCAAAATTCTACAGTAGCGCGCCTCAACTCTTTGTCTATGGACAGTGTGTGTACGTTGATGCCCCATTGCTCTAAGGCTGTGTTTCCGGTCATGACGAGCGTGACCGGACGATATATGCCGGCACCCGGATACCAGCGGCTGCTTTGGTCAAGATTTTCAAGGCGCACCGCCAGTGTGTTCTCGCGTCCGTCCTTATATATATAAGGTGTCACATCAATATTGAACGTGTTGTAGCCATATTTCCATTCACCAGCTTTCTTGCCATTGACATATACTGTCGGTTCCGACATTGCACCGTCGAAATTGAGTATTGCCCGTTCATATTCAGCCGGCACACTGAATTTTGTCCTGTACCATCCGCAACCAATCCACGGAAGAGAGCCGGAACGTCCGGTTTTCTCAGTCGGAACTTTCTCGCCATTCTGCTCGATTGCCACCACTTGTTTGTCAATCTCTTTGTCAAACGGTCCGAAGATAGCCCAATCGTGTGGCACACTGACCGTGCTCCAGCGTTTGTCATCGAAATCGACATTTGCCTGCGATTCATGGTCACTATGGGAGAATTTCCAGTTGTCTTTGAGTTGTACTTCTTGCCTCTGAGCCTGTACACCCAAAGCAAATCCCCATGTTGCAAGCAAATATACTGCTGCGGGTCTCAAGAATGAGTCTTTGATTTTCATGTAAAAGTTTTTTGTTTGTTGTGTTTTGTACGTGGCAAAGATACGTCTTTTATGTCTTCTTGCAAAAAAAGACATGAAAAAGGCGGTGCTCCATAATGGAAACACCGCCCTCATTATATTGATTTGTTGTTTGTGTTCTGTTTTATTCTCTCATTATCATTTCCTTCTTTTGCTTCATAGAATGTCTTTGACTCAGAATGAGAGGGGGATGATTCCCGCCTTTCCTCAGTAGAGCCTCAAAAAGAGGTCTCTACTTTTTTTGCATCGACATTTTCCAATGTGAGTTATTTCATTATTGAAATATTGCTCACTACCGCTGCTATTACTACAAATGCAGCTACTACCATTGTCATTGTTTCCATAATCAATCTCC
This sequence comes from Roseburia sp., assembly GCA_023665185.1. Lineage (GTDB taxonomy): Bacteria > Bacteroidota > Bacteroidia > Bacteroidales > Bacteroidaceae > RGIG8745. Next base: position 26,656 of record JAMPEL010000016.1, read on the forward strand.
TTACCATTTATTATTAATACTTATTTTTCCTTTGGAGTCGTATTCCTTATTCTTTTTATCTTGCTGTTATCCTTTTCTTTCTCTTTTTAAGGAACCTCCTCCGCTCTCTTTTTTACAATCTTCCTACCGTCTGCATTCACAAGCTTCATCCTCAGCAATGTACCTTCCATTCTTTGGAGCAAGCCGGAATGTTTTGGCTAATACCTATATGGGGCTTCTGCCCATCCTTTCTCACAATCCTGTCTACCTTCTACCAATACCTTTTTGTCCTAAAAACATATCTAAATTACCGTTCATTCTACAATCATCACGACTGCTTTTGTTGTCATCCTTTTTCTTTCTATCTTTCTACCTTGTTCCTATTGATTCATTTCGTTTACCTTAACCAATCTTTTTTACCCTTTCCTGATTCTCACGAATCCCTTTCTATTGTCAATCTTTCTACCTTTATCTTTTCGACACTGCAAAGGTAAGCTACTGTATGAGCATGGCAAATATTTTTGTAGTGTTTTCTTCAAAAAACATTCTTTTTATTGACTAATATCAATGACTGTGTGCCCGCACAATACTAAAAATACTCGTTGTGCGGGCACACAATGCCTTTTTGGAGTGGCTTTATTTGATTTCGGTACGATGACTTCCGCTGTGTCCGGAATATTCCGGAGCATACACACATTGTACGGTTGCCACACCGCTGTTGTAGACACCTTTTCTATTGACGAACATTTCCATGTCTACGGTCGATGTCCCTTTGCGGAATATGTCGAAGAAGAAATCTGCCGAAGCGTCATGCATAGCCACATAACATCCGCTGTTTCCGCCACCGATACCTGTACCTGCCATATTTCTGTAGCCGGAGAGAGCTTGTATCGGCTCCATACATGCGGCAAACTGTGAGTGTACTTGTACAAAATCCATATCCCTGTCTGCCGTAATAATGTGTCGGATACGTACCTTGTCGCCCACAGCGAGGGTATCTTGCTCTGACAGCTCTTTCCACACTTTCTTGCCGTCCACATTGTCCTCCCGATAAATCTTTCTGTGTATGGTGAGAGAACCCTGACTGTCGGTGAGCCTGTCAAAATCTTCGAGATATTGTCCGTACACGGCACCCCAAGAAATACCCTCCGAGTGCTTTGTGATTGTCAGTTCGTTCTTCTTCTTTCCGAGCATTTTTTTCGGAACGGCAATCTTGATGTACCCGTCTGGCTGCACCGATACGGATTGCTCTTTGCCTTTTGCTGTTCCGCCATTCCTGTCAAGTTGCTTGCCGTTAAGTGTAAAACCGGCTTCCGCAGCGTTATGCAATCCTGCATTCTTGTCTGCCTGCAACAGCTCATTTACGGCATGGACTGTGTTGATAGGGTTGTCCCAGCTCTGAGCTTGTTTCTGCCGAATGAGCCAGAGTGTCATGTTGTTCAGATATTCTTTAGTGTCACTGAAATCATCAGACATTGTCCGCATGGCTCTCATTGCGGCTATATGTGTCGGAATGCGGTAGTCCATCCATGAATACAGTGCTCTGTCCGTGTCGTAATACCTTCCCATTCCTTCTTTATATACTGTGTATTCCCGCAATGACTTTACAAAATCTTTGGCGGCAGTCTTTTTTCCGTAAGCATTCAGCACCAACGCTATATTGGCGCGTCCGTAGATGGTCAGCGCGTTGATGTCTTGTCCGATATGACCGATATATTCTTGTTGCATTTGCTTTACATCGTTGTTCAAGCCATGTGCCACAAGCGATGATATATACAAGTATCTCATGGTCGTTTCCGAAGCCCGTACTTTCTGATTCCCTTTCTTCATACGGCGATATTTGTCAAGCTCTTTCTTGTCAAGATATTTGAAACCTTTGAGAACTATTTCATGGATTGTGTGGTCGCTTCCCGCAGTCAGGTTGTCCAGCAGTGCGAGATGTTCCATGACGGTGATGGTGACATACTCATTGCCATCCATACCGTTGAACCAACTCCACGAGCCGTCGGCATTTTGTAGTTTTGACAGTTTTTCCATGCCCGACACTATGCGCCCCTCCATGATGTTCTGGTCGAACAAGTCGGCAAGCTTCATCATCTGTTCTGTTTCGTTCTCCGCCTCAATCATCCACGGCGATTCCTGCAACAGAATGTATTTCAGTTCCTCGTTTTTTTCAAGATTGCTCTGTGCCGTCACACCGCTGTTTTTCCATTTTTCAATAGCTTTCTGTATGTCAGGATTGTCTTTGCCTATTTTCTTTATGGCATAGTTGGCATACAACGCAGCCGACAGAGATATGGCGTCATTATTGTTGCTTTCCGTCATTGATTCAAGAGCCTGAATGACAGTCCATCCCGGATTGTCGCTATATTCGATGGTCATCCGTTTGTCGGTCGCACTTTCGCTGCCTCCATTAAACATTTCCGACAGATTGATTGCTTTTGTGCCTGCGCTGTCGATGAAAAACGGGATAGTCTCCGTCACGTATTTCTTGTTGGTGAGCACAGGAAGATAATTGCGCTCACCATCGCTGAATGTTTTGTTTCCCGCGCTGATTCTGCACACCAGCAACGGATATTTGTCACTTACATTGAAATCAAATTCCACGGATACAGTGCCGTTCTTGCCCACAGAGAACTTCTTGTTGGCTTTATACACCGTTTTCTCCGTTTCCGGGTCAAGAAGTTCAAACAAGGCTGTGCCGGATACAGCATCCTCTGTCTTGTTTATGATTTTGGCAGCAATGGAAGTATGGTCGCCCACACGGACAAACCGTGGCATGTTTGGCTGCACCATAAACTCCTTTCGGGCTATGATGTCTGCTGTAATCTTTCCGTAATCCACGTCTTCCGTATGCGCAAGTCCGATGAATTTCCATTCGGTCAGGCTCTCCGGCAGTGTGAACGATATGCTTACCTCCTCGTTTTCGTCTGTCATGAGGTGAGGGTAGAAGAAGGCGGTCTCCGTAAAGTTGGAGCGCAACGGCTGTGTCTGGTCCGGCATCTCTTCCGCATCATTTTCCACGGAGGCTTCTTCCACCACGGCATCCAGAACTGCGCCGTTGTCTGCTGTTGCCTGTGCCGTTGCATAGTCTGCCATCTTCATTGTCGCCATATTGCGCAAACCTCCGGCTGTGCCCCTTATCGAGATGCTGTGGCTGAACCTGATATTGTCGTATTCATATCCGAATGCGTTTTCCAGCGAGCTGAAACTGCGTGCTTTCAGATTGAACTTTGCCATTGGGAATGTCACGTAAACCGCATTAAAGTAGTTGCCGCTTGTCTGACTCAGACATACCATTGGTGTCTTTCTTTCTGTACTGACCTCAAGATCCCAGTTGTGCTTATTCAGCTTGTCAAGCGAGCCATCGTAAAGCACAGCCATCAGTTCCGCAGATAGCGGCAACCCTTCCGAGTTGCTGATACTCAAAGTCCATTCCTCTTTTTGCCCGGGCTGAAGTTTGTCTCTGAATGTTTTCCATTTCAGTGTGAGCTTCTTGTCCGGAGCTTTGAGGGTGATATTTTTTCTGTATGAATAGGCTTTTCCATTCTTTGCGTAGAACAACAGCAGTGTCAGTGACTCTCCATATTCCTCTTTATAATCGAAATGGAATTTCTGAAGTGTGCCAGCCGATTCCCTGTGTCCTTTCTTTACAAGTTTCTTATTGGAGAACACATAATAATATAAATAGGTGTCATTGTGCTTTGGCATGAAATAAATATTGGCGGCACTGTCCAGACCAAATTCTGCCGTGTCAGCATAAAGCCAGTCTTTCATTACCTCCATCCGCTCAGCATGAAGGTCGAACAGCACAAACTCCGCCTCTGTCTCGATGAGGTTTTGGCGGCTGTCGGTGGCAGACACTCTCATGACGTATGAGCCGGGCTGCATACTCTTCATTTCCGGGCACTCCACAGGTGTGCCGCTGACGAAATCACCTTCTGCCACCTGCATGTACTCATAGTTGCCGCGTGTTGTCGTTCTGCCTTCCGCTCCCGACTTCTTGTCATATATGCGGTACAGCTTCCATTTCCCTTTTGTCTCCACCTCTTTCCCGCGCAGATTGTTGGCTGTGACTTTCCATTCCGGAATGGAATCCTTGTCGATGTTCTGAGGAATGTTGATGCTGAGACCGAAACCTTTCTTCGATACGGGCAAAGTGTATTCCGTTGTCTGTGTCTCACCGCCCATATCTGTCACTTCGGCTGTGATATGATATTCCAGCACGCAGTTATCGTCATCGAGATGATTCTCATTAAGAAATACAGGAACCACGAATTTTCCCGCCTCGTCCGTGGTCAGTTCACCTTCCGCCTCTGTTTGTCTTCCGCCTCCGTGGAATCTGTACCAAAAATACCTGTTGCTGTATTCTACCTTATATTTCACTCTGGCATTCTGTACCTCAACTCCCGAGAAGGTCATGGCGCAACCTTTTATGCTCAGGCTGTCGCCAAACGAATATTCAGCACTCTCTTCTTGCTCTCCGTCCATTGTCATCTCCACACCGAATGTGGGACGCTTGTATTCTTCTACCATCAGGTAGCATCTGCCTCCGTTGCTTGTCGTGATGAAATAGTTGCCGTTGAGCCGTCCTTTGGGAATGACAAAGTCGGCATCGGCAGTTCCCATATCGTTGCTTGTCACTTTCTTTGTGGCAATCTCCTTTCCGTTGGCATCATGGAGCGTAAGGCTTATCTCTTCTTGCTTCGCCACATTAAACTTGTCTCCTTCCTTCCGGTATGCCAGAACCATCGCTCTTGCCGTTTGCCCCGGACGGTAAATGGAACGGTCTGTGAACACGTCCATAACAAGCCGCGCCTGTTCCGTCTCGTTGCCCGTGGCATTGAAATACCCGATATATGCCGTTTCCGTCATGTCAAGACTGTTGCGCGACGCACAGACTGTCCGCCAGTTGTTGGTGCCCAGGTTTACAGTGCCGAGGCTGTCCGTATAGCTTTCCTTGAACCGTGATTTCCTGTTCTGATTGTCCCAATACTCAGCCTTTACCTTGCAGCCTGCAACCGGAATGCCTGTCACGTTGTCAGCCACCGTGCATTGCAGTGTCTGGTCGGGCAGGATGGTGGCAAACACTCTGAGAGATGTGGCATTGATTTCGCACTTGCCGCTCTTCCCCTTGCTTTCCGCCTTGAATATATATTTCCCCGCTTTCGGTACAGTCATATATATGGTGTCGGTCTGTGTATCGACAGACTTTTTATGCTTCACGGTGCGTCTCTCCACCACCTTCCCAGTCTGTTTGTCGGTTAGTGTCAGTACGCTTTGCTCAATGTTCTTGTTTGTAATATGTATAGGGCAGGGCATTCCGATGGCATATCCTCCCTCGCCATACACATGGAGCTGCGGTTGCAGAGCCTCCGCCTCATGATATTTGAACTGGGCTGTATATACAGAGTTGGGGTATGCCTGTATGGCTTTTCTTGCAAGGTCGAGTTTCTCTTGCTCTGTTCCCGGACAATTGTGCAGCAGTTCATAATACACATCGGCACCGGCTTCAATATCCTTGTTCTCCTCTGCCAGTTCAAGCAGCTTAGTCCTGTATTTTTCCCCGCTGATTCTTTGCGTGCGGTCTTTTACATACCGTTGTTTTTCGAGTGCCTTCAATTGCATGAGCAGAGACGCGTTTCTATTGCCCCTCTCTTTGTAGAAAGCCGACAGCATGTCGTACATGAAATACAGTGCGTCATTGTCTGTATTCTTGTTTTTGGCAATAAACATGGCAATGACAGAAAGCATGTCGTTGCCATACAGTTTGCTGTCGGTCTGCAAGGTCACTAACGGTACGTAAGTCTTTGACTGTGTGTCGGCAAGCAATTCCTTGTTTTCCATCGCTTTGGCATAGTGCATGGAAGAAAGCTCCTGATAGTTCTCAACAGTCTCTGAATCACCGTAAAAACTGTATCTCATTTGATTGTATGCGGCACCGAGGATGCAGTGCAGCACAGCCGCATCGCATGTCCCCTCCTTGCCTTCAAGCATCTTTTCCACACGCTCAATATTCACCTTGAAACTGTCGGCTGATATGTCGGTATTTAGGTAAACTATTTGGCTGTACGACTTGACCAGCCACGGAAAATTTCCCTCGGTCTCAGCCTTCCGGTAAATTTTCTCGGCAACAGTCTTGGCTGTTTGCGGCTGTCCTTTCTTTTCCGCGTTCTCTACCTGCTTCCATAAATTGTCAAATGTCTGCGCATACGTGGCAGTTCCCCAAAACATCCATAGCAGCGAGAGCACGGATGAGAATTGGGCTATGTGTCTTATTTTTCCAATCATATAAAGATGTATTTGTTTCTTTGATTACAATGTTTGATACTTCGGGTAAAAGTACGTCTTTTTTTCTTCTTCCGCCATTCCTGCCCGTTGTTTTTTTCTCGTCTGTAACCAATATTCTTATCTCATAACTTTTATATACAACAATCATGTACCGTTGGGGATGAAAAGGCGGCGGAGCATCCTTAATTCAGGATAAGCTCATAGTCTGTCACGTCCAGTGTTTTCCCGAATTTCATGCCCACTTCCTTGAACAGTGACACTCTTGTGAAGCCTAACTTCTCATGCAATGAGATGCTCGCCTCGTTATCAGCTGTTATACATGCTATCAGAACATGGAATCCCCGTATCTTGCATTCCTCGATAAGGGCGCGCATCAGCAGTTCTCCTATTCCGCGTCGCGCACAGTCTGGATGAACATAAACTGTTGTTTCTACTGTCTGGCTATATGCCTTGCGGGGTTTCCATGAATGTGAGAAACAATATCCCAGCACCCTCCCTTGCTCCTCATAAACGAGATAAGGATAACGGGCTGATATATCCCGGATTCTCTCAGCCATATCATTTTCGGATACGGTGTCCGTGTCGAATGTAGCTGTGCTGTGACGAATGTAGTGGTTGTATATTGAGGCAATCGCATGACTGTCTTCATTGCAAACCAGCCTTATGTGTGCTGTGTGAGTCTGATGTGTGTGCATGTTGATGTGAATGTTTTATTTGTATGCAAATTTACAAAAGATTCAGCACTTGGCAGTGTAGCATGGTGTACATCTTGATATGTTTGGCGGATGTTGTATTGGTGTTTTTGATTTTACTCATTACTTTTATAAAATGTACAAATGTGATTTTGACGGAGGGTGCTGTCTGAATACACAGTGTAAAATGTTAATATGTCATTGGGATATGGGAAAATGCGACAATTTGATATGTTAAATCCCGCCTTCGTAGAATCGCCTCAAAATGAACCGGACTCCGCCGAGGTTGCAAAAACGCGATTCTACGGAGGTTTTTGGGTTTTGAAAATAGAGGAGACAAACAGAACAATCCGACCGACTAAAAGATATAAAAATTCAACCCCAAACATGCCTTTCCCATTCAAAAGCCCAACAAAATCCAAAATTACAAGGTGCTGAAAATTTTTTTGCAAGGCGCACCGATTTTTTTCGCAAGGTGAACAAAATTTATTTTCAAGGCGCACAAAATTTTCAAAGCCCGTTTTTCGGCCCAAAATCGGGCATTTTTCCGAATCACGTCCTCAAAAAGACGGCAACCGGTTTTTCGATGCTCTGAAAAGCAAAAAATGAATTTTGGACTCCCAAAAAGGCTATTTTAAGGATGTTTTCTCATAACTTACTGATTATCAATACTTCCTATTTTGTACTCAGCCCTTAGTTTTTGGAGTAAAACTGCGTTCTTTTTGCTGAAAATACATTCTGTTGATTATCAATGATTTATCAATATAACTCCGAAAAATCAAGCATCAGGTAAGGGTGAGAAACTGCGGGAAATGTTAAAAAAATGTCTTCCGCCCAAGTGACATAATGTCAGCAACACTCGTCCGTACACTGTTGTCCGGCAATCTGTGCGGCAGGGTTGCGAGAGCTTGCAAGACATTGGTTATGGCGCAATCGCCACAATCAGGAATCAGTCCGGTTGAGATCGCTTCAAAATGAGCGTCAATGAATTTCATGCAGAAAAATGAGCGTGAAATTTTGATTGAAGAAATCAAACCGCTAACTTTGTCTGCAAATTAACCCAAATATTAATCTTCTAAACAGAAATATAAGAAACAGACAGTAAACAAACTAAGAACGTGATGAGGGACTGTAAGACTTGCCACGCGCAAGCCGTCCGCAGACTAAACGAGGAAATGCGTTTTCCCCCATTCATTACTTAATATATAGAATTGAGCTTTCGCTCTTGTTCTCCTATTCCGAATACCGCCAAACATTCAACATACGGGAACAAGTCGGCTGGAGGTTCACGCCCATAGGCGTGAACCGTTTTGTCGCTTGTTGTATGTGTAGGTCTACTTGGCGGTAACCCGGAATAGATACAAGCTGATGAACGGTTACACGCCTTTTTTCGTGTCTATCAAGCAAAAACAATTTTAATCTTTAAACACGAAAAGAAAATGAAGAATTTATTATCCAAATCGCTCATGTTTATGGGCACAATGTTCGCTGTAGTTGCAGGTCTTGCATCATGTGGCAGCGATAGTGACAACAATCCTACACCTACGTTGAACGTATCAAATCCAAGTCTTAGTATGGATGGAACGGGTGGCAGTGCCTCTTTCCAAGTGACAAGCAACACGAAGTGGGTGGCAAGTAGTGGCGCAAGCTGGTGTGTTGTCTCGCCGCAGTCGGGCGAGGGCCATGCCTCGGTGGATGTGACGGCAAGCGAGAACACTGCTATAAGTTCCCGCACCTGCACCATCCGTGTAAGAACAACCGATGGAAGTTTGTCGCAAGATGTGACGGTCGTGCAAAGTGGTGCAAGCGTTTCACTGTCCACCAATGGAACAACAGAACTGACGTTTACATCAGAAAAAGGTAACGCAAAGGAGCTTGATATAAAATGCAATACGGAATGGCAAATTTCGGGTGTTCCCGACTGGCTTGATTTGCCGAAGCGCAACGGAGATGGCAACGCGACCGTCACTTTCACAACATTGAGCGCAAACAACACTGCCTCACAGCGGAGCGCGACATTAAGGGTAACTGCTGGGACGGAGGCAGTGTCTGTGTTGGTTACACAGGCTGCGGGATTGGCGTCTTGTACAGTATATGCTACAAATGTTGTTGTTTTAGGAGATGCGATAGCATGTGACTGGAAGTATAGCAGTGATGTGAAATATTATTATATTGGGTTGTGGTTGGAATCAGGAGTGGATAGACTTGATGATAGCGAAATAATTAGTAAACTTACAAGCAATGTTTCTGACCGTGATGTTCCTACTGATAATTATGTTACATCATGGGATGGTTTGTCAAGCAATACTACATACGTGTTATTTACTATATCCTATGACAATGATGGAAATCATGGTGAATTAATAAAGCAGAAAATAACAACACGGAAAGTTCTGAACTTGGAAGCTGCTGCCGATATAGATAATATTTATAGATCATCGGATAACAAGATGAAATGGTCTATAACTCCATCAGGTAAATGTGCCTCTTATCACATGATTTCGGGAGTGGATGTGTCAACGGCGGCTATTTCCTGCTCTCCTGTAATTTATGCTTGGCTTATAAACAATTATCTTGTGAACAGCAAATATGGTCTGTTTACTAATTACACAATAGATACTAATATTATTCGAGAAGGTTCGTATCAGAAAAATATCAATACTCCGTTGTATTCACCTACAAACGTATTCATAGCAACATGGGGTAAATTTTCTGATTTAGATGGAGGGGATTATAGTTCTGGAATTTCTTATGCACAAGGATATTTGAATGCAATGACCTCTTCTTCTAATAGCAATATTTCAATAAGAAAAACAGAGAAAAAGGAGGTGGAAGTAAAGCGGACGAATACAGATTTACGCATTTTCAGTAATTGTATTATTAAGTAAATAGTCTATGATGAGATTGTATCAATTTGCGATCTCATCTATTTTTTATATTATATGGATTACAAAAGGCTATTATTATCATTCTTCCCTCTGTTATATAGTCTGCATATAGTATCTATCCCCGCTTACCCGAAGAAAGTGAGGTTGTCAAGCGGTGTGTATATCACAATCCGTGGTGATGAGCATTGCAAGTGGGGTATATCGGAAAGTGGGTACACTATTCTGCCGACAGAACGTGGATGGATGTATGCAAGGGACGATGGCAACGGGTATGCCGTGGCTTCGGAATATGAATTGGTGAGTGAGGAAGAGGAGAATGAGGAGTTGACGGCTTTTCTGAAAGGGATGCAGAAAGGGCTGCCGCTTGATGTGGCTTCGGCTCGAAATGAGACAAAGCACATCATGAAAGCAGAAAGGCAGGCAAGTGAAAGCGGTGAGAAACATGCCGCAGTAGGCAACCGCAAGGCTCTTGTGATAATGATGTCGTTTGCCAATCTCGGTTTTAAGAAAAGAAAGGCAGACTTTGACGACCTTTTCAATAAGGAGAACTACAACGAGGACGGAGCAATCGGCAGTGTGAGGGACTTTTTCAGTTGGGCCTCTTACGGCAAACTGCATTTTACATGCGATGTCGTGGGACCGTTTACGGCGCAGCACGAGATGGCCTACTATGGTGGAAACTTAGGTAGCAGTGGTGGTGACAGAAATCCGTATGCCTTGTTTGAAGAGGCTGTCAGCAATGCTGTCAATGAGGTAAATCTCAGGGATTATGATTCAGATGGCGATGGGTATGTCGATAATATCCACATAATTTTTGCCGGCTATGGCGAGGAGGCGGGGGCAGCGTCCTCGGCGATATGGTCGCATGAGATGACCTTTCAGACAATAACCGTACAGGGCATGAAGATAAATAAGTATTCGTGCGCTCCCGAACTGCGGGGCAATAGTGGCAGCGGAATATCGCGCATCGGACCACATTGCCACGAGATGGGGCACGCGCTTGGGGCGATGGATTATTACGATGTGGACTATAAGGAAAACGGAGAATATCCCGGTACGGGGCAGTGGGATGTAATGGCCTCGGGTAGTTGGAACAATGACGGTATCAGTCCCGCTGACTTTAATCCTTATGTTAAGGTGTATAATTTCGGTTGGGCGGAGGCTCAGGAACTTGCTGCGGAATGTAAGGCGGAAATCCGGCCTGCATACGAGGATGATGCGCAGATATATCGAATTGACACAACTGTCAGCGGCGAGTTCTTCTTGTTGGAGAACCGACAGCAAGAGAGATTTGATTCTGCCTTGCCCGGTAACGGATTGCTGATATTCCATATCGGACCGAACATTGAGAGCTGGGCAGTCTCGAACACCATTAACTCTAAATATCCGCAACAGTGTTATGTGGTGTGCGCCTCATCGAACTACAAGACACCGTCAGCGGATGCCTCTTCCTATGGAAATACTAACTCCGACGGATGCCCGTTTCCCGGCACATCGGACAACACATCGTTCGCCGATGACACTTCTCCTTCCGCACTCTGCATTGACGGAACGAAAAGCGGTGTCACACTAACGGACATATCGCTTTGCGATGGTGTGGTAACGTTGTATAATGGTGCATTCTCGCAGCCGTCAGCCCTTGAGGAGATTTTGTGGATCGAACGCTTTGAATATGACGATTGGACGTGCAGATGGACACAGGACAAGGATAGCTGGAAAATCTATACTGACAATATTGCATCCGATAAACGTCCAATAGGAGAGCCTCCTGTCGCGGTAGACGGCGACAGATATTTGTATGTGAGTGTCAGGGGATTTTCCATTGGCGGCAGCAGTGGCAACACATACGAGATAGCATCTTTGCCACTTTCTATCGGGGAAATGGAAAATTGTAAGTTGCGTTTCTCCTATTACAACAGTCCCGAGTTCAATTCTTTATCGTCCTACACGAATCTACTTAGCGTTTATATGGAAACAGACGGTGTGAGAAAACTGTTGGAATCCTTTGACGGTACGAATCAGGGATGGATTGATGTGGAAATAGACTTGCCAAATGTAAGTAGCAAGGAGTTTTGTCTTGTTCTCAAGGCAGAAGGGAATAGCAGCGGTATTGTGTGCGTTGATAATCTTTTGATAATTAGAAAGACAGACAAAACTGCAATTAAAGATGTTGAAAATTTTCCTGCTGTTGAGATTGTCGATGGCGGGATTGTTGTCAAACCACAGCACAAAGCACAATTTGTTTGCATCTTTGACTTCAAAGGTCGTCTTATTAGGAAAGAGCGTGTTGCGTATAATTGCAATACATTGATGAGGCTGTCAAAAGGTTATTATATGCTCTCTGTTGATGGGAAAAGCGTAAAGATTGTACTTTGAGTTTTTCTTGCACAAACAATCCGACCGCATTTTTTCTGATATAAGAAAATCTTGTGGTCGGATTGTTTTTTGTAGGTTTGATGCCCGAAAATCACGTTTTGTCAATTCCCAGCCAATCAGATGTCATTGATTTATACCAATAACTAAGTATTTTTTGTAATGAAATCAAATAAAAAGTCTTATAACCCTTGTTTTCTGTGGTTTTTGACATAACTTTGCGTCCTCAAAACAATCATTCAACTCAAAACTAACTACAATAATGAAATTATCTAATTGCGTAGAAAGCTTCGAGGGATTTATCTGGAAGCGTGAGATAAACGTTCGGGATTTTATCCAGCACAATTACACTCCGTATGATGGAGACGAGTCGTTCCTTGTAGGACCTACCGCCCGTACTGTCAAAATATGGAGCCAATTGAGCGAGATGTTCAAGACTGAGCGTGAGAAAGGGGTATATGATGCGGAAACACGTATGCCACAGTCGCTTACCACATACGGCGCAGGATATATAGACAAGGACAATGAAGTGATTGTCGGCTTGCAGACAGATGCGCCTCTCAAGCGGGGAATTTTCCCTAAAGGCGGCATACGTATGGTGGAGACAGCATTGGATGCATACGGATATAAGCTCGATCCTGCTACAAAAGACATATATACACGTTATCGCAAAACTCACAACGAGGGTGTTTTCTCTGCTTATACAAGCGACATCCGTGCAGCGCGCCATGCGCATATCATCACAGGTCTGCCTGACGCGTATGGCCGCGGACGAATTATCGGCGACTATCGCCGCATCGCGCTCTATGGTGTGAACAATCTGATAGAGGAGAAGAAACGTTTCCTTGAGCGTCTCGACATTCAGGAAATGACAGAGGAGTGCATACAGCAGCGTGAGGAAATCAGCGAGCAGATTAAGGCTCTTAAGGATTTTGTAAAGATGTGTGCGAACTACGGCTTTGATGTGACACGTCCGGCACAGAATGCGCGTGAGGCAGTACAGTTTGTGTATTTCGGATATCTTGGCGCAGTGAAGGACCAGGACGGTGCGGCAATGTCTATCGGCCGTGTATCGACATTCCTTGACATATTCATCGAGAAGGATTTGAAGGAAGGAACCATCACGGAAGAGGAGGCACAGGAGCTTATCGACCAGCTTATCATCAAGTTGCGCATTGTGCGTTTCCTCCGCACTCCGGAATATAACGACTTGTTCTCAGGCGACCCTGTATGGGTTACAGAGTCTATTGGCGGACAGGGTGTTGACGGCCGCTCGATGGTGACAAAGACAAGTTACCGTTTCCTCCACACGTTGCAGAATCTCGGTCCTGCTCCGGAACCTAATCTTACTGTGCTGTGGTTTGCGAATGCTCCGGAAAACTGGAAGCGTTATTGTGCGAAGATGTCAATACAGACTTCTGCCATACAGTATGAGAACGATGACTTGATGCGTCCGGACTACGGTGATGACTATGGTATCGCTTGCTGTGTCAGTCCGATGAAGATTGGCAAGCAGATGCAGTTCTTCGGTGCGCGTGCCAACCTTGCCAAGTGTCTGCTTTATGCTATCAACGGTGGACGTGATGAGATTACTGGCGAGCAGATTTCTCCTGAGTATGCTCCGATTACAGGCGATTACCTTGAATACGAAGAGGTGATGCGCAAGTTTGAGCAGATGATGCGATGGCTTGCAAAAGTGTATGTGAATGCTTTGAAGATTATTCACTACATGCACGACAAGTATGACTATGAGGCATTCGAGATGTCTCTCCATGACGGTGATGTGTTGCGCACTCGTGCTACAGGTATTGCCGGATTGTCCATTGTCACAGACTCGCTTGCAGCGATAAAGAATTGCAAGGTGAAGGTAATCCGTGACGAGCGCGGACTGGCTACAGGATTTGAGCGTGAGGGCGACTATGTGCCGTTTGGAAACAATGACGAGAATACTGACAAGCTGGCACTGATGGTTACAGAGAAGTTCATGGAGTTTATGCGTCAGCATGAGACTTATCGCCATGCGGAGCCTACACAGTCATTGCTGACAATCACTTCCAATGTGGTATATGGAAAGAATACAGGTGCCACACCTGACGGACGTCCTGCCGGTGTGCCGTTTGCTCCGGGCGCCAACCCGATGAACGGACGCGACACAAAAGGTGCTGTGGCTGCTTTGGCTTCTGTGGCAAAACTGCCGTTCCAGCATTCTCATGACGGTATCTCATATACATTCGCCATATCGCCGGGCACACTTGGCAAGGAGCGTGATGTGCAGATAACCAATCTTGTGGGACTTCTTGACGGTTATTTCACTCCGGACGGAGGCCATCATCTGAATGTGAACGTATTCGACCGCGAGCTGCTTGTCGATGCTATGGAGCATCCGGAGAAGTATCCGCAGCTTACCATCCGTGTGTCGGGATATGCTGTCAATTTTGTCAAGCTTACACGTGAGCAGCAGCTTGACGTGTTGTCGAGAACAATAAACCACAGTCTTTGATTTGAATATAAAGGGATAGAAAACTAACCGGATAAGTTGTGAGGTTGTAAAATTATGAGACAGACGTGACGGCTGATAGCCACATCCTGACTCTCATGATTTTATAACCTTACAATTTTATGGTCATATACTCAGATTGTCATGTTAGGTAGAATACATTCTTTGGAAAGTTTCGGAACGGTCGATGGTCCGGGAATACGTTTTGTCATATTTATGCAGGGATGCCCGATGAGATGTCTTTTTTGCCATAATCCGGATACGTGGGACATGAACGCTGAGGTCAAGTATTCGCTTACCGCAGAGGAACTTTTTAAGGAAGTGGGAAGGTACAAGAGCTTTATTGCTTCTGGAGGAGTGACTGTCACCGGCGGAGAACCTCTTGTGCAGGCTGAGTTTGTGGATGAGTTTTTCAGAATCTGCAATTCGGCAGGCATACATACCGCGCTTGACACTTCGGGTGTCATATTTAATGACAAGGTGAAGACTTTGCTGGAGCATACGGACTTGGTGTTGTTGGACATAAAGACTGCGGATGAGGACCTCCATCGGAAGCTGACGGGGTGTACAATAGACAACAACCGGAAACTGCTCGACTATCTTCAGCAGAAAGGAAAGTCGGTCTGGATTCGGCATGTGGTGGTGCCGACAGTGACGGATGATGACGGGCGGCTGCGTAGGCTGGCGGAATACGTGTCACATTACGATGTGGTGGAAAGAGTGGAGCTGCTTCCTTACCATACGATGGGAAGCTACAAATATGAGCAACTTGGCATTCCTTATCCACTTGACGGCATTCCGGCATTATCTTCAGAACGAATCAAGGCGGTTGCCGGAATATTCCGCGATGTCGTGAAGTGTAAGGTTGTGGTATAGAAAATAAATTCTCGATACATAAATCCTTTTGTCTTTGGCTGATGGAAAAGTTTGACGGAATGAATATATAATTAATATTAAAAACCCATATATCAATTTGTTAGGTTCAACTCCTTTTTATATTTTTGCATAATCTGGATGCTTAACGAAATACTATTGTTACTATGATAATGAATAATTGGTTCGAGTGTAAAGTGAAAACAGAAAAGACACTCGAAGGAGGAATGACAAAAAAAGTAAGCGAGACATATCTTGTGGATGCCCTTAACTTTACAGAGGCGGAAGCGAGGATTATAAAAGAAATATCTCCATTTTGTAACGGTGAGCTGACTGTGGCTGATATAAAGCGTGCCAAATACAGCGAGATGTTCACATCGGACGAGGAAAGTGCGGACAAGTGGTATAAGGTGAAGTGCAACTTTATTACTCTTGATGAAAAAACTCAGACAGAGAAAAAGTCTGCCGCATTGATGCTTGTACAGGCTGGAGATTTGAGAGAGGCTGTGCGGCGTTTTGACGAAGGCATGAAAGGCTCTATGGTTGATTATGAGATAGCGTTGGTGCAGGAAACATCGTTGCTGGATGTATATCCTTATGATGCGTCTGACTCTGTGGAATATAAAGCCTGAGCCTTGTAGCCGGATAAATATGTCTAAAATATAATCAAGGTAGACAGGTTGTCTGCCTGATAAAAAGGAATGGACGATGGTTGGTGAGAATCTGAAAAACGTGATAAAAGATTTGGACAATGGGGTAAGACTTGTTGCCGTGTCCAAATACCATCCTGTAGAGGAATTGCAGGAAGCGTATGATGCGGGGCAAAGAATCTTTGGAGAAAGTCAGGTGCAAGAGCTTACCGCAAAGGAGAAAGTGTTGCCGAAAGATATTGAGTGGCATTTCATCGGTCATCTTCAGACGAACAAAGTGAAATATATCGCGCCTTTTGTCTCTTTGATTCATGCGGTCGATTCTGTCAGGCTTTTGAAGGAGATTGACAGGCAGGGCGCGAAAGTGATGCGTAGAATCCCTTGTCTGCTGCAAGTACATATAGCCAGAGAGGAAACTAAGTTTGGTTTTGCTCCGGATGAGTTGTATGCCATGTTGGATGAGGGGGAGTGGAGACGGATGGAGCATGTGAGGATTGCCGGAATCATGTGTATGGCAACAAATACAGATGATGATGGACAGATAAGGACTGAGTTCTGTTTGGCACACCAGATCTTTGAGAAAGTAAAGCAAACATATTTTGAGGAAGATAATGGATTCAGTGAATTGTCAATGGGAATGAGCCATGATTATGCGATTGCGATGGAGGAGGGGAGTACTCTTGTCCGTGTTGGGAGCAAGATTTTCGGAGACAGAGACTATTCGCAGAAGCCGGGTGTTTCATAATTTTATAGTTTACGGATATGGACAGAAGAAAAGACATTGCAAGGGAGATTGCCAGAAATTACATCGTGCTGAGTACAGACGGTCTCAACAGACTGGCTGATATTCTTGTACCTATGAAGTTTCGCCGTGGAGAGCTTGTCCTCAAGGAGAACGAAGTGTGCAATTACATGTACTATATCGAGAAAGGACTTGTAAGGCAGTTCTGTCGGAAAGATGGAAAGGAGGTGACGGAGGATTTGGTGTATGAGAATGGCATAGTATTTAGTGCGGAGAGTTATTTCCAGCGCGTCCCCACACGTCTTATGATACAGACGCTGGAGCCTTCTATATTGTATGGCATTCCGTATGATGCTATTCAAGAATTGACAAGGCAGTCGTATGAGTTCTGTCATCTGATGTTCGTGATACTTGAGCGTTCATTAGTCCTTTCGCAGAGAAAAGCGGATTCTATTCGTTTTGAGACGGCAAAAGAGCGTTATCTTCGTGTGTTGCGTGACTGTCCGGACATAATCAGGCGCGCTCCATTGCAATATGTGGCGTCTTATCTGCAAATGACTCCGGAAACATTGAGCAGGGTCAGAAAGGCTACTAATGAGTCGAATTTCTGATATGGTTGTATTGACTTAATATCTTTGTTTGGCAACGGGTATGTCAAAGTATTGATATAGGAATGAGGCTGTCTAACAAGTCTCCGAATATGAGAAATCACCCCTGTCAGAATTGAACTGCACCCCAAAAGTTTGACACAAAACTTTTGGGGTGCAGTTCAATTCTGACAGGGGTGAAATCATTAAAATAGGACTTGTTAGACAGCCTCATTTCATGTATTCGTATCTGTGCTATTTCTTCTTTGTGTCATGCTTTATTCTGATGACGGTAAAAGAATATTCAGGAAGCTCATAATCGAATTTGTCAGAAACTTCAATCTCTGAAACAGTCGGCTTTAGGTTTCTGTCGTTGTAGTTTCCTGTAATCACTGATTTTGAAGCTGTGGACTGATAGCCTTCGATATTACCGAGGTTGATGTCAAGTTTGACTGCTGTCGGCAGACAATTGACAAGCTTCAATATCAGGTCGCCAGTCTTTTCGTCTTTCACCACAGAAGAAGCCACACGTATGCGGGCTGCCTCATTGTTGCTCTCTACATTCAGTGTACTGTAAATGTATTGTGAACCGGAATTTTGTCCGCAAAGTTGTTGTACATAATAATTGACCGTAGGCTTTACTTCTGTGTTGTTGAAATAAATCAAATCAGGATTCCATTGTGTATGCTTTTCTTTGGCAAGGAGCGGAGCGTATGAGGACATAACTACTACGTCGCCGTTGCGTTCCAGATTAGTGATGTGTACACCTTCGGCAAGGGCATTTTCGAGATTGTTGCCTTTTGATGCATATTCACCCAAATATACCTTTGTAGAGTTGCGCTCATATTTATCGTAGAACTTCTGGTTGTTGATGAACCATCCAGGTGAGTTGTAATAGTGTTCGTCTACAATTGGCAGCTTTTCTTCTTTAGCTATCTGCCATCCGTATTCGTAATCAGAGCCTTCAAAGAATGGTCCGACTGTTCCGACAACAGTGATCTCAGGATGCTTTGCCCTTATTCCACGGCACAGGTAGTTATAACGCTCGGTAAACACATCGCTGATAAGGTCTTCATTGCCTATTCCAAGATACTTGAGGTTGAATGGCTTCGGATGCCCGGCTTCAGCTCTCATGCGTGCAAGCGGAGATGTTTTTGCATTGCCATTTGCCCACTCTATAAGGTCGAGAAGCTCTTGCAGGTATTCATCCATCTCGTCCATAGGAATACCGCCTTGTTGTCCATCGCCTCCTCGTGAACTGTTTTGGCAAGGAACTCCGGCAGCGAGTACAGGCAGAGGTTCTGCGCCTATGTCCTCGCAGAACTGGAAGTATTCATAAAATCCGAGTCCCATGCTCTGATGATAGCCCCAAATATTGAAGTTCCCTTTGCGCTCGTGCAATGGACCTACAGTGTTTTTCCAATGATATATGTTATCTATACCATTACCGTGAGTGGCACATCCTCCCGGGAAACGTACAAAACGCGGGTGAAGATCTGCCAATGTTTGAGCAAGATCTGCACGCATACCATTAGCGCGTTTCTTGTAAGTGTTCTGCGGGAAAAGGCTTACAAAGTCAATGCCTACCTTACCCTCTGTGAGCGGCTCAATACTGAGGTTTGCGTTGTCTGCATCCGATTTTGCGGTGAGAGTGGCTTTATACTGCTTCCATGCGTTGTTTGCAGAGAATACGGATGTGGCAATTGTTTCCGTTCCATTCTTAATGCTCACTCTTATTTTCTGTCCGTTCTTTTCGAGGGAACGCAGGAACAAGGAAAGATTATACTTTTCGCCTTTCTTTATCGCGATTCCATCGAATCCGCTGTTTACAAGCTGTGCGCCCACTGTTGTGGTGTTGAGTACGGAATAGTGGCTGTTATTGGCATGGATTGGACTTTCTGTCTCGATAGTCCATTCACTGCCATTTCCCTGAAGATTCCATGATGTTTGGGCATTCCATTCTCCACGGTCGCTTTTTGAATATTCAAAATCTCTGTTTTGGATGAGTTCCGCATACAGACCGCCATCGGCAGCGTAGTTTATATCCTCAAAAAATATGCCGATGAGGTCTGGGCTGATAGCTTTGGTATCGTTGAGATTCACATTGAGCGATGCTTTGACGTCTTTCAAGCCTTTGAATCTCCACTCGTCATCTGCCATTCGCTCATTGTCTCGTTGTGCTCTGAATGCTGCGGCTTCCACGTTGGTTATGAGTCTGTCTACTACATTCCATGCCACACGATTAACTTCTCCTTCTCTTTCAACTCCGTTCACGACTGCTTTGGTAAGCTTTGACTTGTAATTGCTTTCCGATGTTTTTTCCGGATTGCCCCAATGTTTGAAGTCGGAACTTTCAGTGCGGTACACATCTCCTTTTGAAGTCTTGTATGTGACAACGAACTTTCCGTTTTCTTTGGTGATGACCGGTGCGATGACATTGTTCCCTTTGGTGATGAAAGGATAATCCTGTGGTTTCCATGTCCACAAGTCTTCTGTAAGCGTCGTGGCAAACTGAGGGCTTCTCTCGTTCAGGCTCCATACGGCATACCATGTTCCGTCTGTATCTTGTATGATGGAAGGAGAATACATATTCTTCTCTGCTCCCCATGTACCGAAATCGCTTCTTACAAAAGAATGGTTATTGCCTATGCCAATCCAATTCTTGCTGTCCACACTGTATGCCAAGCGTATTCCTTCTTTTGGATTGGAAGGAGTCGCATACGACAGAAGGTATACCGAGTCAGGATGGCTTCCCGATTTGTTTTCTGCTGCATTCAGTGTTGCTGGGCATACAGCAGCCAGCATCAAAGGCATGAGCAATTTGTTCTTTAGATTTTTCATCTTCTTAGATTAAAATTGATATTAAGTTGGTAAAAATAATACGTTGCTAATCAACTTTTTCCGTATATACTCTGTTGAGAATCAGTTTGTCGCCTTCGCTGTATATTGTAGCTATGCAGGTGGTCTTTTCCGACTGTAGAGTGCAGGTATATTTTTCAAGCAGGCCACTCCAGAACGCATTGACCACATTGGCACGTTCTTGCGGAGTCTCAAATCTTCCCCATTGGTTTGCCGGATACATCTCAGAGCCTTTTCCTGTAAGAACTACGGAAGATTCGTTTTTGGTATATCCGTTTATATTGGTCAGTCCAATCATGGAAGACAATGCGGTATAGTTTTGCAGACTGTCATATTTATATCCTTCCAGTGCCTCGCTGTATTGTCTTGTCCATTCCAGATTGTACTTGGCCGTTTCTTCCACCTTTATAAGTCGGTTGCCTGTATCAAAAGAATATATGCGCGAGGCGGACAGTGCCTGAGCGTCATCCGCATTGCTTAGTGTGATGCTGCCAGTCCACAGTTTCTTCCCGTCAAGTGTGTCTTTCACATTCAATACGCTGTCTATATGCACACGGGTATCTCCCCAGCAAGCGTTTATCACATCAGCGGTAAGCACGCGCACTCTGGATGTGACGCTGTTCGCACTTCCGTACACTGCCCCGTTTGCATCTGTGGCAGAGAAGTTTATCCTTGTCGCTCTGAATGTGACATTGTATGTTCCGGGATTATCCGGTACCTGAAACTTGAACTGCGGTTCTGCGGTAGTAGGGTCTACCACCGTCCATGTGCCTGATGCGCCGTTGTCGACAGAATAGCTGTATTCAGAAGAATATATGTAGGCTCCCGGATAAGTATAGCCCACTTTTGCATAGGCATACTGTCCGGTGTAAACCGGCTGAGGGGCGATTGTAAGTTCTTTGAATACAGGCGATACGGCTGTGGCATTGTCCTCACTGCAACTTGCCACTGCCATTGTTGCCGCCGTGATGGCGACAATATTTATCAGTTTTGTTTTCATGATGTTTTTTGAGCTAAGAATTAATAGACAAAGATAGTGGCTTGACTGTAATGCTTCAAATGTTTTGCCTTTTATTATTCCTTTTTTCATGTATTTTGATTAAAAACAATACCTTTGTATTCTGTAAATCCAAAATCAAAATGTTTTTAAGCTTATGTTTTCCGGTATAGTAGAAGAAACGGCAATTGTTGTCGGGATAGAAAAGGAACAGGAAAATGTTCATTTTACTCTTGAATGTTCATTTGTGGATGAATTGAAAATCGATCAAAGTGTGGCGCATAACGGTGTGTGCCTGACTGTTGTACGCATAGCGGACGGCGCATACACGGTCACAGCCATGAAGGAGACGCTTGAACGTTCCAATCTTGGACTGCTCAAAATTGGCGACAAGGTGAATGTGGAGCGCAGCATGATGATGAACGGACGGCTTGACGGGCATATCGTGCAGGGGCATGTAGACCAGACGGCAGTGTGCGAAAGTGTTGAAGACGCGCAAGGCAGCTATATCTATACTTTCAAATACCATGTAGACCGCGAGATGGCGCGGAGGGGATATATCACTGTCGATAAAGGCTCTGTCACAGTAAACGGTGTCAGTCTTACAGTCTGCAACCCTACTGACGACAGCTTTCAGGTTTGTATCATTCCTTATACATATGAAAATACCAACTTCCATGATATTGAGGTTGGAACAAAGGTGAATATCGAGTTTGATATTATAGGAAAATATATCAGCCGTATGGCTTCTTATATGTAGAACTTAAATATAGAATTGAAAACAAGGACACTTTGTCTGCTCCACTAAATGGTTTTGTAGAAGGGTTTGATGCCTTTTCAAGTCCAAATCCATTTGGTGAGACAGGCAAAGTGTCTTTGTTTTTCTAAGGAATGTATGCTGCTTACAAGAGACAGTCCCACAGTTCTGCAAAGATGGTAAGGCGGTTGTCGAAAACAAAATCTTCCATACTAAATTCTCAAAACCGCACTGTTGTTTTTACAAACCGCCCTGCGGTTTTGAGAATTTTCTGCGCATTTTGGGGATTTTTGATGTGGACAAAAAATATGTCTGCAATGAACCATATACATTATTGTGTTAGTATGGATTGATCTTGTGAAGACAACAGATATCTCATGTTTTTTTATAAATAAGAAGTTGGTGAATATCTTTTTGTCAGTAATCTTGCAATATGTCATATCCCCTTAGTTCTTTTCCCCGACAATTAATCAGGTAGGGCGGAAAGGCAATAGGTTTCCGCCCTGCCTGAATAGGTACTTATTTCTATTCCACTCTTCTTTTTGTCCTGTTCCTATCTCAATCTTACAGAAACCGGTTTGAGCAGCGGTGATGTGAATGTGACTGTGACAGGCGCATCGCTTGCTTTGTCGTGGCGGATATAAGCCAGAAGTTGTCCGCGATAAGCACGTTGGTGATTGTCATTATAGTTGCTCATGTCCGCATCGTTGCTCCCTTCGAGTCCCGACAGTTTTGCCGGGCCGTCTATTTTGCAGGTGATGTCATTGTCTCCCAACTTAACGATATTTCCGTCCTCATCAAGAATGTTGATTACCACATGGGATATTTCAGCGTCCTCGTCACCTGTTCTTTTTGCGCTCAAACAGTAAGGGCGACCGGAGGTCTTGATGGAATATCCGGCAATTTGTTCATCCTTCTCATTCAGGGCTTCCACCTTTAGCTCACCGGCAGAATAAGGAATGTCCCAGCAGATGATACCGTTGGACGGGTCTTTTTCCTTAGTCTCGCCCACAATATTCCCGTTCAGAATGAGTCTGGCTTTTGCTCCGTTGGTATAGCATACCACTCTTATTTCCTGCCCCTCCTCATAATTCCAGTCGTCCCATGCGTCCATCGATATCCATTTGTTTTTCGGATAGGTCCCGATATAAGCCATCGGTTTGTCGCTCCAAAGCGATGCGCGGAAATAGCCGCGCGGTTTCGTGAAACTTCCGAAGTCGAGAAGCCCGGTGCCAAGACCGCGTGAAGGCCATGCCTTAGCCTCTCCGAGATAATCTGTTCCAGTCCAAATGAATTGTCCGAAGATGAAATCGTGTTCCACGACAGCTCTCCATGCTCCATAATGCGCACCGTTCTCACTGCCGTAGATGATGCGGTCGGGATAAGTCTGGTGGTCTTGCTCATAACGGTCTTCCGTATAGTTGTAGCCTACTACATCGACAGCTTTCGGGTAGAGTGTCTCGTTCGACATTACCACTCCCGCAAGCGCGCCGGTGGTAGGACGTGTCGTATCGACAGACTTGACCACTTTCGACAGTTTTTCCGCTATATGTCCGATACGTTCCGCATTAGGCGCGTCGGGTTTGTAGCCGCCATACATCGGTTGGTTTATCTTTGCTCCGTCGAGAATAGGGTGGGAGTATGGGTCGTTAGGATAGTCTACTTCATTGCCGATGCTCCAAAGAAATATGGACGGATGATTGCGGTCGCGGCGCACCATGTCTGCCACGTCCTTTTCAATCCATTCCTCGAAAAAATCGAATGTTCCGTCATATCCGGCAATTCCCTTGTTCCATCCGTTTATCCACTTGCGCTTAGGAAACTCCCATTCGTCGGAAGCCTCGTCCATCACCAGCAGACCAAGCTGGTCGCAAAGGTCATATACTATCGGTGCCTGTGGATTGTGACTCATTCGTATTGCATTGACACCTATTTCTTTTAGGTTTTGAAGACGGCGTTTCCATACGGCCTCCGGGACAGCCGCGCCCAGTACACCGGCATCGTGATGGAGGCACACACCTTTCACCTTCATCCACTTGCCGTTGAGCGCGAACCCTTTGTCTGCCGAAAAATCCAAAGTCCGGAAGCCTGCCGGCACTGTGGTCTCGTCTATAATCTCATTGTTTGCTCCTTGTATTGTTACTTTTATGGAGTACAGATACGGGTCGTCCAGATTCCAGTAATGAGGTTTGGCCGTATTCAGTGTGAGTCGGTTCTTCTCCGATACCGACTTGACGCTTTTCTTTGCCACTACATTGTGGTCAGCGTCAAGCAGTGCCACGACAAGCTGACTGTTCTTGCATGGATTTTCCACTGCCACATCAATATCCATTACAGCATGGTTTTTGTTGAGCTTCCTCACGTTATATCCCACACCCCATTGTGCAATGTGGCAGTCATCGGCCGCCACCATCCACACGTCGCGGTAGATTCCAGACCCTGTGTACCAGCGTGAGTCCGCATATTTGCTGTGGTCTACCTTTACCGACAACACATTCTCGCCCTCGACAAGGTATGGAGTCATGTCGTACATAAAAGATATATATCCGTTCGGACGCTTGCCGAGCAGATGTCCGTTAAGGTACACCTCGCTGCGGTTATATACCCCCTCAAAGTAGATGTAATGCTTGGAGTGATTGTCGTTTATGGTGAATGTCTTCCTGTACCATCCTATCCCTCCCGGGAGATAAGCCGTGCAGCTTGCCAGTGTAGGGGAATACTGACCTTCGACCGACCAGTCGTGAGGCAAGTCGAGTGTGCGCCAGTTCTTGTCGTTATATCCGGGAGCGCCAGCTGTGGTGTCGTTGCCGAGATGGAATTTCCATCCGTCATTGAATTTAGAGGCATTTCCAAAAGATACCTGCGCCTGTATGGGGGCTGCCGCAAGCGACATGGAAAGCAGGCTTAGAGCTAAAATCTTGTTTTTGTCCATTGCTTGAATTGGGTGTTTATGAGATAAGGTTCAGAGGATTCAATACAGATAAAAAAGGAAGAAGAGCCATATCATCCTTCAAAGTATGGAGCATGATACGGCTCTTCCTGTTGTCTGCCAGATGAGGCAGGCTCAACTTCCGTTTCAGAAATTGAAGTAGTTCTTTGCGTTGTAATAAGAAATGTCCTCAATCATTTGATTGACACGTTCCATCTCGCTTACAGGAATCTCGCCGTTCTCCACATCGCGGCCCACGAGGTTGCACAATACTCTGCGGAAATACTCATGACGCGGGTAGGAGAGGAACGAGCGTGAGTCGGTCAGCATTCCTACAAAACGGCTCAACAGTCCGAGCAAGGAAAGGGCGTTCATTTGCTTTTCCATTCCGTCTTTTTGGTCGAGGAACCACCAGCCCGAACCCCACTGGATTTTTCCCGGACAAGTGCCGTCCTGGAAGTTGCCGAGCATGGTTGCCACCACCTCGTTGTCTGCCGGGTTCAGGTTGTAGATGATAGTCTTGGTCAGTTTCTCTTCCGATGCAAGTCGGTTGAGGAATTTCGACATGGCTTTTGCCGTGTTGAACTGTCCGATAGAGTCGAAGCCCGTGTCAGGACCGAGCAGGCGGAACATACGGCTGTTGTTGTCGCGTATGGCACCGTAGTGGAACTGTTGTGCCCATCCCGAGGCATGGTCCATTTCCGCAAATTTGACGAGCATCGCGCTCTTGAACTTCAACACCTCCTCATGCGACAGTTCCGTTCCTCCATATACTTTGTTGAAGATTGCTTCTATTTCCGCATCCGTATAGTCCTCCGCATAAAATTCCTCTATGCCGTGGTCGGAAAGGCGGCATCCGTTCTCCGCAAAGAAGTCGTGACGCTTCTGGAGCGCGTCGGTTACATCCTGGAACTTACTGATACCCACACCGCTCACCTCTGCCAGCTTCTCGATATAAGCCCTGAAGTTCTGCGCGTTTTCCACAGCCATAGCCTTGTCCGGACGCCATGCCGGAATCATCTTTATCTCGAATCCGCTCTCACGAGTCATCTTGTGCCATTCCAAAGAGTCGATAGGGTCGTCAGTCGTACAAACCGTCTCCACATGGTAGCGGCGCATCATGCCCCGTGCCGAATATTCCGGTTGTTTCAGCTTCTCGTTACACTCCTCGTAAATTTCGCGTGCGGTTTTCGGGTTAAGCACTTTGTCAATGCCGAAAGCCGTCTTCAGCTCCAGATGAGTCCATCCGTATAGCGGGTTTCTGAATGTATAAGGTACGGTCTCAGCCCATTTCTCGAACTTTTCCCAGTCGGTGGTGTCAGTCCCCGTACAGTATTTCTCTGCCACACCGTTGCTTCTCATTGCGCGCCATTTGTAGTGGTCGCCTCCAAGCCATATTTCTGTCAGTGAGCGGAACTTATGATCTTCTGCCACCATTTGGGGAATGAGATGGCAGTGATAGTCTATGATTGGCATTTTTGCCGCATGTTCATGATACAACTTCTGCGCTGTCTCGGTTTGCAGCAGGAAGTTTTCGTCCATAAAGTTTTTCATGTCTGATTGTTATTTTTAGAAGTTTGTTATTAAAGTTATTCTATCGGACAAAGTTAATGAAAAAATCTTTTATCCATTGTCTTATCCATTGTCTTTTTGGCATAAGGATGGTTCATTTGGCTTTTCAAGTGATTTATTTTGTTTGTTATAGTGTTGGGGCTTGATGTAAGTGATGTTTTTTACGGGTGTATTCAGTTCGGCTGCTTACTTCTTGTATGTATGCTCTTGGCGAATATCCCGCAGGTCTTTTTTGGATGGTCAGACTGACTTTTTGCAAGTGTGTTTTAGATGAAATCAGACAGACTCCTCCGTCGCAAGGCGACACCTCCTCTAACTTAGAGGAGGAGCTATATACCTTGTTAATCAAACAGTTAAATTCTCCGTAAGCACGGTGGTCAGGCTCCTTCCCTAAGTTAGGTGAGGTGTCGCCTTGCGACGGAGGAGTCTGTCAAAAATATCAGCAAAGCTCCCAAACAACGACAATTTGATATGTTAAAACCAACTTCCGTAGAATCGCCTCAAAATGAACCGAACCTTGCCGAGGTTGCAAAAACGCGATTCTACGGAGGGTTTTGAGCCTCGAAAATGGAGGAGACAAACAGGACAATCCGACCGACTAAAAGATATATAAATTCCCCTCCAAACACACCCTTTCTCCCCAAAAGTGCCCAAAAAGTCAAAATTACAAGG